>DAISXE010000001.1:0-59938 GCA_036826015.1 Ilumatobacteraceae bacterium
CTTGCGCGTCGTGTCGTGTCAAAGACCACTGACGAGCGTTCGGTGTTAGTAGCCGACATTGCTGCCTGTCAAGCAACGCGCTATCCGCCAGGGTTGATCTCTGCATTAGAGATTGTGGTTGATCATTCCCAAGAGACATTGCACAGACTGGGTGCGCGTCCGTTGTGGTTTGCAACTCCACATGGTTCACGCAATGACACCACTAAGGAAGCTGGGCTATCTAGTCTTGGCTTCGAGCGCCCATCTCTCGATGAGCGAATCGCCCTTTTAAAGGAAATCTAAATTGAAATCTTCACGTCGCTTCCTTACACGTCTCGCAATCGGAGCAATCGCGCTGTCAGTCATTGCATCATGTGGCGGCGGTGGCACCAGTTCCACAGCAGACACAAACCCAGACGGCACTCCCGTCGACACAACCTCGTCAGCTGGTCCTGTGTTCCCGCTATTGGGTACACCGGTGACCGACACAGCGGCTGCTTCACGTGTCGCACTGGTTGCCAAAATTGATAATCATCCGAATGCACGGCCGCAGGCGGGTCTGAATAAAGCAGACATCGTGTTTGAGGAAAATGTTGAATCGCTCACGCGATTTGCTGCTGTGTATCAGAGTCAAGGCAGTGATCCAGTTGGGCCTCTTCGTAGTGGTCGTACTCAGGACATTGACATTCTTGGTGCTTATAACAAGCCGTTGTTTGCTTGGAGTGGCGGCAACTATCGCGTGACAAAAGCAATCAACGCGAGCGATCTTGTGAATGTCGGCTACTCAGCATCTCGTGGCAAGGGCGGCTACTTCCGTTCAAAAGATAAAAAGGTGCCGCACAACCTGTATGCAAAGACATCAGATCTTTGGAAACTTGCGCCTGAGGGTTCCGGTCCGCCGCAACAGCAATTTACGTATCGTTCAGATAGTGATGCAAAGCCTGCAACATCTGTTCCCGTCGACGGTGCAAAAATTTCTATGTACAACGTCAAGGTGTACTGGAAATGGGATGCCGCGAGTGGAAACTTCTTGAGGTCAAATGACAACGTAAAACGTGTCCTTGAGCCGCATATGACCGACGATGGACAAGTTAATGCGAAAAATGTCGTTGTCTTGTATGTCACATACATTCGCAGCAAGGCCGACCGCAAGAGCCCTCATGCCGTCACGACCGGCGACGGGACTGGTTACGTCATGACCGATGGTGGTCTCATTCCAATCACTTGGACACGTGCCACACGCACCGAACCTTTCACATTGAAGGACGCCAATGGGGCGGTTGTGCGTTTGACTCCGGGCCGTACGTGGGTGGAATTGGCATGGAAGAACTCTTTGGCACAGGTAGACCCAGGCGTCGACCCAGCCAAAGTGGCATGGCCTGCTGTTTAGTCACACGTATTCAGGCGGGGCTTGACCCTGTCGCCTAGATACCATTAGGCATATGAGTTCATCTAATAGTTCTTCTGTGGGCACTCTGCGCGTGAAGCGTGGTCTGGCCGAAATGCTTAAGGGTGGCGTCATCATGGATGTCGTTACGCCCGAACAAGCTCGTGTTGCAGAAGATGCAGGCGCGTGCGCAGTCATGGCACTTGAACGAGTTCCGGCAGACATCCGTCGCGATGGTGGCGTTGCACGTATGAGCGACCCAGAGATGATCGAAGCAATCAAGGCTTCGGTTCGCATTCCGGTAATGGCGAAAGCTCGTATCGGACATTTCGTTGAAGCACAGATTTTGGAAGCACTTGGCGTCGACTTTGTTGATGAGTCTGAAGTGCTTACACCAGCTGACGAGAAGCATCACATCGATAAGTTTGCATTTACTGTTCCGTTCGTGTGCGGTGCTACAAATCTTGGTGAAGCGCTTCGTCGCGTTTCAGAAGGTGCTTGCATGATTCGTTCAAAGGGTGAAGCCGGCACTGGCAACATTGTTGAAGCAGTGCGCCACCTGCGTTCCATCTTCGGCGACATTCGCAAAATTACTCAGGCTGATGCATCAGAACTATTTGACTGGGCCAAGAATCTTCAGGCTCCTTTGCCACTAGTCCAAGAGATCGCCGAAACTGGAAAGTTCCCAGTGCCGATTTTCTGTGCGGGTGGCATTGCAACACCTGCCGACGCCGCGCTTGCCATGCAACTAGGTGCTGAAGCAGTATTCGTTGGCTCTGGAATTTTCAAAAGCGATGATCCTGCACCACGTGCAAAAGCAATTGTTGAAGCCACCACTCACTTCCGTGACCCACAAATTTTGGCAAAAGTCAGCCGTGGGCTTGGTGCGCCAATGACCGGTATCGGCATGGACGAAATCAACGAAGCGCAGAAGTTCGCTTCGCGCGGTTGGTAATACACCACCATGAACGCGAGGCCTCCGGGTGAACAGTTGCGTTGGGGTGTTAGCCCTTCAAGGAGCCTTTGCTGCTCATTGTGAGTCGCTTGCTTCGATAGGCGTTAAGACCGTCGAAGTGCGCACACCTGAACAATTGGCAAGCGTAGATGCGCTGTTGATGCCTGGTGGAGAATCAAGCACCATGTCTCAACTTCTGGATTCTTCTGGTTTGTTCGATCCCATTGCTGCGCGTATTGCAGACGGCATGCCAACGTTTGGAACCTGTGCAGGCATGATTCTTCTGTCGTCCGAGATTCTCGATGGACGTAGTGACCAACGCAGTTTTAATGCGATTGATATTTCTGTTCGTCGAAATGCGTTTGGTCGCCAAGTGGATTCATTCGAATCAGAGATCAATACTCGTGTTGGTCAGTTCCACGGTGTGTTTATACGGGCACCGCGTATCGAGCGCGTTGGTCCCGGGGTTGAAGTGCTTGGTCAACTGGGAGACGAACCAGTCTTGGTGCAACAAGGCAATGTGATGGCGGCATCGTTTCATCCGGAACTGTCCCACGATGTTCGATTGCACGAGTATTTTATTTCTTTAATGCCAACTGCAGGAAAGGTGTAACCGATGTCTGGTCACTCTAAATGGGCAACAATCAAACACAAGAAGGGTGCTGCCGACAAAGCACGCGGAAAACTGTTTGCAAAATTGTCTCGTCAAATTGAAGTAGCCGTAAAAGGTGGCGGGGGAGACATTGAATCAAATGCTTCTCTACGAACTGTTGTGCAAAAGGCCAAGGCTGCACAGATGACGAAAGATGCAATTGATCGAGCAGTGAAGCGGGGCATGGGAGAAACCGGCGGCGCAAACTACGAGACTATCATGTACGAAGGCTATGCACCAGGTGGAGTTGCTCTCTTGGTTGATGTTCTCACCGACAATCGCAATCGCACTGCTGCAGATGTTCGCAGTGCTTTCACAAAATTCGGTGGCTCAATGGCTGAACCAGGTGCAGTCAGTTGGCAATTCTCTCGCCGCGGACTCATCCTGGTCCCGATAGCTATTGAAGAAGACACCGTCATGACTGCCGCCCTCGAGGCAGGGGCAGACGACATTGAGCCAGATGGTGATTCATGGAGAATTCTCACCGATCCTTCTGTGGTCTATGACGTGAAGGATGCCCTCGAGGCTGCTGGCATTGAGGTGCAGAGCGCAGAAAGCACAATGGTGTCATCCAACACCATTGAAGTGACCGTGCTTGAAGATGCGCGTCAGATTCTGCGTATTATGGACATGTTGGAAGATAACGACGATGTACAAGACGTCTTCGCCAATTTCGATATCGACGAATCATTGATGCAGGAGATTGACTGATGGCCGTTGCAGTAGGGGACCAAGCTCCCGAATTCACATTGCCAGGCACTGGTTCCCAGTCCTATTCATTGGCTTCGTACCGAGGTAAACCAGTCGTTTTGGTGTTCTACCCAGGTGATGACACTCCGGTGTGCACAAAGCAATTGAATTCCTACAACAACGAATTGTCTGCTTTCTCTGATGTCGGAGCGCAAGTTCTCGCCATCTCGGCGCAAGACGTTGCTAGCCACGATGCATTCGCTGAGAAACATGGTTTTGGGTTTCCACTTCTTGCAGATACCGACAAGGCCGTTGCGGGGCTCTACGGAACGGTAGGTCCGCTGGGGTTTCCTCGTCGAAGTGTCTTTGTGATCGATGCCAATGGCACAATCCGCTATGTCCACAGGGCCATAGCGGGCTTGACTTTCCGTCCCGTTGAGGAACTAGTAGCAGCCGTCGAGGCCGCTCGCTGACATTCCCACACGGGCGCTAGGAGCCTGGGGTACAATACGAACCTATGTTCGGTCAGGGCTCCTCAGGGGGGTACATCATCTTGGGAATCGACCCAGGACTCACTCGTTGTGGGTATGCCGTATTGCAGATGAACTCGGCTCAAGACATCACGGCCAGAGCATTGGGAGTTATTCGCACCCCAACAACTAATTCTCTTCCAGAGCGACTCGGTGAAATTCATCAAGAGGTCGAGTCACTGCTCGCTGAATATCGCCCCCATGCCGTGGCAATTGAGCAGGTCTTTTTTCAAAACAACGTTCGAACCGCAATGGGTGTTGGTCAGGCAAGTGGAATTGTTTTGGCGTTGGCATCACGCGCCGGATGCGATGTTGCTCAGTACACGCCATCACAAGTGAAAAATACTGTTGCTGGATGGGGTGGCGCAACAAAACATCAAATAGGTCACATGGTGCAGCAACGTTTACATCTCGAATCTGCACCACAACCAGCCGATGCCGCTGACGCCGCGGCTATCGCATTGTGTCATTGTTCCATCGCGCCGTTTATTGCGTCACGCGATGCCGCGCTTATGCGAGGTGTTACATGATCGGCAGTCTGCGCGGCACGGTGCTTGAACGTTTCACGCCTTCCACAGTTCTCATTGAAGTTGCTGGAGTTGGATATTTGTGTTCTGTGACTACTTCTACATTTGCTGAACTCGAACCGACTGTTTCGGTGTTTCTTCATGTTCATCATCACATTCGCGAAGATGCTCAAACCTTGTTCGGCTTTTCGTCTCGAGTCGAGCGAGATACGTTCAACATCCTGATTGCGACCCATGGCATTGGCCCTGCGATGGCGATGGCAATTTTGTCAACGTATTCACCTACAGCTCTCGTCACTGTTGTTACATCGGGCGACACACAAGCACTCACTGTTGTTCCAGGTGTTGGCAAAAAGACCGCAGAGCGCTTAATGATTGAACTAAAGTCTCGTCTCAATCTCGAGGGAATCTCTGCAGTAGACGCGTACGGTTCCGTACAGTCGGCAGCAGCTGATGTCCGCGAAGCACTCACCGCTCTTGGGTACGGACCAGAAGAGATTCGTGAAGCAATGCGACAACTCACCACTGCAGACGATGCTGAAACAATGTTGCGAGATGCGTTAGCAATGCTGGGGGCACGTCGTGCGTGATGAATTTCTAGATCCGTTCATCAATTCTGAGCGTGAAGTGTCTGATGAAGTTGGACTGCGTCCACGACATCTTGATGATTTTGTTGGTCAGAGAGAACTGAAAGAGCACTTAGACATCGTGCTTGGTGCCGCCAAACAACGTGGACAAGCAGCAGATCATATTTTGCTGGCGGGGCCTCCTGGCCTCGGAAAAACAACTCTTGCGGGAATCGTGGCTGCTGAGATGAATGTCGCAATGCATGTCACTAGCGGTCCTGCGCTTGAACGCGCCGGTGATCTTGCGTCCATTCTCACCAAACTCGGTGAGGGTGATGTTCTGTTCATCGATGAAATTCATCGTCTGTCTCGCGCTGTGGAAGAAATTTTGTATCCAGCGATGGAAGATTTCCAGATTGACATTGTGGTGGGCAAAGGGCCGGCTGCATCGTCTATTCGGCTCACTTTGCCCCGATTTACTTTGATTGGTGCCACCACACGTACGGGAATGATTACGGGCCCGTTGCGAGATCGATTCGGTTTGGTTGCTCGCCTCGATTACTACGACGCTGAGGAACTTGATTCCATTGTTACTCGGGCCGCGGGAATTCTTGACGTGCCTGTCACGAAGGAAGCTTCTATTCATATTGCTCGTCGCAGTAGGGGGACGCCACGAATCGCTAACCGTTTACTGCGTCGTGTTCGAGATTTTGCCGAAGTGCGCAGCGATGGTCATATCACCGCAGACACGGCACTTGAAGCGTTGAGGGTGTTTGGTGTCGATGAACTTGGACTCGACAAAGTAGACCGTGCGATTTTGCGCAGTCTCTGTGAACAATTTGAAGGTGGGCCAGTTGGTCTCACCACATTGGCCATTGCGGTGGGCGAGCAACCAGAGACAGTAGAAGACGTGTACGAACCCTTTCTTATTCAGCAAGGGCTCATTGCGCGTACGCCACGTGGGCGAGTGGCGATGGATGCTGCTCGCTTGCACCTCGCTAACCCGTAGCCTCTGTGCGTGCAACTTTCTGATATTGACTACGACCTCCCTGAGGCACGTATTGCTCAAAAGCCAATCGAACCCCGCGATTCGGCTCGGTTATTAGTTGCACTCGATACCGAGAATGTGCAACATCTGCACGTAAAAGATTTGCCCTCTTTGGTCGGGCCTGGTGACGTCATCGTCGTGAATGACACGCGTGTTCTGCCGGCACGACTCATGCTTCAGCGACGAACAGGTGGCACGGCAGAGGTGTTGCTGCTCGAACAGCGTTCTCCTGACCATCGTTTGTGGGAGGCCTTGATTCGACCTGCTCGCAAATTGAAAGAAGGCGAAATTCTTGAGTACTTCGGAAAACGTGTGGTGCGTATTGGACCACGCACCGAAGCGGGAGACACTTTCGTTATAGAAGTCATTGACGAAGATCCACTGGACCTCGTGAACCGTATTGGGGCCATGCCGCTGCCTCCGTATATTCGCGGCTCGCTGAAAGACGGCGAGCGATATCAAACTGTGTATGCACGTCGTGCGGCTAGTGCTGCGGCACCTACTGCGGGTCTTCACTTCACGCCAGAACTCATCGACGCAGTCACTGCAACCGGCGCAAAGATTCATCGAGTGGAATTAGTAGTGGGGCTCGACACATTCAAACCAATATCAGCTGAGAATCCATTGGATCATGTCATACATTCAGAGATGTACAACATTGAACCGTCAGTGATTGAGGCGTGCACAAATGCCAATCGAGTCATTGCGATAGGCACTACGGCCGTGCGCGCCCTAGAGTCGGCTGCTTCGTCTGGAAATCTGTCTGGTCGTACCAGCATTTTCATTACGCCAGGGTATGAGTGGAAGATTGTCGATGTGATGTTGACGAACTTTCATCTCCCTAAAACATCTCTGTTACTAATGATCGAGTCATTCGTCGGCAAGAGATGGCGTCAGTTGTATACAACGGCAATCGAAATGGAATACCGGTTTTTGTCGTTCGGTGATGCAATGCTGATATCTCGAGAAAAGAATTAACTCACATGTTTCGCGTCAATCTAGATACATCAGCCAGTGAAGGTGGAGCACGTAGCGCCACAGCAACCACGCATCGCGGCAAATACAACACGCCGTGCTTCATGCCAGTAGGTACGCGTGGGGCAATCAAGTACTTGAGTGCTCGTGACTACGCAGAGTTGGGTGCACAGATTGTCCTTGGAAACACGTATCACTTGATGCTTCGCCCTGGCGCCGAAGTCATTGAACAATTCGGCGGATTAGGCGCGTTCGCAGCATGGGAAGGTCTCACGCTCACCGACTCTGGCGGCTTTCAGGTTTTTTCGTTGGATCCAAAGGTTGATGATGATGGAGTTACTTTCAAATCAACGTATGACGGTTCGTATCATCGCTTTACGCCCGAGGTTGCTGTCGATGTTCAACAAAAGATTGGCGCCGATATTCAGATGGTGCTTGATGTATGCACTTCACTTCCAGCCGAGCCGCATGTCGTACGTCTCGCGTTAGAGCGCACTCATGCGTGGGCGATTCGGGCACGTGCTGCGCACACTCGTACCGATCAGTCGTTGTTCGGCATCGTGCAGGGCGGCACCGATGCTGCGATGCGTGCAGAGAGTGCACGACGAACTGTTGATGTTGGGTTTGATGGATACGCCATTGGTGGCTTGTCAGTAGGAGAGTCACGCGCTGAGATGGTGGATGCAATCGGTGCTTGTATCGGCGAGTTACCAAAAGATCAGCCGCGTTATCTCATGGGTGTTGGTGACCCTGCATCACTTGTTGAAGCTGTTGCACTTGGAGTGGACCAATTCGATTGTGTTCTCCAAACGCGTGTTGGTCGCCA
The DNA here is from genome assembly GCA_036826015.1 of Ilumatobacteraceae bacterium. Taxonomy (GTDB): domain Bacteria; phylum Actinomycetota; class Acidimicrobiia; order Acidimicrobiales; family Ilumatobacteraceae; genus UBA2093. The sequence goes on from DAISXE010000001.1 coordinate 8,136, forward strand.
TGGAACGGCGCTCACCTCTGAAGGCAAGGTGCACATGAAGAATGCGCAGCACACGTTGTCGGAAGAGCCACTCGATGCTTTGTGTCATTGCTGGGTATGTAAGACCCATACCCGTGGATATTTGCGCCATCTGACACAAGTTGGCGAACCAAGCGCGGCTCGACTGTTGTCTATTCATAACGTGGCATGGACGATTCAACTCATGAACTCAATGAAACAGGCGATTGAAGCGGGTACTTTTGGCGAATTTCGCCGTCAAACCCTTGAGGTATGGGGCTAGGGAGAACAGTTCCGCTGGCATTGGCTCGCTAGGCTTACGAGCCGTGATTGCTTTTCTCCTTTCTGCAGAAACCACTACCGCCAACAGTGGTAGTCCATGGTTTAGTCTCATCTTCTTTGGCGCCATTTTTGCCGCAATGTATTTCTTGCTGCTTCGCCCACAGCGTCGTCGCGTGAAGGAATCCCAAAATCTTCAGTCTTCAATCGCAGTTGATGATGAAGTCATTTTGAACTCTGGTATCTACGGTTTTGTAACAGCTATTGAAGGTGACATTTTGTGGCTCGACGTAGCTGACGGCCACGACAAAGAGCGAATCGAAATTCGCGTTGCTCGTGCTTCGGTTGCTCGCAAGGCTCCCGTTGCGGCCAGCGATTCTCCAGAATCTGAAGCAAAGTAAGTTTCAGTGAGTCGTCGCCCTCTACTTTTCTCGCTAATTGGGATCATCCTTCTAGCGTCAGGGCTTTTTGGTGGCAATCTTCTTGCCGGCAATATGCCTTCGCTCGGCCTTGATTTGCAGGGTGGTGCCTCCGTCACAATGACACCCAAGGGTACGTATGAGGCTGATGCACTTACCGTGGCGGTAGACATCATTCGTCAACGTGTGGACTCAATTGGCGTGTCTGAACCAGAGATCATTCGTCAGGGCGACACAGTGGTTGTCAACTTGCCCGGAGTGAAAGACCAACAACAAGCGCTTGAGTTAGTCGGACGTACTGGTGCAGTTGAGATGCGCCCTGTGATCAGAATGGCAGAAAACCCAGACACCACCACCACAACTGTGGCCGGGGCGACTACCACTACCATCAAAGGTGCAAGTTCAGACGAGACATCTACAACGCTTGCTCAACCAACGGGCGGTCTGGGTAGCGCTCGACATATTGCTGCCGAGACCACCACCACAACAACTGTTCCTACAGATCCTGTTACTGGTCTTGAAGAAGGACAGACAGTGTTGCCTGGTCGTAAAGACGGGTTCATTTATTTACTTGGCCCCGCCGAAGCAACTGGAGAAGTGTTCTCTAATGATTCAGCTGCAGAAGTTAGCAATGGTGCGTGGGTTGTTGTAGCCAAATTGAAAAGTGGTGCTGCAGGCGAAGACCAATGGAATGCGCTCGCTGGCAAGTGTTTTGCCGGTGGTGCAGATTGCCCCACAAAGCAGATTGCCATCATCCTGGACGGCGAAGTGATTTCTGCACCAGTCGTGCAAGCTCCTTCTTTTGATAACTCCGTGCAAATAAGTGGATCGTTTACTGAGAAGGAAGCAAACGAACTAGCTCGTGTCTTGCAGTTCGGTGCAGTTCCTGTTCAGTTCGACATTCCCACTGTTCAAACAGTGTCAGCCACGTTAGGCAAAGACTCTTTGAAGGCTGCGATTGTCTCTGGTCTGATTGGTGTTCTGTTAGTGCTCATTTTCTTGCTGTTCTACTATCGTGTTCTCGCGTTGGTAGTTGTTGGTGGACTTACCATCTCTGGACTTTTGCTCTGGAGTGTCATCTCATGGCTGTCGAAAACCAATGGACTTGCCCTCACGCTTTCGGGTGTTGCAGGAATCATTGTCTCTATTGGCGTCACGGTGGACTCTTATGTGGTGTTCTTCGAGAAAATCAAGGACGATGTTCAGTCGGGTCGCTCGCTTCGTAATTCAGCCGCCCGTGGATTTGAGAGTGCGTGGCGCACAATTCTCGCAGCCGACACAGTTTCTTTTATTGGTGCACTCATTCTCTGGTGGCTCACTGTGGGTTCAGTGCGAGGTTTCGCGTTCTTCTTGGGTCTATCTACATTGTCAGACATAGTGGTGTCATACTTCTTTACGCGACCAACTGTTCTGCTTTTGGCTCGCACAAAATTCATGAATAAAGGTCGCGTATTAGGTGTCGCACCATCAACTACCGAGGCGGTGTCATCATGAGTGGCGGCATGAGGCGTTTGTACCGTGGAGAAACCACGATCAATTTTTATGGTCGTCGAAACATAGGTTTCATTGCATCGGGCATTCTGGTTCTCGTCACAATCGTTTCCCTGTTCGCACAAGGGCTCAATCTTGGCATTGACTTCAAGGGCGGTGTCGCTTTCGAAGTGCCAGTGCAGGGTTCTATTTCTATCGATGTCGTCGAGGACGTTCTCAAGAGTGAAGGTGTCCTGGACGATGGCATCAAACTTCAGACTTTGAAGTCTGAGACCGAGAGTCGTATCCGCATTCAACTTGGTGACCAAACTCCAGAAAAAGTCACAGCGATTCAGACCGCACTCGCAGAGAAAGCAAATCTCACTGTGAACGATGTGAGTGTGTCGACCGTTAGTTCTACCTGGGGCAGAAGCATCACCATGAAAGCTGTGAATGCACTTCTGGTGTTCTTTCTGGTCGTATCCATTTTCATCTCATTCCGTTTTGAGTGGAGAATGGCAATCTCGGCAATTGTTGCGATGGCCCATGACGTTGCCATCAGCGTTGGCTTGTATTCGGTTCTCGGACTCGAAGTGACCCCAGCAACCGTGGTGGCGTTCCTGACCATCCTTGGTTTCTCTTTGTATGACACCATCGTCGTATTCGACAAGGTGCATGAGAACACGAGTCGTTTTAGTGGCTCAAAGGTCTCGTACGGTGATGTGGTCAATGTTTCAATGAACCAAGTTTTGATGCGTTCTCTCAACACCTCATTGGCTGCAGTACTTCCCGTGCTCAGTCTGTTGGTGCTCGGATCGGGAGTATTCGGCGCAGTTGCATTGCGTGAGTTCGCCTTGGCTCTGTTGGTCGGTTTAGCTACCGGTGCTTATTCGTCGATTTACATCGCAACTCCACTCCTTGGTCTTCTCAAAGAGCGTTCTGCCCAGTACACATCGGGTCGGGGTCAATTGTCTTTGGGTGCTGACATGGGGCATCTCATGTCCACCGGAGCCCCCGTTGGTCGTCGTGCGTCTGCAAATGCCTCGGCTGCTTCCAGTGCAGGAACTGGTGTGCGTCCACCTGTTGACGCAATTCTTAGCCATCCACCGCGACCTCGGAAAAAGTCTCGTCGCTAATATCGTTGTATGGGTACTGCCGACCGCGTTCTTCCGTGGAGACGGCACCACAGTGCGCCGATTGAGGAACTAGCACCTCTTCTTACTGCTTTTCGGAAGCGTCATCCAAAGGCCACAGTGTCGATGGTTAATAAGGCCTACGAAGTTGCACGTGTTGCTCACACGCATCAGATGCGGTCATCGGGCGAGGCGTATATCAACCACCCCATCGCTGTCGCTCGCATCGTGGCCGATATTGGCCTCGATGAAATTTCACTTGCTGCAGCGCTCTTGCATGATGCAGTGGAAGACACTGAAATCACATTGGACGATGTGCGACGTGAGTTCGGAGAAGAGGTCGCAACTCTTGTTGATGGCGTCACCAAACTGGAACGATTGCAATTCGACTCTCGTGAGGCACAACAAGCAGCCACTATGCGCAAGATGTTGGTTGCAATGGCGCGTGACATGCGAGTACTTGTCATCAAGTTGGCTGATCGCCTTCACAACATGCGCACTTTGGCCGGAGTGCCCATAGAAAAGCAACAACGTACGGCGCAAGAGACCCTCGACATCTATGCGCCACTTGCTAATCGTTTGGGAATGCAAGAGATCAAGCAGCAACTCGAAGATTTGTCTTTTGCCGCGCTGTATCCAAAACGGTTTGCCGAACTAGACCATCTGGTTTCAACTCGTACGCCAGAAAGAGACATTTATCTGGCTAAAGCAATCGCAGAGATTACGGCACGTCTCACCGAAGTCAACATCACAGCTGTAGTCACGGGACGTGGAAAGCATCTATGGAGCATCTACGAAAAGATGGTGCAGAAAGATCGTGACTTTGACGAGATTTTTGACCTTGTAGCGGTCCGAATCATTGTTGACAGCGTGCGTGATTGCTACGGAGCTTTAGGTTGCATCCATGGCAAGTGGAGGCCGGTGGTGGGTCGCTTCAAGGACTACATCGCAATGCCGAAATACAACCTGTACCAATCACTACACACCACAGTTATTGGCCCAGGTGGGAAGCCCGTGGAAGTGCAAATTCGTACTCAAGAAATGCATGAGCGTGCTGAGTGGGGAGTTGCTGCACACTTTTCTTATAAGGAAGGAACCGACAGTACAGATTCTGATTGGCTGAACAGAATTATCGACTGGCAGTCAGACATTATTGATCCGAATGAGTTCATGGCTGACCTCAAGAGCGACCTCGAACAAGAAGAGGTGTTTGTGTTCACGCCTAAAGGTCGTGTCATTACGTTGCCAGTGAATTCAACACCAGTTGACTTTGCTTATGCCGTTCATACCGAAGTGGGTCACTCATGCGTTGGCGCACGAGTCAATGGTCGACTCGTTTCTCTCGATGTGTCGTTAGTTTCCGGTGACTCCTGCGAAATTTTCACCTCGAAAGTAGAAGGCGCTGGACCTTCACGCGACTGGCTCGGTTTTGTCCAGTCGCCACGAGCACGCAGCAAGATTAAGAACTGGTTTTCCCGTGAGCGTCATGACGACATGGTGGAAGCAGGGCGCGATGAACTGACGGCTGAGTTACGTCGCGAAGGTCTGCCGGTTCAACGTATATGGACATCTGACGCATTCCTTCAGGAGCTTGAGGCTCTTAACATGTCAGATGTTGAGACACTGTTTGCTGCTATCGGTGAGCATCACGTGTCTGCACGAGGATTTGCTCAACGTATCGGGCGTTCTGTTCGCCGCGAAGGAAGCGATGAGCAGTTGGCCATGCCAATGCGTGTGGATCGACTTACCACCGATCGTCGCGCTTCTACTGGTATCCACGTAGAGGGTTTGGAAGATGTGTTGGTGCGACTGTCGCGATGCTGCACCCCAGTTCCTGGTGACGACATTGTCGGATATGTAACAAAGGGTCGCGGTGTCAGTGTGCATCGCGCCGACTGCGCAAATGCTGAATCTTTCGTTGAAGACGAGCCCGCCCGAACAATTGAAGTGGAATGGGCACGAACGACTCCGGGCACAGTATTTACGGCTGGCGTGGAAGTTGTTGCCCTTGATCGCAGCAAACTATTGCGAGATGTCGCTAACGCTCTTTCGGAACAGCACGTCAATATCGTGGCGTGCAGCACTCATACGGGCTCGGACAGGGTTGCAAAAATGCGTTTCGAGTTTGAGTTGGCCGACCCCAATCATCTTGAGGCAGTTTTGCGCATGATTAAGTCAATTGATTCGGTCTACGACGCATATCGCATCGTGCCTGGGGGTCCGTCCGACTAGCCTGATTAGTCGTGGCCACCTTCCAAACCAGTCCCGGCACTCGGGACATCTTGCCTCCCGACGCGGGGAGATGGAGAGAATTGGTGCGCATCTTCGCCGACGGCGTTGAATCAGCGGGTTATCAATGCATCGTGCCCCCAATGTTTGAAGACTTAGGAGTGTTTCTGCGTTTAGGTGACGCCACGGATGTAGTCACTAAAGAGATGTACGACTTTGAAGACAAGGGTGGTCGCCATATTGCGCTTCGTCCGGAACACACCGCAAGTGTGTGTCGCGCATATGCCCAGCATCGTCCCACGCCTCCATGGAAGGTGTGGTACTCGGGTCCCAATTTTCGCTATGAACGTCCCCAGGCGGGAAGATTCAGGCAATTCGATCAGGTGGGAATTGAAGTACTCGGTGTTGATGATGCGCTACTTGATGTCGAAGTAATAACTCTCGGCTGGCAATTCTATGAATCCGTCGGATTGAAAAATGTCAGTCTTGTTGTCAACTCTCTGGGTGACGCAGGTGATCGTGCACGATATGTCGAGGCACTTGCGACGTATTTCTCTGAGCGTGCCGATCAATTAAGCAAAGAGGCTCTCGCAACGCTCGAGAAAAACCCCCTGCGTGTACTTGACTCGAAACGCGAGCAAGATGCTGAGACCATTGCCAACGCACCCACGATTGGACAATTTCTCAGCCCAAGCGCAGCAGAGCATTTCGCAGCAGTCTGCGCAGGTCTGAAAGCGCTTGATATTCCTTTTACAGTGAACGAACGCTTAGTTCGTGGTCTCGACTACTACCGTCGCACCACTTTTGAATATGTCTCGACCGCGCTTGATTCAGCTCAAAATGCTGTTGGTGGTGGTGGCCGTTATGACGGCCTAGTGGAAGACCTTGGTGGTCCCGCCACTGCGGGAATCGGTTTTGCTTTAGGTGTGGATCGAACCTTGCTTGCCTGTGATGCGGAAAAGTGTTTCGAGTTTGGTTCACCGCAGATAGATGCATTCGTCATAGATACAACAGGCGGCACTCATGCTTTGAGGCTGACAACACTTCTGCGTGCGTCAGGTTTCTCTACAGATCGTGCATTTGACGGGCGCAGTATGAAGGCCCAAATGAAAGGCGCCGACCGTAGTGGCGCCCTAGTGGCAGTCATTATCGGCGAATCGGAGGCGGAGCAATCAACCTGTACCGTTCGTAACCTTTCCACTTCAGAACAGACAACAATTCCCCTCGTTGATCTCCAGAGTCATCTGCAGACAATTGTTGGGCCGAGAACGCCGCGGAGGCAAACACGATGACATCGACAGCAATGAGAACACATATGTGTGGCGTGCTTGATGTGTCTCACATCGGTCAAACAGTTTCCATATGCGGATGGGTGGGTCGTCGTCGAGAACACGGTGAGCACCTGGCGTTCGTCGACCTTCGCGATCACTCAGGCGTTGTGCAATGTGTTGTCGACAACAATGTCGACGTGCGCAGTGAGTACGTCATTCGTATTACTGGAGTAGTGCGGGCGCGTCCAGAGGGCACAGTTAACGCAGGACTTTCTACAGGTGCTGTTGAGATTGGTGAATGCGTCGTTGAGGTATTGAACTCAGCTGAGCCTCCACCGTTTCCCGTCGACGCGCGAGCCGACGATGTTGATGAGTCTGTCCGCCTGAAGTTTCGCTACATCGATATTCGTCGCGAACGTATGCAGCGCAACTTGCGAGTGCGATCAAAGATCAACAGCGCCATTCGCAACGAAATGGAAAGCAATGGCTTTGTAGAAGTTGAAACTCCTATGTTGATGCCTTCCACTCCTGAAGGAGCACGTGAGTTCCTGGTGCCATCACGTAAAGAACCGGGTTCCTTCTTTGCTTTGCCACAGTCGCCGCAGTTGTGGAAACAATTGTTAATGGTGGCCGGCATTGATCGCTATTACCAGATTGCTCGTTGTTTGCGTGACGAAGACCTTCGTGCCGATCGTCAATATGAGTTCATGCAGTTAGACGCTGAAATGTCCTTTGTATCTCAGGACGATGTGTTGGAAAACATTGGTCGGGCAGTAGTGGCAGCAGCCATTGCTGTTACCGGTGAAGCTCCACCTGAAATCGAAAGAATCACCTGGCGTGACGCCATGGAGCGTTTTGGAATTGATAAGCCCGACTTGCGCTTTGGCATGGAATTAGTGGAACTCACTGCTTTGTTTGCATCCACAGAGTTCAAAGCATTCGCAGGAGCTGCATGCATCAAGGGAATCCGTGTGGATGCAGCCACGTATCCCGAAGCCGCTGCTTATGGTCGTAACAAGCTTGATGCTCTAACTGACAGAGCAAAAAAGATTGGTGCTAAAGGTCTTGTATGGATGAAGGTGGGCGCCGATGGGGCAGTTGATTCTCCTGTTGCAAAGTTTCTGACAGACTCCGAACGCGAAGCGCTTGTGGCAACTATGGGTGCCGTTGAAGGAGACTTGTTACTGCTCGTTGCAGACGAATGGGAAACCACAGTGGAGGTTTTGGGGCAATTGCGAAACGACATTGGCCGTCCGCCAGTGCATGAAGGACCGTACAGGTATGTATGGGTAACAGAGTTCCCTCTGTTTGTTGGCGTTGACCCAGTGTCGGGTAAACCTCGTCCGGGACATCATCCGTTCTGTCATCCACATCCCGACGACCTTCACTTGTTCGATAAGGATCCGTTGAAAGTGCGCGCACTTGCGTATGACTTGGTTTTGAATGGTTGGGAACTTGGCTCTGGTTCTATTCGTATCCATGAACCAGAATTGCAACGACGAGTATTCAACCAATTAGGAATTTCCGACGAAGAAGCAGATCGTCGTTTCGGATTCTTCCTGCAGCCATTCAAATATGGCGCTCCACCACATGGTGGCTTTGCCTTTGGTATCGACCGATTGGCAGCGATTCTTGCTGGTGAAGAAAACATTCGTGAAGTCATCGCATTTCCAAAGACTCAGAGTGGTTCAGACCCGATGACAAATGCGCCTACTCCTGTTGAGAGTACACAGTTGGCAGAACTCGGATTGCGACTACTTCCACCTCCTGCTTCGTCGTGATGCCATGAGTTCTCCAGATCTGTTTTCAGCCTCGGGAGAAGAACGCATGATGAAGAGGGCGCCTCTTGCCGCTCGCATGCGCCCCACGACACTGGATGAAGTGATTGGACAGGATCATTTAGTTGGGCCGAATGGTCCACTTCGTAAGTTGATCGAAGCAGACCGTATGTCTTCCATCATTTTGTGGGGCCCGCCGGGGACAGGAAAGACAACGCTTGCTGAGCTTATTGCGGTGACTACCAAGCGTGAATTCGAACGACTGTCGGCTGTTACTGCCGGGGTCAAGGACATTCGCGAAGTGATAGATGTAGCTCGACGTCGACTGTCTATCGATGACCGAGCAACTGTTGTGTTTGTTGACGAGATACACAGGTTCACAACTGTGCAGCAAGACGCACTGTTGCACGCTGTAGAGATAGGACTCATCACACTGGTGGGGGCTACCACCGAGACTCCGGCTTTCTCCGTCAACCCTGCTTTGCGCAGTCGATCATCTGTGTTTGGGCTCAAGCCAGTGAATGCAGAAGCAGTTGAAGTGTTACTGAGGAAAGCTGCTGCACTCGAAGGATTTATCGCCGACGATTCTGCTCTTGAAATCATTGCTCTTCGTTGTACGGGCGACGCACGACAAGCGTTAACAGCCTTTGAAGTGTGTTGTTCGCTGGCTATCGATAAACACATCACTCTTGAGCACGCAACAACAGCGCTCGATACAAGTGTGTCGCGACTTGGCCGCGACGATCACTATGACGTTATTTCCGCATTCATCAAGTCCATGCGAGCAAGCGAAGTAGACATTGCACTGCATTGGTTAGCGCGCATGGTGGAGGCTGGCGAAGATCCACGGTTTATCGCGCGTCGAATGATGATCTTTGCAAGTGAGGACGTTGGAATGGCCGATGCTGCGGCCTTGCCTTTTGCTGTGGCAGTGGCTGAATCACTGGAACGAGTTGGATTGCCAGAGGCTTTGCATCAATTGGCACATGGTGTGGTGTATCTGTCGCTCGCGCCAAAGAGCCGTGATGTCACAGATGCAATCAACGCAGCAATGGAAGACGTGCGTTCTGGCCACACAGGCCAGGCACCAGCGACTACTCAGAATCCACCGTCATATAGACCGATTGGTGTCGATGATTTTCGGTACTACCGTGGGTGACATGAGTCGAATGAGCGAGTCCATCCAATGATGCGTCGACTGTTCTGGTTTCTGCTCGGGGCAATTGCCGGCGTAGTTGGAGTCTCGTGGGCGAAGCGAAAAGTTGTTGATTTCTCTGAACAGGTCACGCTGGCCTCAGTGGTTTCAGCCCTGGTACGTGGTGCGCAGTCTGCGGTTGCAAGTCTTATTGGTTATGCGCAGGGGTTTTTCGCATCCAAAGAATCCACCGACTTTGATGCCGATACGTATTCAGGCATCTAGCGCCGCCTCTAGTTATCGCTAATTCTCCCCAGCCCCGAAGTGCCCAGAGATAGGATGGGTGCTTCATGGCCTCACCATCTGCTTCGCATATTCCTCGTTCAGCCGATGAGCTGCGATCAGCGTTCTCTCAGTTTTTCGCCGACCGCGGACACTCTGTCGTACCGTCGGCCAGTCTCATCCCACATGATCAGACACTCTTGTTCACCGTGGCTGGCATGGTGCCATTCAAGCCTTATTTCATGGGTGATGAAGTTGCGCCGTACAACAGGGCCGCCACAGTGCAGAAATGTGTACGTGCCGGCGGAAAGCACAACGACCTTGACGAAGTGGGGCGCACCAAGAGGCATTTGGTGTTCTTTGAAATGCTTGGCAACTTTAGTTTTGGTGACTACTTCAAGACTGATGCCATCAAGTGGTCGTGGGAGTTAGTGACTGAAGTTTTTGGTTTTGACGGCGACAAATTGTGGATCACGGTCCATGAATCTGATGACGAAGCAGAAAAGATCTGGCACGAGCAAGTAGGCGTTCCGATGGAACGTATTCAACGTCTCGGCGACAAAGACAACTTCTGGCAGGCGGGCGACACCGGACCCTGTGGTCCATGTTCTGAAATCCACATCGATCGTGGTCCAGCATTTGGTCCTGATGGTGGTCCGGCAAACGATCCAACAGGTGATCGCTTCATGGAGTTCTGGAACTTGGTATTCATGCAATACAACCAGAGCAGCGATGGAACTCGCACGCCATTACCGAAGCCGAGTATCGATACTGGCGCTGGGCTTGAACGCATTTTGGCTCTAGTCCAAGGAGTTGACTCTGTCTGGGAGACAGACGTTCTTTATCCGCTCATTCAAGAAGCTGAACGGGTGACTGGCACTGTGTACAAAAAAGGTGACTACGAAGATCGAAGCAGTTTCTCTCTTCGCGTACTTGCTGAACATGCTCGGTCCGCAACCATGCTGATCAACGATGGTGTTTTCCCAAGCAATGAGAATCGTGGGTATGTTTTGCGCCGCATCATTCGTCGGGCTGTTCGTCACGCGTACTTGTTAGGAACTGAAAAGCTGGTTATGCCTAGCCTTTCAAGTGTCGCTATAGATGTGATGTCGAAGGCATACCCAGATCTGAACAACAATCGTGAGTTCATCGTGGGCGTGATTACCAAAGAAGAAGAACGTTTCCGAAATACCCTGAAGACCGGTTTGGCAATCCTCGAGGACGATCTTTCTGGAGGGCAATCAACGTTGTCTGGTGCGTCGGCTTTTCTTTTGCACGATACATATGGATTCCCGCTTGAACTCACCCAAGAAATTGCGGGCGAACGTGGGGTAGAGGTTGACCTTGCTGGTTTTGAATCTGAAATGAATGAGCAGCGCACCAGAGCCAAAGGTGCGCGCAAAACTGGCCGCGCAGATGGTGATCGTGTCGAGGCGTACCGCGAGGTCATGGAATCACACGGTGTCACCGAATTCGTTGGTTATGTTCACGATGTTGCTGAAGGCACTGTTCTGGCTGTAATTGACGGCGACGATAATCACATCGAAGTATTCATTGATCACACGCCGTTTTATGCAGAAAGCGGTGGACAAGTCGGAGACATTGGCACCATCGTTGGGCCAGATGGAGTGCTCGCTGTCGTTGACACAAACTTTGCGCTTCCTGGTCTTCGTCGACATATCTGCGAGCGCGTTTCTGGAGAAGTCAATGAGGGTGATGTAGTAACTGCACGCATAGATGTAGATGCTCGTACTGCAACTCGTCGTAATCACACTGGTACCCACGTATTGCACTGGGCGTTGCGTTCTGTGCTCGGAGAACATGTGAAGCAAGCTGGTTCGCTTGTGTCGCCCGATCGTTTGCGTTTTGACTTCAGTCATTACGAAGCAGTAACTCCAGAAGAGATAGAAAAGATTGAGACATTGGCAAATGCTCAGGTTCTTCTCAATGCTCCTGTTACCGCTACGGAAAGTTCGAAGGATGAGGCATTAGCCGCTGGTGCTATCGCATTCTTTGGCGACAAATACGGAGATGTGGTGCGAGTTCTTCGCGCGGGTGCATCCACCGAATTGTGCGGGGGTACTCATGTTTCTGCAACGGGAGATATCGGCACTATCAAGATCATCGGTGAATCGTCTATTGGTTCAAACCTTCGTCGCATTGAGGCCGTCACGGGAGTGAATGCAGTTCGCTATATGCAGCGCAACGATGCCATCGTGACTGAAATTGCACAAGTTGTAGGAACCCGCACAGACGATGCTGTCGCTGGAGTGCAGAAAAAGCTAGATGACCTGAAGGCTGCGCAAGACGAGATCAAGGCGTTACGCGCGAAATTGGCAATTGGCCGCGCTAGCGAAATTGCGGAAAGCGCAGAGAATGGTCTCGTTGTAAATCGCGTGGATGGAATGGCTGCAAACGACCTACGTGATCTTGCGTTAGCAGTGCGCCAAAATAGTGGCGTACGCATTGTGGTTCTTGGTGGCATTACCGACACCGGCGGTGTCTCATTAGTTGCCGCATTGAAGTCCGATGTTTCAGCCAACGCTGGAGACATCATTAAAGATGCGGCTCGTGCTGTTGGCGGCGGCGGTGGCGGCAAGGGCGATATTGCAACTGCAGGCGGCAAGAACCCAGAAGCACTTGACGAGGCTCTACAGATTGCTCGAAGCGCGGCGAGAGTCGTTTTGGACTCCGCTCAGTAACGGTGCGCGTTCTCGGTATAGATCTAGGGTCAAAGCGCATCGGTATTGCTGCGTCAGATCGAAGCGGCACGATTGCCTCACCATTGACAGTGTTGCAACGATGTGGCTCCCAAGGTGGTGACCACAGAAACATTGCAAAGATCGTGGTTGAAGAAGAAGCCGTGGCAATAGTTGTGGGTTTGCCATTGAACATGGATGGCTCCGAAGGTAAGGCCGCACAATCTGCCCGAGCCGAGGCGGAGCGCATGGCTACGGTGGTGGGTGTGCCTGTGTATGTCCATGATGAACGATTGACTACGGTCGCGGCTGACCGCGTGATGATGGAACAGAACATGAATGCTCAAGCGCGGCGCAAAGTGGTTGACAAATGGGCTGCTGCCGTCATTTTGCAAGCATGGCTTGATTCGCGTGATTCTCGAGGTGAGCGATGAGCGGTGACCCACTGTTGCCGAACGACTGGCACGATGATCCGTGGGATGACGTTGCGTTTCTTGACGATAATTCGCTTGGTGCAGAGCCTCCAGCCCTAGACGAGTTCCGTGGGCCACTTCGACTGATGGTCACAGTGCTTGTCGCTACCGTATTGCTTCTCGGCGTGATGGGGTGGTGGGTTGTTCACGCACTCAACCCGTCGGGGGAGCCTGCTGCTGCGGTGAACTTCACTGTGAATGAAGGCGACACTGTCAGTACGGTGGCCAGTCGCTTGGAAGATTTGAAGATCATTGGGAATGCGACACTTTTTCGTTGGTATGTCTCAACCAAAGGCGGCATCACTCTTGTCCCTGGGTACTACTCGTTACGGCCACAGGATAACGCAGGGTCAATCATTGAATCTCTGTCCACACCGCCTGCACAGACATTCATCTCTGTCACTTTTCCAGAAGGAATGACCTTGTCGCAGATGGCAGATCGTCTTGCCCAAAAGATGTCATTCATGCAGGCCACTGATTTCATCGCAGCCGCTAATGATCCCGCCGTTGTCGCAGAGTTGCGACCAAAAGGTGTTACCTCTCTTGAAGGGCTGTTATTTCCCGACACATATCAAATTTCTGGCGACGACAATGAGTCGCGAGTTGTTGCTCGATTGGTCAGCATGATGGAGCGAGTATCACGCCAGGTTGACCTCACTGCAGGAGCCAAATTGCGTGGGTATTCACCTTATGAGGTGTTGATTATTGCGTCACTAATAGAGCGTGAAGCGAAGGTATCTGGCGACAGAGCAAAGATTGCTCAAGTTATTTACAACCGTCTCGCCAAAAAGATGACGTTAGATATTGATGCAAGTGTGATGTATGGCCAAGACCCCTCTTTGTCGTGGTCACAGATGAAGGGCAATGACACTCCGTACAACTTGTATTTGAAGAAGGGCCTGCCGCCAACGCCGATTGCTAATCCAGGCAAAGCATCCATTTTGGCTGCGTTGTCTCCGGCAGGGGCGCCGACATCGTCGGATGAAGCGTGTGTTGGGTTGGTGAAGGGTACAAAATGCGAGTACTTGTATTACGTGCTTGCAGATACTTCCGGTCGTCATGTCTTTGCAACCACATATGAACAACATCTTGCAAATGTGCAAAAGGCTAAAGATGCAGGAATCTTGCCATGAGTGTTATCGCTGCAGTTCTTGGCTCTCCAGTGTCTCATTCGTTATCGCCCGCTATTCATCGCGCAGCGTTTACAGCCGCTGGGCGGGTAGGAGACTATTCAGCAATTGAATGTCAAGCAAAGACTCTGGAATCCACTTTGAATTCGCTGCGTGATGGCGGCGCAATCGGTGCGTCAATCACGATGCCTCTAAAAGAGGATGTCATTACGTATCTTTCGTCTGTTAGCGACACTGCGAAAGAGTTGAATGCCGTGAATTGCGTGGTATTTGCAAACGGGCAGGCGATTGGACACAACACGGATGGTGATGGTTGTTGCGACGCTCTCGTAGAACAAGGAGGAGCGAATCTTTCCAACGCCTCGGTAGTGCTTTTGGGTGGTGGTGGTACTGCTCGTGCGATTGCATTGAGTGTGTTGCGGCGCGGTGCACAAGTAATTGTCATTAATCGAACAACAGAAAAAGCTGACTCAATGGTGAGGTCGTTATCTTCCTACGGTCAGATCACGGTTGGGTCCGTCGCAGATATTGCTCAGGCCGATGTCGTTGTTAACGCAACGTCAGTGGGCATGAACTCCACTGAATCGCCCGTGGATGTGACGCTTCTTCATCCAGGTCTTATTGTTCTCGATGCGGTGTATTCGCCAATGGAGACGACTTTGCTGGCCGCAGCGCGACGCGCTGGCTGTGTGGTGATAGATGGCTTGTGGATGTTGATTCACCAAGCTCGTCACCAACAAATTCTGTGGTTTGGTCAGGATCCAAGCGCTGAAGTAATGCGTTCGGCAGCGGAACAAGAACTCGCGAGTCGCCGGAAGTAGTCTGAACCCGTGCTTAGATACCTCACCGCTGGCGAATCTCATGGTCGCGCCCTGACAGTCATTGTTGAGGGTTTGCCATCTGGCCTGCCAATCTTGGCCTCACACATTGAAGATGAATTGGCTCGACGTCGCCTCGGGTACGGCCGTGGTCCACGGCAACGATTTGAACAAGATGTCGTCACTCTTGTTGGTGGCGTGCGTCATGGGCGCACTTTGGGATCCCCGGTTGCGATCGAGATTCAGAACTCTGAATGGTTCCGTAGCGATAAATGGCATGCAGAGATGTCGCCTGAACCGGGGAAAACTGAATCTCCCCTCACTCAGCCTCGACCAGGTCATGCCGACTTGGTGGGAATGCAGAAGTACGGCTTCTCTGACGCCCGCGATGTTCTCGAACGAGCAAGCGCACGTGAAACTGCTGCTCGTGTTGCCGCCGGTGCTCTCGCAAAACAATTGTTATCGCATCTGGGTGTTGGGGTGCTTAGTCATGTCACACAGTTAGGTCATGTCCGCGCACCTTCAAATGTCCTCCCCACCATGGCAGACCTTCAGGTCATCGACACTTCTGAAGTGCGTTGTTTCGACGCAGGTACGGAAGACGCGATGATTACTGCCATCAAAGATGCAGCGCGCGAGGGTGATTCACTCGGCGGCATTGTTGAAGCAATTGCGTACGGAGTTCCTATTGGGCTCGGCAGTCATGTGCATTGGGATCGAAAGATTGATGCTCTGTTGGCTCAAGCGGTCATGAGTATCCAAGCCGTCAAGGGTTGTGAAATAGGAGATGGTTTTGAAGTCGCAGGCTTGCGTGGCAGTCAAGCCCATGACCCCATCTCTTGGGATGCTGTCAATCATCGTTACGAACGAGAAGGTCATCGTTCTGGTGGTACCGAAGGTGGCATAACAACTGGAGAGCCTCTTATTGTCCGTGCAGCGATGAAGCCTTTGGCAACTCTCAACAAGCCAACATTGAAGACTGTCGACGTTGTTACGAAGGAAGAAACGGTGAGTTTCAAAGAGCGCACAGACGTCACAGCTGTGCCTGCATTGGGTGTCATAGTCGAAACGATGGTGGCATTGGTTCTTGCAGCGGAAGCGCAACGTAAGTTTGGCGGAGACTCCTTGTCAGAATTCGTTCGCAATGCAACTGCGTTTCGGGCAACACTGGAGTCGTGACCACTGGAACTGAAACCATTGTCCTTGTGGGGCTAATGGGTACGGGTAAGACCACAATTGCGAAGGTGTTAGCAACACGCAGAGGGCTCGAGTGCCTCGATACAGATCGCATGATTGAATCCCGCGAAGGTAAATCTGTACGCGATATTTTCTCGAATGATGGGGAAGATGCTTTCCGTTCTCATGAGACGGCAATGCTGACCGAATGTCTTCAGCGTCCTGGTGGTGTCGTAATCGCAGCTGCTGGGGGAGCCGTTGTGCGTGAAGAAAATCGTCGAGTTTTGGATGATGCGCGTCAACAAAAAGGCGTGATAGTCGTGTGGCTTCATGCGCGACCAGAGGTTCTTGCGCAACGAACCGCAAAGGGCGTACATCGTCCTTTGCTTGATCAAAATAGACAAGCAACTCTTGAAAAGATGTCCGAAGAACGGGGGCCGCTCTATGCGTCTGTTGCGGACATTGTGATTGATGTGTCAGACCGAGATGTCGACTCAATCGTGGGCTTGCTAGTAGAGGCGCTTGACGAGGGCCAGATGATGTTAGATGGTAGTAATGGGTGACATGATCGACGTTCCTGTAGAGCTTGGCGATAGGTCGTACCTCGTTGCGGTGGGTCATGGTGCGCGTTCACGAGTTGCATCAATGTTGCCTAATGGCGCAAAGAGAGTGGCGATTGTGACTCAAGAAGGTATTCCTTCTGAGTATCTTCCACGCCTTGATGGGTACGCAGTTACGCATCACGTCATTGGCAATGGTGAAGCACATAAGTCTCTTTCGACGATTGAAAAACTCTGTAGCGAGTTCGCACAAGCTGGCCTGACGCGAGCTGATGTTGTTGTCGGTGTGGGCGGAGGCATGGTCACAGACGTTGCAGGTTTTGCTGCTGCGTCGTATCACCGTGGCATTGCAGTAGTACATGTGGCAACAACGCTTCTTGCAATGATTGACGCTGCAATTGGCGGCAAGACGGGCGTCAATATTGCAGAAGGAAAGAATCTTGTGGGCGCATTCTGGCAACCACATGGCGTCGCCTGTGAGATGGACGCATTGGCTACTTTGCCAGAGCGTGAGATGCGTTGTGGTCTTGGCGAGATGGCGAAGTATCACTTCATCGCGCGAGAAGATTTCACTTCGTTGCCGCTCGTTAATCGGGTAGCACGATGTGCAGAAATCAAGGCAAACATTGTGTCAGCCGATGAAAGAGAGGGCGGGCAACGTGCTCTCCTTAATTACGGTCACACGTTGGCTCACGCGCTCGAAATTGCAACCGAATTCTCGATAGCCCATGGTGAAGCCGTTGCAGTCGGAGTGCTCTATGCATCCCATCTTGCACACCGCATGGGACGCATTAGTTCTGCACGAGTGGATGCACATTATGAGGTCGTGCACGGCCTGTATGGGCTGCACCACCCATTGCCAACTGGTATTAGCCCAGAGCAACTGATTATTGATATGGGTCGAGATAAGAAGGCGATCGATTCTTTGACGTTTGTTCTTGACTCTGCGGAAGGTCTTGAAGTGGTGTCGGGTGTTTCCGAACAACACATCCGCGAAGCCCTGGCGGACTTGACGCTTCGACTCGGTTAATTATGTATCGCACCGAGCGATTATTGATGCGCGAATGGCGTGCGACAGATATTGAACCTTTCGCTGTGATGTGTAGCGATGAAGAAGTCATGAGATATTTCCCGTCAGTGATGACCTATGACGAATGTTCTGCTTTCGTTGAACGGGCAGGTGCGCAATTCTCCAAACACGGCTATGGGCTGTGGGTGCTTGAAGTTGATGGTGCGTTTGCTGGTTTCACTGGTCTGGCGCATGCAAGGTTTGAGACGGCGTTCACTCCGTGTGTGGAAGTGGGTTGGCGGCTCGCTTCGTGGGCTTGGGACAAGGGTTATGCCACCGAGGCAGCGAAGGAATCGCTTCGAATCGGATTTGAAGAGCATGGCATTGCCGAGATCTTTTCGTTTACGACACAGACGAATGCGCCCAGTGAGGCTGTGATGAAGCGGATCGGAATGAAGCGTCGTGATGACCTTGATTTTGATCATCCGAACACGCCAGGGTGGTGGGGGGAACCACATATCGTTTATTCCATCGATCGGAGTACTTGGGACGAGTACGGTTGCTGATATGACGTTGTCTTCAGTTCTGGTCATTCATGGGCCCAATCTCAATCTTCTCGGAACTCGTGAACCCGAGATCTATGGCACCACAACGTTGGCCGACCACGTCGAGTCTGTCCGCGTAGCGGCATCTGCACATGGTGTGTCGGTTGTAGATGTGCAGTCAAATGCGGAACAAGAAATTGTTGCAACCATTCATGCTGCAATTGGAAAACATGACGGAATCATTATCAACGCCGGTGCGTTTACGCATTACTCGTGGGCCATCCATGATGCATTGAAGTCATTTCCTGGTCATGTGGTGGAAGTGCACCTTTCAAACCCAGGAGCTCGTGAAGGTTTCCGGCACGTCAGTGTCTTGGCGCCAGTTGTAAGTGGCACCATTTCAGGTTTTGGTGGTCTTGGTTACGCCCTTGCTGTCGAAGCACTTGTTGAATTAACGCACTAGACATGAACGTCTCGCGTCGACTTGAGGCATTTGCAAAATCTATTGGTGGATGTCATCTTGTGTTGCGGATGGAAGACATTCGGTGGCTGACGGGTTTCACCGGCAGTACCGCACAATTGTTGGTGAATGCTGACTCGGGAGAGTCTTGGTTGCTGGTAGATGGTCGTTATGTGGAGCGCGCTTCCGAAGAATTACGTTTCGCTCAATCAACAACATTTGTTGAACCTGTCGTCGGCGGTGCTTTGTTAGATGATGTGTTGCAAAAGTTGGTCGGTTCATCATCAATCGGAGTAGATCCTGCGCATCTCACTGCTGCTCACATGGACACACTCTGCACGAAGTTCTCAGTAGAGAAAATTGCATCTCCGTGTGATGATCTGCGCAGGGTGAAAGACGACGACGAGATTGCTGCCATATCTCAGGCCGCATCTATTGCAGATGGCGCATTGCAGCAAGTAGTTGCAGATGGATTGTGTGGCCATACCGAAAAACAAGTGCGCGTTCAGTTGGACTACCTGATGAAGTTGGCCGGAGCCGACGATGTTGGTTTTGACACAATTGTGGCAACAGGCGTTCACGGTGCGCGACCACATCATGAACCGTCTGACATGATCATCGAAGACGGACACGGAGTCATTATCGATATGGGCGCCCTGGTGAATGGGTACCGCAGTGATATGACGCGCACTATCAAGGTGGGTTCAGTGTCAAGAGAATACGAACAGATGTGGGACATCGTCCGTGAGGCCCAGAAAGCGGGCGTAGCCGCGGTGCGAGAAGGTGTTGTTGGCTCAGAAGTTGATGCTGCGGTGTGCGCGATATTTGAACGCGAAGGCGTGCGACATGAATATCCTCACGGCACAGGTCATGGAGTTGGTCTCTATATTCATGAACCTCCCATCTTTTCTCCTCGTTGTACAGCAGTACTTGGCAACAATGAGGTGGTGACCGTCGAGCCTGGGCTCTATCGTGGAGGGGTCGGCGGCGTCCGGATCGAGGATTTGGTCGTTGTCACCGGCAATACGTGCCGCATTCTTACTCTCACTCCCAAGGACCTCACATGCCCGCGATCACCACAAACGATCTAAAGAACGGAATCACTCTTGAACTAGACAATGGTCTGTTCACAGTCGTCGAATTTCAACACGTGAAGCCTGGCAAGGGTGGAGCCTTTGTTCGCACCAAATTGCGCAACTTGCGTAACGGCAACGTTTTTGAAAAGACTTTTAACGCAGGCATTCGTGTGGAGCAGGCAATTCTCGACAAGCGTGACATGCAGTTCCTGTACAAAGACGGCGACGATTTTGTATTCATGGATACCGAGTCGTACGACCAGATGAACATTTCTCCAATAGCCCTTGGCGATGCTGCCGATTATTTGGTTGAGTCGGCAATGGCGATTATCGCTCTTCATAATGGCGAGATTGTCACAGTGGAAATTCCAGCATCTGCTGAGTTGGTCATCGCAGACACAGAGCCAGGCGTGCAGGGCGATCGCGTCTCTGGAGCACGTAAGCCAGCCACATTGGAAACTGGCAAAGTGATTCAAGTTCCGTTGTTCGTCAACGTGGGCGACAAGGTGAAGGTTGATACCCGCACCGGCGATTACGTGACGCGCGTCTGATGGCGCGAGACCCAGAGTCATTTCGCACCAGCGACGAAAGAACAGATGCCCGCGAGCAGGCGGTTATTTTGTTGTACGAATCTGAACAACGATCAATTTCGCCTCTTGATATTTTAGAAGAACGTGGGGTGGCATCTGCTGATCTCACAAGTTTGTTGCTGCATGGCGTACAAGAAGGCAAACCAAATATCGACGAATTGATTGTCAGTCATGCAAAAGGTTGGGCTATCGATCGAATGCCAGCCCTTGATCGTGCAATTTTGAGATTAGGAATTTACGAACTCTTGTCACGCCCAGATGTTCCGGTAGCTGTTGTCATTGATGAAGCGGTTGAGTTGGCTAAGAGATTTTCAACAGATGATTCAGGACGATTTGTAAACGGCGTGTTGGCCGCGGTTGCAAAAAACGCCAGGTCTGACGGCTAGATCGTTTTCATGATGTCGGGGGCACTTGCACGGCGAGGTCGAAACGTAACGACTTCGGTGCGCGATGCATCGCCTTGGACATGGCTACTGATTGCAGCCATCATCGCTCACGTCATCGTCGTGACCAGATTGCAGTGGGATATTCACCGTGGACTAGGTACTGCCTCGTACGACGTTGGGTTATACGACCAAGGCATCTGGTTAATGTCTCGATTCGAAGCGCCCTTTGTCACTCTGATGGGGCGCAATCTCATGGGGGATCACGCGTCGCTCATTTTGTTCTTTGTAGTACCGCTGTATTGGCTATTTCCAGGAACGGAAACGCTTCTTGCGATGCAGGCAGTAGTTATTGCAGCCGGGGCCATACCTATTTATATTTTTGCACGTCGCTTTCTTAGTAGTTCCTTCCTTGGTTTTTTGTTTGGGGTTGTATGGCTCGTTAACCCAGCAGTCAATGGCACGAACATGGAGAACTATCACCCAGACTCTTTTTTGGGCTTACTTGTTCCGATTGCGATGGTGAGCGCATTGTCAAAAAACTGGCGTGGTTACTGGATTGCCCTGGTGCTGTGCCTGTTAGTAAAAGAAGACGTGGTCTTGATTGTGCTGCCACTTGGGGCACTGATTGCGCTGCGCGGCGATATTCGTCGTGGAATCATCACGATGGGGGCAGGGATCGCTGCATCCTTGGCGGGGATGTATTTATTGATGCGTAGTCTCATCGGTGTTCCCACTCGTAACGGATGGCGAATTCCTTTTGGTGGTGTGTGGGGATTTATCAATGAAACTTTCACAAACCCTACGAATGTGTATCGATACCTCACATCAGAAGGTCGTCTGATGTATCTCTGGAAGATGTTTGCGCCGTTGGCGCTGATGAGTTTCCTGGCACCTGAAATAGCAGCGGTGAGCATTCTTGTTATCGCATTTAATGTGATTAGCAATTTTTGGTACCAATTCCATATTGAATATCACTATTCGATTGTTGCCGTACCCGCCCTAGTTCTTGCCGCAGTGGTCGGTGCTGGTCGACTGCCACAGCGTTGGAAGTATGGCGTGGTGTGCATAGTGGCAATGTCATCTTTAGTCGCAGGCTATTCATGGTCATATGTTCCATTTCGCGCCTCGGAACTGCCACATTGGGGCGCACAACATCCCACGGCTGTGGCTGCGCGAGACATCTTGAAAAAGTTGCCCCAGGATGCTGTTGTTTCGGTTCAATATTCTTTGGCGCCTCACGTGGCTCATCGAAAAGAGATCTACCAATTCCCCAATCCATTTCGTACGGTGCTGTACGGAACAGATATCTCACGCGAGGGGGAGCGAAACCCGCGCGCAGACGGAGTGCAGTATGTGGTGCTGCCACGCCAACGAGATGATGAGATGGCTAAGGACTGGGCTCTCGCCTCGGCAGATTTTGAGGAGTTTGCCAGTAATGAGCATTGGCAGATATTTATTCGTCGGTCCCCCTAGCCCTGGCTGACATTGGTGGTGTATAGTTGAGACAACCGTAAAACGAGTCCTGTGAGGCTCGAACGGAAGGACATAGATGATTCAACGAGTTCTCATGCACGCACGCCCCTCGCGAGGGGCGTTTTTCTTGCCCACACTGCGGTCAAGGTGCGCGTTGTGAGTGTCGTTTTTCCTTCCCGCACGGAGATCTTGGCAACGGCAGATATTGACCGTGCCATCAAGCGAATTTCACACGAGATAGTGGAGCGCAACACTGACCTACGTCGATTAGTCATTGTTGGAATGCAGACCGGGGGAACCTGGATAGCTGAGCGTCTTGCCAAAGGGCTTCAACAGATCGAGCCAACGTGCGAAGTGCCTCTCGGTGCTGTGGACATCTCCATGTATCGCGACGATTTCAGTCTTCGGCCCATTGTTTTGAGTGCTCCCACCGACATTCCAGTCGATCTCACTGAAAAGACGATTGTTCTGGTCGACGATGTCTTGTTTACTGGCCGCACGGTGCGCGCCGCACTTGAAGCATTGAATGATCACGGACGCCCTCGAGCGGTGCAGTTGGCAGTCATGGTTGACCGTGGCCACCGTGAACTACCCATTCGTCCCGACTATGTAGGCAAGAACATTCCCACGCACTTTTCAGATGAAGTTTCAGTTGGGCCAGATGGTGTTTTCGTCACTGTGGTGGAAAAGGGGCAAGCGTGAAGCATTTTCTTTCCACTCATGATTTGTCGGTTGATGAGATTGTGCAACTTTTGGAACTCGCAGACCATATGGCTGAAATCAATTCTCGTGCGGTCCCAAAGGTGCCTGCGCTACGTGGCAAGACAATCGCAAGTGTGTTTTTTGAAGATTCCACACGTACGAGACTCAGCTTTGAAACTGCAGCTAAGAGACTGTCTGCAGAAGTGATGACATTTTCCGCCAGCACCTCAAGTGTGAACAAAGGTGAAAGTCTTCGTGACACGATTGAAACTCTTGGGGCAATGGGCGTTCATGCGTTTGTGGTGCGACATAAGTCGAGTGGTGTTCCAAAGCAGATCACACAATGGACCAACGCTGCGGTTGTGAATGCCGGAGATGGTTGGCATCAACACCCAACGCAAGCAATGCTCGATGCGTACACCATCACCAGAAATTTTGGCGACAAGGAAAGCATGGCAGGCCGCACAATTGCCATTGTGGGCGATATTAAACATTCACGTGTAGCGCGAAGCAATATTGACGTGTTCACGCGAATGGGCGCAACAGTGGTCTTAGTGGCGCCCGACGCTTTGCTTCCCAGTTCCATCGAGACTTGGAATGTATCTACAGCATCGTCCATTGATGAAGTAGTGGGTCACGTTGATGTTCTCTACATGTTGAGAATGCAACGTGAGCGCATGGACGAGTCGCTGATTATCAGCATGAAGGAGTACACCGATCTGTACGCCCTGACAGAGAAACGCGCTGCGAGATTGGCTCCACATGCTCTGCTGATGCATCCAGGACCAATCAATCGTGGCGTCGAAATGCAAGTTGATCCATCGGAAGTTCCGGGGTCACGCATTCTCCAACAGGTCGCCAACGGCATCTCTGTTCGTATGGCTGTGCTGTTCTCGTTACTTGGTGGCGAAATCTCTCCAGTGGCATCTCTTGGTGGTGACGCATGAGTGAAACGAAATCAATCGTCATCCGCGGAGCAACAGTCGTCAACCCAGATGCAGTGTTTGAAGCCGACGTACGTGTTGTCGGTGCGCTCATTGACGCAGTAGGGGATGCACTCGAGGGCGACATCGTGCTTGATGGCAAAGGTTGCTATGTCTCTTCAGGGTTCGTCGACCTGCACACACACTTGCGTGAACCAGGAAAAGAAGAAGCCGAAACTATTGAATCGGGAAGTCGTGCCGCAGCGCTTGGTGGTTATACGGCTGTTGTTGCTATGCCAAACACGGATCCGGCTCAAGACAATGTTGCAACAGTGCGATTTGTTCGCGAGCAAGGCATCAAAGCCAATTTGTGTGAAGTGATGCCATCTGGCTGCATCACGGTTGGCCGCTTGGGCGCAGAGTTGGTGTCTTATTCCGGTCTTGCAGACGAAGGTGTCACACTTTTTACAGACGATGGCAGTGGGGTGCAGGACGAAGACACGATGAAGCGCGCATTGGTCTCTGCGCGTCTAGCCAATGTCACCTTGGCGCAACATTGTGAAGTCTCGTCACTAACAAACGGTGCTGTGATGCATGACGGAGCATGCTGTTCTTCCTTGGGAGTTCCCGGATGGCCGGCATTGGCAGAAGAGCAGATGGTGCAACGCGATATCGATCTAGTGCGAGCCACTGGGGCCAAGATGCACTTCCTGCATCTGTCAACACAGGGAAGTGTTCAGTTGGTGCGCGACGCAAAAGCTGAAGGTTTGCCCATTACTGCCGAAGTAACACCGCATCACTTGTCGTTACTCGACGAACTCCTGACGAGTTTTGACCCCAACTTCAAAGTCAACCCACCTCTTCGCACCGCAGCAGACATCACAGCGCTCAAAGATGGTGTTCTTGATGGCACGATCGATGCGATTGCTACTGACCACGCCCCACACGCCGGGCACACAAAAGAACAACCATTAGATCAGGCTCCTCCAGGCATGCTTGGACTTGAAACCGCTCTTGCAGTGGTCAATACCGCTATGGAATTAGATGCTCGCAAGATTGTCGAATTGATGTCTTGGAATCCTGCTCGCATTGCTGGTCTCGATATGCGTCACGGACGTGCAATCGCCGTAGGTGAACCCGCCAATATCTGTGTGTGGAATACCGCAGAGGTGTGGGAAGTATCGCGCGAGGGTCTTGCAAGCAAAAGTAAAAACACTCCGTATCACGGAATGAATGTTCGAGGACGCGTGCGACACACGTTGTTCAACGGACAAATAGTCGTCAACGAAGGAAAGGCAACGCGATGAGCGCTCCCATGACAGAAATTTCACTCGTCCTAGAGGACGGGTCAGTATTTGAAGGTGAGGCCATTGGCCATATTCCTGAGAATGGCATCGCTGCTGGAGAAGTCGTATTCAATACTGCGCTCACCGGATATCAAGAAGTGATTACGGACCCGTCGTATGCAGGTCAAATCATTACCTTCACCACCACCCATATTGGTAACTACGGCGCCACTGCTGCGGATGCTGAATCACGAGGAACATTTGCGCGCGGTGTCATCGTGCGCGACTTGGCTCGGCGCCGAAGCAATTGGAGAAGCGAAACCGACCTCAATGATTTACTAGTTGCTAACAAACTTCCTGGAATTACAGGTCTCGATACGCGTCGACTCACACGACTGCTACGTGATTCGGGTTCTCTGCGTGGTGCATTCGGTACCGCAAGTGAAGCGAATCTGTTATCGGCAGCTCGAGATGAACATGGAACATCAGGCATCGACCTGGTTTCACAAGTAACCACTCCTCAGCCATATACCTTCGGTAGCGGTAAGTATTCGGTGGTCGCATACGACTTCGGGATCAAAACGACAATCCTTCGTTGCTTGTCAGAGATTGCAACTGTCACAGTTGTTCCAGCTCACATGGGGGCTGAAGAAGTTCTTGCTTTGAAGCCGCAAGGTATCTTCTTGTCGAATGGTCCAGGTGACCCAGAGATGGTGCCGGGAGCTACGGCGGCAATTCGCAGCATCGTTGAAAATGGTGTTCCTACTTTTGGAATCTGCCTAGGGCATCAGTTGCTGTCGCGAGCATTCGATGGTCATACCTTCAAGTTGCCGTTTGGTCATCATGGTGGAAATCATCCCGTACGCAACTTGGCTACTGGTTCGGTTGAAATCACTAGTCAGAACCACAACTTCTGTGTTGATGCCGATTCCTTGTCTGGAGTCGCAGACATCACACATGTCAACTTGAACGACAACACAAACGAAGGAATGCGTCTACGCAAGCACAATGCATTCAGCGTTCAATACCACCCAGAAGCAGGGCCGGGGCCACATGACAGTCGCTACCTCTTTGCTCAATTCGCAGAAATGATGGAGGGCAAGTAATGCCTCGCCGTAATGATTTACACACAATTCTGATTATCGGATCAGGTCCGATTGTTATTGGGCAAGCATGCGAGTTCGACTACTCGGGCACACAAGCATGTCGTGTCTTGAAAGAGGAGGGGTATCGCGTCATTCTCGCAAACTCGAACCCAGCCACCATCATGACTGACCCCGATTTTGCTGATCGCACTTATATCGAGCCGCTGACACCAGAGATATTGGCAAAGATCATTGAACGTGAAAAGCCCGACGCGGTGCTTCCAACTCTTGGTGGTCAGACCGGCTTGAACTTAGCGATGGCGCTATTCGAACAAGGCCTTGTAGGGGTACCAGGAACTCCTGAACTAATTGGCGCCAATGCAGAAGCAATTGCCACAGCAGAAGATCGCGACAAGTTCAAACAAGCAATGTTGGAGATTGGTCTCAACGTTCCTCGTAGCGGTATTGCGCACAATATGGAAGAGGCAGATTCTGTCCTCAAAGAAATTGGATTACCTGTCATCATTCGTCCCGCCTACATCCTGGGCGGTCGTGGCACGGGCATCGCTAACACAATGGAAGAGTTCGCCAAGCTTGCGCTCAACGGTTTGGATGCAAGCCCCATCCGCGAGATTCTCATCGAGACCTCAATCGTTGGTTGGAAAGAGTACGAACTAGAAGTCATGCGGGACAAGGCCGATAACTGCGTGATCATCTGCAGTATCGAAAACTTTGACCCAATGGGTGTTCACACGGGTGACTCCATCACTGTTGCTCCTGCACAAACCTTGTCGGATGTCGAGTACCAAAACATGCGCGATGCCGCATTTGCTTGTATTCGTCGTGTGGGTGTTGAAACAGGTGGTTCCAACGTTCAGTTCGCATTGAACCCGGAGAATGGCGACTTGGTAGTCATTGAAATGAATCCACGTGTGTCACGATCTTCGGCATTGGCATCAAAGGCCACTGGCTTTCCTATTGCAAAGATTGCAGCAAAGTTGGCTGTGGGCTACACGCTTGATGAGATTCCTAATGACATCACGCGTATGACCCCGGCGAGTTTCGAACCAACCATTGACTACGTTGTAACAAAGATTCCTCGTTGGGCGTTTGAAAAACTCCCCGGTACTTCTGGTGTGCTCGGAACGCAGATGCAAAGTGTCGGCGAAGCAATGTCTATCGGTCGTACATTCCCAGAGAGCCTTCAAAAGGGTCTGCGATCTCTTGAGCAGGGCCGTTTGGGGTTGAACTGTGATCCAGGTGAATCTCTGTACGACAACTTGTTAGACGATGCCCTGTTGGCCAAAGCGGCAATCGCCACTCCAGAACGCATCTTCCAGGTAGGCGAGGCGCTGCGCCGGGGTATGTCTGTCGAACGCGTATTTGAAGCAACAAAGATCGATCCATGGTTCTTGGACCAGATGCTCATCATTGTTGATGAGCGTCATGCGCTAGAGGGAACTCCATTGAAGAACGTCACACGCTCACAGATGCGTCGCGCCAAACGACTCGGGTTTGCAGATGCTCAGATCGCGTACCTTCTCAAGAGTGACGAAATGTCAGTACGGGCTCATCGTGAATCGCTTGGTGTAATCCCTACATACAAGACTGTCGACACGTGCTCGGCAGAGTTCGCAGCGCAAACTCCGTACCACTACTCAACCTATGAAGATGAAAACGAAGTACGTCCATCCGAACGTCCACGCGTCATTATTCTTGGCTCTGGTCCAAATCGAATCGGTCAAGGTATCGAATTCGATTACTGCTGTGTACATGCGAGCTTTGCTCTACGCGATGCTGGCTACGAGACAGTGATGGTCAACTGCAACCCCGAGACTGTGTCCACCGACTACGACACTTCTGACCGTTTGTATTTCGAACCACTCACACGTGAGGACGTTCTTAATGTCATCGCCGCAGAAACTCTTGCCTCAGGTGGGGTCGCACCGAAGGTGATTGTTGGTCTTGGTGGACAAACTCCGTTGAAGCTCTCTGGTCTCATCGATCCAGCTCTGATTGCTGGTACTTCGCCGCATTCCATCGACTTGGCCGAAGACCGCGAGAAGTGGAATCAACTTTGCAACAGTCTGTCTATCCCGCAACCTCCTGGTGGCACAGCCGTCACCATTGAAGAGGCGAGCAAGATTGCGTCATCAGTGGGTTACCCCGTTCTGGTTCGACCAAGTTATGTGTTGGGCGGTCGCGCTATGCAGATCGTGCACGACCATGCCGCACTTGAACGCGCAATGGACCAGATGGCTAAAGACGGAAGCCTCGGCAAAGAAGGTGGCCTTTCTGCGGAACGTCCTGTTCTCATCGACCATTTCTTGGAAGACGCAACTGAAGTAGACGTTGATGCCATTCGTGATCACACTGGTGAAGTGTTGATTGGTGGCGTTATGGAACATGTGGAAGAAGCTGGGGTTCACTCTGGTGACTCTGCGTGTGCGATACCGCCTCAAACGTTGCCGTCATGGGTAGTAGAGGTCATCAGCGCCTATACAACTGCTATTGCTAATGCGCTCGATGTTCGTGGCCTCATCAATGTGCAGTTCGCTGTGTTGGGAACAACTGTGTTTGTCATCGAAGCAAACCCGCGTGCATCTCGTACGGTGCCTTTCGTGGCTAAGGCAACAGGCGTTCCACTTGCAAAAGTTGCAAGTCGTGTCATGCTCGGCGCAACGCTTGCAGAATTGCGTGTTGAAGGTTTGCTCACGCCTCCTGTTACTGGTGGACACGTTTCCGTGAAAGAAGCAGTGCTTCCTTTCAACAGGTTCCCAGAAGTAGACACAGCGCTAGGGCCTGAAATGCGCTCCACCGGAGAAGTGATGGGTATTGATCGCACGTTTGGTCGCGCTTTTGTTAAATCTCAAACTGCGGCTGGAACTGTATTGCCAACATCAGGAATGGTCTTTCTGTCTCTGAACGATGGGGACAAACCAGCGGGACTTGTGGTTGCGAAGCGTCTGCGCGAGTTGGGTCTTGGCATTGCGGCTACAACAGGAACCGCTGCGTACCTGGCCAAGTTTGATCAGACAGTAGATCTGGTGGTGGGGAAGTTGTCGGAGATTGAAGGTTCAACAATGGATAACGCAGTTGATTTGGTGGCGCAAGGTGCGATCAGTTTCGTTGTCAACACTCCACATGGTCGTGGTTCTCGTGAAGATGGTGAAGCAATTCGTAAGGCTGCCAACTCAAACCGCGTGTCGTCAGTTACCACTGTTGAGGCGGCACTTGCTGCGGTCAACGGTTTGTGGGAACAGCGATTGTCTGAAGTTGAAGTACGTTCATTGCAGGAATATCACGGACGGGCATAATGAAACGACGTAGTGAGCGGATTCTCCAACAACTCGGAGAAGTGCAATGTGGCGGGTTAACTCTCGCTAATCCGTTTATGACTGCGTCTGGTACCAGTGGTCACGATGTCGAACTCGGTTCCTACATGCCGCTTGATCGTTTGGGTGCTGTTGTTGTCAAGAGTTTGTTTCACGAACCGTGGGAAGGTAACCCTGCGCCACGTGTTCATCTTGCCCAGGGCGGCATGATTAATGCTGTCGGATTACAAGGTCCTGGTGTTGTTGCATGGATCCACGAATCACTGCCTGTGTTAGAGGCAGCCAATGTCACAACAGTGGCCAGCATTTGGGGTCGCACATTGCATGAGTACGTTCTTGCAGCAAATCAATTGCGTGCAGCTGGTCAAAGTATCTCTGCGATTGAAGTGAACTTGTCATGTCCAAACTTGGAAGGTCGAAGTGGCATCATCGCTCACGACCCATCACTAGCTGGTCGCATCATTGCTGCAGTCTGTTCAGAGTCGATTGTTCCGGTATGGGCCAAATTGAGTGCGAACACAGATCGCGTTGTTGAAGTATCGACCGCAGTGCGAGATGCGGGCGCATCGGCAATCACCCTCATCAACACGATGCTTGGTATGCAAATCAGCACACCTACAGGTCGCCCCTCTCTTGGTAATGGCGGTGGGGGACTGTCGGGTCCTGCAATCCGTCCTATTGCAGTGCGTGCCGTACACGATGTAAAGGCAGCTATGCCCGATGTAGACATCATCGGCGTCGGAGGAATCGCATCTGGAAATGATGCAATTGAAATGATGATGGCTGGCGCACGGGCTGTTCAAATAGGTACTGCGAGTTTTGCTTCTCCATCGGCCGTGTGGGACATTGCGCGTGACGCTGCAGTTCGCATGAAGGAATTGGGATTTTCATCCTGGGCCGATGTGGTGGGATACGTTCATCGCGTGTAGGTCTCGTTTCCTTCGTTGATAGGTGGGCAGAACAGTTGCTCGGAACTATCATTGGATTATGGAAAGCACTACTAGAGATGTTGAGCGTGTCGCTGAGATCCGTGCTCACCGTGTTCAGGCAGTGCATTTGTCATCCACTTCGAATTTGGCTCAGGTTTTTGCTTCCTCTAATAGCTTCGGCGCTGTGTATCTCGTAAAACTGCTCGACGTGCATCCTGCGCTGGGCAAAGTAGTTGGTCGCCGACTGATGGATACTTTGGGACTTCCTTCATTTATTACGATCTCGCAACTCGGCAGCACACAACAAAATGAAATTTTGACGGCATGCGGTGAACAGCATGACTAGCCCTTTGATTTTCATCGTGTCTGGCCCAGGTGGTGCAGGCAAGGGAACCATCGTCGATGAATTGATGGCACGTGATTCCTCGTTGTGGTTGAGCAAGTCATGGACAACGCGGGCACAGCGCGAGGGTGAACCCGGAGATGCATACGTGTTTGCGTCTCGACAGGCGTTTGAGGATCGAATCGCTGCCGGTGGTTTTTTGGAGTGGACAGAGTTCCTTGGAAACTTGTACGGATCTCCTTTGCCAGAAGTTGACGCAGGGCGTGACATCGTGTTGGAAATTGAACTCAACGGTGCTCGTCAGGTGAAGAACGCGCATCCTGAAGCACTTGTTGTATTTGTCCGTCCGCCATCGCGTGAGGAGCAACAGCGTCGTTTGCAGGGTCGGGGAGACCCAGATGATCACGTGGTGGAGCGTCTACGTAAAGCCGACGAGGAAGAACGTGAAGGCGCGGAATTGGCCGATTTTGTCGTTGTGAACGATGATTTTGAGCGCGCAATCGCAGAGATACAGGCATTTATCGGTGCAGCGAGAGACTCACGCCGATAACCTTGAGGCGACTTCGGAGGTCCCCCATGTCCCGTCAAAACGACTCCATGATTCACCCACATATCGAAGGTCTTCTCGACCGCGTTGACTCGAAGTTCAGCCTCGTCACGCTTGCTTCGTACCGTGCACGTCAAATCAATTCGTACTTCAACCAATTGGGTGAAGGTCTTGGCCACATGATTCCACCTCAGGTGTCATCGGTTGCTCGTAAGCCTTTGTCCATCGCTTTTGAAGAAATCGCTGCCGACAAAATTGTCAAGATCGAGCGTTTGCCGTTCGACGAACTTGATGAACTCGAAGCAGAAGCTGCAGCCATCTTTGGTGATGTGTCTGAAAATGGAATCGCACTAGATGACGAGTCGTCAGATTCTGACGCTGAGTAAATAACTCCTTCTTTTCTCGATTCATCATGTTGGAAAACGTTCAGGGTCGAAACATTGTCCTTGGCGTATCGGGTGGCATTGCTGCTTACAAGTCAGTAGAACTGTGTCGCCGATTAGTTGACGCCGGTGCGTATGTTGCGCCCATCATGACGGAAGATGCTCACCGATTTATCGGTCCTGTCACTCTGTCGGCGTTGGCCTCAGAGCCGGTGCACACAAGTCTCTGGGACGATTCTTCTCCAATTCCGCACACTCGCCTCGGACAAAATGCAGATGTGATTGTTGTAGCGCCTGCAACCGCTCGAGTCATTGCTGCTTATGCAATGGGTCTGTCGCACGATGTTTTGGTCGCCACATTGATTGCCACGCGTGCACCGGTGGTGTTGTGTCCCGCAATGCACACCGAAATGTGGGAACACCCAAGTGTTCAACACAACATTGAAGTTCTGCGTTCGCGTGGAGTAATCATCGTGGAACCACAAGCAGGTCGCCTCGCCGGTGGCGATATTGGTACTGGACGACTTGCCGACACTGACTCCATTGCCAGTGCCATTGATTCTGTCCTCGCTGCCTCCCATGATCTTTCAGGGGTGTCAGTACTTGTGACTGCCGGCGGCACTCGCGAACCCATCGACGCAGTGCGTGTAATCGCAAACCGCTCATCGGGTAAACAGGGCTACGCCGTTGCAGAGAACGCTGCGCGTCGCGGTGCCATTGTGACTCTGGTAACCACCGTTGATAGACCCACTTTGGCAAGCATCACGGTGATTCCAGTAGAGACTGCTGACGATATGTTGCGTGCCGTTGCCTGTCACAGTGATTCAAGCGATGTCATTATCATGAGTGCCGCAGTGGCAGATTTTCGACCAGTGCATCGTTCTGATGGAAAGATCAAGAAGGCCGACGGAGTTCCCGAGATTGTCCTTGAAAAAACGCCTGACATTTTGGCTGGGCTTGGTGCTCGCAAGCGCGAGGGTCAAATACTTGTTGGATTCGCAGCCGAAACCGAAGACCTCATAGCGCACGCCCAAGACAAGCTGGTTCGAAAGAATCTCGACCTCATTGTTGCCAATGATGTGTCGGCCCCAGGGGTGGGTTTCAGTCATGACACCAACGCGGTCACCATTTTGGGCGCTGGCGGGGTGCTGCAAACAGTCGCTTTGACCGACAAACACCACATCGCCACTGCTGTATTAGATAGCGTGGTTGAGTTGCGGTCGAACCATAGCCCACACAAATGAAGGAGCAGTCGTGAGGAATTTCACGTTTACATCTGAGAGCGTGACCGAAGGTCACCCAGACAAGATGGCAGATCAGGTATCTGACTCAATTCTCGATGCCATTCTTGAGAAGGACCCACACAGCCGCGTTGCTTGCGAGACATTGCTCACCACCGGTCTATGCGTTGTATCTGGTGAAATCACCACCGATGCATATGTCGACATTCCAGCAATCGCTCGTGCAGCAATCAATCGCATTGGTTACAACGACGCCGCATACGGTTTCGACGGCAACACCTGTGGTGTTCTTGTAGCTCTCGACGCGCAAAGCGTTGATATTGCACAAGGCGTTGATAAGAGCGAAGAGCAGCGCAGTGGCATGAGTGGTGAAGACATCCTCAACAGCCAAGGTGCAGGCGACCAGGGAATGATGTTCGGATACGCATGTAACGACACACCAGACCTCATGCCGCTTCCAATCTGGCTTGCGCACCGCATGGCAGAGCGTTTGACCGAAGTACGTAAGAGCGGCCTTGTTCCGTACTTGCGCCCAGACGGCAAGACCCAAGTGACATTTGAATATGTCGATGGTCGTCCGGTGAAACTCAGCACTGTACTTATCTCAACTCAGCACCGTGACGGCGTAAATCGTGAGACAGAGATTCGCCCAGACCTGATTGAGCAAGTCATCTTGCCAACCATTCCAGAGGCTTTCGCTGATGACAATCCTGCGATCTACATCAACCCAACTGGCAAGTTTGTTTTGGGTGGACCTCACGCAGACACCGGTCTCACAGGTCGCAAGATCATTGTTGACACATACGGTGGTATGGGTCGTCATGGCGGCGGCGCATTCTCTGGTAAGGACCCATCGAAGGTTGACCGCTCTGCTGCATACGCTGCGCGTTGGGTTGCCAAGCATGTTGTTGCCAGTGGTGCTGCAGAGAAGTGTGAAGTACAGGTTGCTTATGCGATTGGTATGGCACAGCCCATCAGCATCTTGGTAGAGACATTCGGTACAAACACTGTGAGCGAAGAGTCAATCGAAAAAGCTGTTCGTGACGTATTCGACCTTCGTCCTGCTGCGATTGTTCGTGACCTCGATCTCAAGCGTCCTATCTATGCACAAACTGCTGCATACGGACACTTTGGTCGTACAGGCCCAGGATTTACCTGGGAAGTGTTGTCACGTCTTGCTGACTTCAAGGCGGCTGTCAAACTCTGAGCGAGAGCTCACCGCTCGTTGCGTCGGTTGTACCTG
The DNA here is from genome assembly GCA_036826015.1 of Ilumatobacteraceae bacterium. Lineage (GTDB taxonomy): Bacteria > Actinomycetota > Acidimicrobiia > Acidimicrobiales > Ilumatobacteraceae > UBA2093. The sequence continues at coordinate 42,541 of DAISXE010000001.1, forward strand.
ATGTATCAGGCATCGACAAGGTATTTGACTATCTCATTCCGTCTGCTCTTGTAGGCCGCGCCGCGCGTGGTCAGAGGGTGCGCATCAATTTAAACAATCGTCGTGTTGGCGGTTGGATTACGGATATCAAACCGTTTTCGCAAAGCACTGAGGGAATTGCATTAGACCGTTTGTCCCCATTGGTCTCTATTTCGGGGACAGGCGTAGAAGAACATCTGTTACCTCTTGTGTCTTGGGTGGCGCGCCGATGGATGGGTTCGCATAGAGCTGTACTGCAAAGCGCTTCATCGCCGCGTATGAAGTCGCGTGTTGTGCATCCAAGACATGGAGCAGTTTCAAACGATGTCAACGACGTAGTTGTAGCGGCCACGAAGCAGGCGAGAGCCCAGGGTGGTGCTCTTTTGGTCATCCCGCCTGCGCTGTCTGCTCTCACAGTTGTTACTTCATTGGCCGAATCAGGTCCGGTTTTGGTGGTGTGTCCGACGCAGCGCATGGCACATGTTGGTGCTGCGTTTCTACGCCGCAAAGGTTTGACTACTGCAGAGGTTCCAGACGAATGGGACAACGCTCGAGCAGGCGTGGATGTTGTGATTGGTGCCCGATCAGCTGTATTTGCTCCGTGTGCGGAACTTAGCGCCATTGTTGTGATTGACGAACATGATGAGTCGCTTCACGAAGAGAGAGCCCCAACATGGAATGCCGCAGAAGTTGCAACTGAACGCGCTCGGTTAGTTGGCGTTCCAATAGTTCTCACCTCGGCTGTCCCTTCACTCGGAGCACTTGTGGGGTGGGCCAATAAAACGATCCATGTCGATTCTGCGCACGGGTGGCCAAAAATCGAGATAGTTGATCTTGCTTCAGTTCCTGTTGCTGGTTCGTTGCTGTCAACAGAACTTCTCACAGCAATTTCTACACCTGGCGCTACTACGGCCTGTGTGTTGAATACCAAAGGTAAAGCGCGTCTCATTGTTTGTAAGTCATGTCGTAAAACGCAAAACTGTTCAACATGTCTTTCGCTCCTCACACAATCAGACGATGGAACTCTTTTTTGTTCACGTTGTGAAATGCAGCATGGCGGCGTGTGTGTTTCATGTGGACGTTCTGCTTTTCTTGTCCCTCGTGGCGGAGTCACTCAATTGACATCGCAAGTACAGGCCTCCAGTGCTAACCCCGTTATTGAAGTCACAAGTGATTCAGATGAGTCATGGACAAAAGGAAATGTATTCATCGGTACAGAAGCGGTGTTGTACAGAGTGCCTCAAGCTGACTGTGTGGTGTTTGCCGACATTGACCGTGATTTGGGAGCTCCACGCATGTCGGCCCCCATAGAAGTTGCGGCAGTAATTGCACGTGCTGCTCGCATGGTGGGCGCAAATGGCAAGGTAGTTGTTCAGACCCGAGTTGTGGATCATCCGTTATTGGTTGCATTGGCTAGTAACAATGTTGCCGGTGCGCTTCAAGAATGGAGAGATTCTGTCTTGGCGCAACGTCGTGCATTGAGTTTGCCGCCATATTCGTACGTCGCACGTATCACTTTGACGTCACCGCATACTTCGGTAGATATTCCAGAACTTGAGTCGGTCCTTGTTGCGCGCGAAGAGGAAGCAGTATTGCTCCGTGCCGTTCATCGAGAAGATCTCGAAAGAGCAATTACTCAGCTAAGGGCCACGTTTGGTGCCCACATGCGTGTGCATGTGGATCCACTGCGTTACTAGCGGTGAGCTAAAACTTCCAAGACGCGAAATCCCTTGCTGCTTCCGATGCGCGTTGTGGCGAAACCATTGTTGGTCAGCCACGTTGCAAGTGAATCTGCCCCAAGATTTTTACTCACCACCAGATGTGCGACTCCGTCGTCTGTGAGCCTGTGAAGCCATGTCAGCAGCAACTCATGCAGTGCATCTTTGCCTATTCGGATAGGGGGGTTGGACCAAATATGTGTAAAACGAAGGTTGGTATCAACCTCGTCTGGGTGAGCAACGCGAATGTTTGGCAAATTGTTCTTCGCCGCATTCTCTGTGCAGAGTTCTCTTGCACGCTCATTTATATCGATGGCGTACACCGTGCTCTCGGCATAGTGAATTGCCATCGAGAGTGAGATTGCCCCAGTTCCGCAACCAACGTCGAGAACGTTGGTTCCTGGTGGACATGGTGCGTGATTCTGTCTGCGCATGATATCGAGCAGTACCGCAGTTCCTTTGTCGAGGCCATGTTGGCTAAAGACGCCTGACCCTGCGCGCATGGAGAGGGGGCCACGTGCACTGTCGATGGTGAAGTCTGTGGTTTTCTCGGCACTAGATGGTGACGGGGCAAAGTAATGCTCGTTAGGCGTAATTCTCTTGTCAGGTTCCTCGGTCATCATTGTCTCCACAGGTAGCCTTTCAGATTGTGGCCTACGACATTCGCACCTACGGAGATCCAGTTCTTACTTCTGTGGCAGAACAAGTGGAAAATATCGACGGCAAAGTGGTCCGCTTGTCTCAAGCAATGCTTCAAGCCATGTATCAGGCCCCTGGACTCGGGCTGGCTGCGCCTCAAATCGGAGTACAGAAACAGATTTTTGTGTACGACATTGATGGCACACCCATCACTCTGATTAATCCTCGCATTGTTGAATCACGGGGGGAATGGGTGTACGACGAAGGCTGCTTGTCTATTCCCGGGCTGTATGTCGAGATGCTGCGACCCAAAGAAGTCTTGTTAGAAGCAATTGATCTCAGCGGCAACACTATTCAAGTAGAAGCCGATGAATTGCTTGCACGGCTCTTCCAACATGAACTCGACCATCTCAATGGCGTCTTAATGTTCGAACGTATGACCCCCGACCAACGCGACGAAGCCTTGCGTGAATACAAGCGGATTGCAGATGGGGGCACCTCGGAAGGGGAGACCCGTCACATTGGGCTGAAGTAGTGATGCCACAAGAGGTTCGACCTCTCGTCTTTCTTGGGACACCAGACACCGCAGCAACAGTTCTTTCATCGCTCATCGACGCAGGGTTTCACATCATTCACGTTGTCACTCGTCCAGATGCAAAGCGGGGCAGAGGTTCGCGAATGACTCCGAGCCCTGTGAAAGAAGTTGCGCTACGTCACAACATCGCGGTCTCACACGATCTCAACTGGGTGGAGCTAAACAGTCACCAGAATCTTCTCGGCATTGTCGTTGCGTATGGTCGCATCATTCCCGGAGCACTCTTAGAAAAAGTGCCGATGATCAATATTCATTTCTCGCTTCTTCCGCGTTGGCGCGGAGCAGCACCAGTAGAGCGCGCCATCATGGCTGGCGATGCGGAAACTGGTGTATGCATTATGGACGTAGAGGCCACTCTCGACTCGGGTGCCATCTATGCAACAGCAACGGTTCCAATAGATGACGAAATCACAGCTACTGCGCTCACGCGTCAATTAGCTCATGCTGGTGCTGAGTTATTGGTTACGACTTTGCAGAATGGCCTTGGGACTCCTGTTGCTCAACAGCCTGGTGGTACCTATGCGACAAAAATTACGCCAGATGACCTGCGTATTGATTGGACAAACAGTGCGGTGAACATTCATCGCCAGGTGCGAGCATTGCGCGCCTACACCGTGGTCGGCGGTAATCGTTTACGCATTCTTGCTACGGCAGTTGAAAATCAGGACGATGCTCTCGATGTTGGGGGCCTGTATGACGGATGTGTTGTGGGTACAGGCGATGGCGTTATTCGGCTCGTCACTGTTCAGCCAGAGGGGCGACCACATATGGATGCCGCAGCTTGGTTTCGTGGTCAAACCGGCGCTCTGCCCATTGAATTGGGATAGTCGTTAAATACGTCGTCAGTGTCGCAATGTGCTCTGTAACCTCGTTGCGTGCTCAAAATTGTTCTCCCCAAAGGATCCCTCGAGAAGGCGACCCTCGACTTATTTGAAGCTGCCGATCTCTCGGTAGTGCGTTCATCTTCTGTCGACTACAAGGCTTCTATCGACGACCCACGAGTTGCCGAAGTGCGTATTCTTCGTCCGCAGGAGATCGCAACCTATGTGCAAGAGGGTCTTTTCGACATTGGCATCACGGGTCGCGACTGGATTGAAGAGACCGCTAGTGAAGTTGTCAGTCTGGGTGAGCTTCGTTATTCAAAAGCCACCGCACAACCAGTGCGTGTAGTTGTGGCTGTGGCAGATTCATCGCCAGCTCACTCTGCAAAAGATCTCAAGGACGGAGTTCGCGTAACAACCGAGTATCCAGAGATGACTCGTCGTTATTTCGCGAACCTCGGTATCAAAGCAGACATTCGCCTTAGCTATGGCGCAAGCGAAGCAAAAATTCCTGATATCGCAGATTGTGTCGTGGACATCACTGAGACAGGGCGAGCATTGCGTGCAGCAGGTCTGCGAATTATCGACACCATGCTCACCAGTTACACAGAACTCATCGCTAATAAAGAATCGTTTGCCGACCCCGTCAAGCGTCATGCAATGGAACAGATAATGACTCTGTTGACTGGCACATTAGAGGCACGCGACAAAGTGTTATTGAAGTTGAACGTGTCCGAGAACGCGATGGAAAAAGTCTTAGCGCTTCTTCCAGCAGCCAAGTCACCCACAGTGTCGCGCTTAGCGTCTGGCGATTACGCAATTGAGTCTGTAGTTACCAAACGCGGCATCAACACACTTATTCCCGATCTCATTGATGCAGGAGCATCGGATCTTCTCGAAATCCCCATTTCCAAGATCATTCACTAGTCAGTCGTATGTCTAGCGATCTCAGCGCATCATCAACTGGCGTCGTAACGGAATTCAGCGACCCCAGTGGTCTTGGTGTCATCACAGACGAGAATGGTCGACAGTGGCCATTTCATTGCGTGTCACTCGAAGATGGCACACGCACGGTCGAAATTGGTGTGCGTGTCAGTTTTGTTCAGGGCTTTCGCGTTGCACGCCCAGAGGCAGTGCACATCATTCGCCTGTAGGCGGTGTCTTTCGTTGTACAAACACCATGCGGATGTTGGTGAGAGCTGCAACCAAAGTGTCATGATGCTCGCCTAAGCGGTTTCCTAAGCCGTCAACCAGCAGTCCAAGCGCATCGATGGCCAATTGTGATTCCTCGATGCGTGGTGGTTCGCTCGATAGGTGGATGGCGGCCAGTTCGAAGAGGCCCATTGCATGGTTGGCCACTACAACCGATGCGGGGGCTTCGGCTAGGCGCCGGCGCGCTTCAGCGACTGCTTCGAGGGCCAATTGGGCTTCCTCGCTCGTCTCTGGTCGTGAATCGGGTGAAGTTGGGGGGATGGTGTCGTCTTGGCTCATCGGGCGATACCCTATCTAGCGTCAACTGAGCGAAGTGGGGTTTTCGAGCCCCCACCTGTCCACCTCGTCCGTATCGGACATTTTAGAGAGTGCGCCAGGTCGAGATTATGAGCGATTCTGTCGCTCTGTGTCTGCTTCGTGCACTGGCACGAACGCACCACATCCTGTGGTGCCGACACAGAGGAGGGCACGGCCCATTGCAACAGAGGAACAGCCATAGCTACGCCAATTAGTGAACCCCGCTACAACGAGCGCATTCGTGCGCGCGAGGTTCGTCTTATCGGTCCCGACGGTAGTCAAGTTGGTGTTCGCACCACTGCCGACGCACTGGTACTGGCTCGCGAACTCGATCTCGACCTTGTCGAAGTCGCACCGCTTGCCAATCCACCTGTATGTCGCATCATGGATTACGGGAAGTTTCGATACGAAGAAGCGCAGAAAGCCAAAGAGTCTCGAAAGAAGACAACCCACGTCACTGTGAAAGAAGTGAAATTCCGACCAAAGATCGGAAAGGGAGACTTCGATACGAAGGTTCGGCACATGCGTGACTTCTTAGAAGACGGTCACAAAGTGAAGGTCACACTCCAATTTCGTGGTCGAGAAGTTGCCCACCCAGAACTGGGTGCAAAAATTCTCGATGCGGCGTTAGAGCAACTCGGATCGCTTGCCAAAGTGGAAACACAGGCGCGACTCGAAGGCAGAAATATGACAATGGTTCTTTCTCCAGACAAGAAGCCAGCCAAGAAATCGACAGAAAAATCCGCAGACGACACTTCAGCACCAGTTGCTGAAAGTGCCCCTGAAGCGGAAATTTCTACGGAAGATAATGAGTAGAGGAAACACGACATGCCAAAGATGAAGACAAGCAAAACCGCTGCAAAGCGTTTTAAGAAGACAGGTACCGGCAAGTTGCGCCGCCAGCAGGCCAACCGTCAGCACCTGTTTGAAAAGAAGTCCAGCGTTCGCACACGTCGCCTTGCAGGCGATGTAGACGTGCACCCTGGTGACGCCAAGAAGATCAAGCGCCTTTTGGGCCTGCGATAACTAAGTAGAGAAGTAGGAAGGTAACACCATGGCAAGAGTGAAAAGAGCAGTACACGCTCGCAAGAAGCACCGTGCAGTCCTCGAGAAGGCAAAGGGATATTACGGCAACAAGAGTCGTTCATTCCGTGCTGCCAACGAACAGGTTCTGCACTCAGGTCAATACGCATTTCGTGACCGTCGCGCAAAGAAGGGCGAGTTTCGCCGTTTGTGGATTCAGCGAATCAATGCTGCATGTCGTTTGAACGACATTTCGTACAGTCGCTTTATTGCAGGTTTGAATGCAGCAGGCATCGAAGTGGATCGTAAGGTCCTCGCCGATATCGCAGTGTTCGACGCCGAAGCGTTCTCCGCGTTGGTTGTGGCTGCAAAGGCTGCATTGAACTGAACAGGACTCCACTGTCCCCATCGAACCCACGGGTTCAGCGACTGCGACGCCTTATAGGGCGTCGCAGTTTTCGTTATGAAGAAGAAACCTTCGTGGTGGAAGGTCCAACACTGGTTGAAGAAGCTTTCGCTGCCGGTATGTCGTTCATCGACCAATACGTTCGCGAGGATTACGACGGGTATGAAGCACCAGGTGTGATTACTCATGAACTCGACTCAAAGACTTTTAACTCTGTGAGCGACACAGAATCCCCTCGTGGGATCATGGCGGTGTGCACCATGCCGTCGCCAGATGATTTTTCCTTCTTGGCTTCGGATTGGTTACTAGTTCTAGACGAAGTCTCAGATCCAGGAAACCTCGGCACTCTTGTACGTAGTGCAGAAGCTGCCGGTGCTAGTGGTGTTGTACTTGTTGGTTCCACTGTCGATCCGTGGTCACCTAAAGTGCTGCGCGCTTCGGCAGGTGCAATGTTTCATGTTCGCATCTGGAGCGTCGATTCTCTCGAAGACCTACGCGACGCCGGTGTGCGACTGCTTGGTACCACTTCGCATGAAACTGTTGCCGATGCTGTCTCTGTGTATGAGGCAGACCTTTCGGGTTGTATCGGCATAGTGATGGGCAACGAGTCTCGTGGATTAGACCCTCATGCACCGGTTGATTCTTGGATCACCATTCCACAACAAGGCCGTTCGGAAAGCCTGAACGTTGCGATGGCTGGCACGGTTGTTGCCATGCATGTAGCCCATGTGCGCCGTTAATGCTCCCGTTTGTGCCACTGCTCGGGGAGTAGCGTTTTAGCGTCATGGCATCTTCGTCTTCTCCAGAACACCAGCAACTTGCACAAGCCGTCAATGACGGTGCGTTAGCAATTAATGCTGCCTCAACTACCGAGGAATTGCGAACGGTTGTCAGTGCTCTCACGGGCAAAAAAGGTGCAATCTCCACCATTAAGTCGTCGTTGGGCAAAGTGTCCGATGTCGAGATGCGCAAAGAGTTAGGTCAGTTAGTCAATGAAGCGCTCACCTCGCTTCAAGCGATAGCGGATTCTCGTTCACAGCAACTGCGCGCTGGCGAGTTTGCGTCTGTTATTGAATCTGATCGAGTCGACATCACAGAAGTGGCTATGTCTGCTCGCGCAACACAGCGCCGTGGACGTTTGCACCTCGTAACGCAAGCAACAGAACGGCTTGAAGATGTGTTTGTAGGCCTCGGATTTCAAATTGCTGAAGGTCCTGAAGTGGAAACTGATTTCTATAACTTCGAGGCGCTCAACATGCCACCATCGCATCCGGCACGAAGCATGTGGGACACGTTGTTTGTCGAATCAGACGAACCCGGAAGTGTTGTGCTGCGCACGCACACGTCACCTGTTCAGATTCGTGTGATGCAAGATTGGCCACCGCCTATCTATGCCATCATGCCTGGTCGCGTTTTTCGTAAAGAGACTCCCGACGCAACTCACATGCCTGTGTTCCATCAGATTGAAGGGCTTGTTATCGACCGCGGCATTACGTTTGCAGATCTAGCAGGCACAATCGAGTCGTTTACAAAAGCATTCTTTGGAGAAGGTTTCACTTCTCGTCTGCGTCCTTCGTACTTTCCCTTCACTGAACCCAGTGCCGAGTTCGATATTCGTCGTCCCGATGGTTCTTGGATTGAATTGGGTGGTTGCGGAATGGTGCACCCACACGTTCTTCGTGCTGGTGGTCTAGACCCAGCCGAGTGGAGTGGCTTTGCGTTTGGCTTTGGCATCGACCGTATGGCCAAAGAACGCCATGGTGTGAATGACCTACGTGATATGTATTCCGATGATGTGCGCTTCACGGAGCAGTTCTCATGAAGATCTTGCTTTCCATATTGCGTGAGATGGCTGACATTCCGTCTGACCCGGAAGCAGTTTCACTCGCGCTGAACTCGCTAGGTCTCGCCGTTGAAGAAATGGTGATAGTGGGTACGCCAGTCGAAGGTGTAGTCACCGCGCGCATTAATCGCATGGAGAAGCATCCCGATGCCGCAAAGGTCACCCGATGCTTTGTGGATGCCGGAGATGGTGTCGAGCGTCATGTGTGGTGTGGTGCCACCAACATGAGTGAAGGTGATGTAGTTCCTCTTGCAACACTTGGAACCACAATGCCAAATGGCATGAATATCGCACGTCGTGGCATCTTAGGTATTGATTCTGAAGGCATGTTGTGCTCTGAAGTAGAACTGGGACTCAGCGATGAGTCATCTGGGCTTCTTATTCTTCCTAAGGACACACCGTTGGGTGTTAGTCCGTTCGAGGCGCTTGGCATTGAGCACGACGTTGTATTCGATCTTGATCTCACACGCAATCGCGCCGACTGTTGGGGCCACCTCGGGGTCGCTCGCGACTTAGCTGCTCACTTTGGGGTGGCGCTACGTGGGCCACGAGTAGAGGCAGTCACTTCCGGTGCTCCGTCTTCTTTGCCTGTTGAAATCATTGCTGAAGAAAACTGCGCGTCATTCTCGATTACTCATATCAGTGGAGTCACGGTAGGTGAGTCGCCTAGGTGGGTTGCACAGCGTCTTGCTCATCTCGGTATGCGTTCAATCAACAATGTGGTCGATGCATCGAACTTGGTCATGCTCGAGACCAATCAGCCAAACCATGCATATGACGCGTCGGTTGTTGCATCCTTTCGCATCAGGCTTGCTCATAGTGGGGAAACTCTTGTCACTCTCGACGGGCAAACTCGCCAATTGCACGCGGAAGACTTGTTGATCTGTAATGCGTCTGACGATTCCGGCGTTGGGCTTGCTGGCGTTATGGGTGACCTTCATTCAGAGATTTCCCCAACCACTACAGAGCTCGCATTGGAGAGTGCATGGTTCTCGCCAGATCCCATTCGCTACTCGGCTCAACGTCATGGTCTTCGGTCTGAAGCTTCTGTTCGCTTTGAACGTGGTACTGATCCAAACGGTTGGTCACTTGCTGCTGAACGTTTCGTGACCATCTTGAAGGAAACGTGCCCGAACGTGGTGTTGCATGCAAGCCCAACAGTGGTGAGCACGCCGTATTGTCCGCAGCCAGTCCCTGTAGATGTGTCAGCGTCTTCTGTTGAACGGTTGCTCGGAGTTCGCATTGAAGTAACACGTATCGCTGAAATACTTTCTTCGATTGGTTTTGAGTCCCGCATTGAAGGCGACACTGTGAAGTGTGTGGTTCCCACATGGCGCCCTGACTGCGCACAAGAGGTTGACCTCATTGAAGAAGTGGCGCGTCACTTTGGTTTCGACAACATTGGGAAAACAATTCCCAATTCAACCGTGCACGGACGCTTGTCCAACATGCAGCAACGTCGTCGTGCATTACGGCGAGTCCTAGTTGGCCTCGGTCTAGACGAAGCAATGCCGTCACCGTTCCTTGCAGTAGGTGACCTGTCTCGAGTTGGTCTTTCTGAAGACAATGTGCTGCATCTTGCAAATCCATTAGTTGCAGATGAATCCATTCTGCGTACATCGTTACGGCCTGGACTATTGCGTTCGTTGAAGTACAACCAGTCGCACCGTGCCCCCAAGATTGGTATTTGGGAAATTGGGCATGTGTATCCCAAGTCTGCCCAACAGTTGCCAGACGAGTCTGAACAATTAGCAATTCTTGTTGCCGGTGGCGATGTCGAAACTTCACTGATGCAGTGGAACGCAATCTGCGATGCACTGTCTGTCGGCGCCCAGTTAGATCAATCGCGCGTCCCAGCAGGTCTGCATGCCACTCGCTCTGCGTCATTGACGCGCGGCAAGAAGATCGTCGGAGTTGTCGGGGAAATAGATCCCGTGGTGCTCGACGCTTTGGGCATTGAAGGACGGGTCAGTGTCTTAGAGATTGATTTGTCGGTTGTTTTGAATGAAGAACCTAAGCCTGTGCAGGCGCGCGACATCAACCGTTTCCCATCCAGTGATATTGATCTTGCCTTTGTTATGTCTGATGAAGTTCCTGCTGTGAACTTGCAACGTGCTTTGCGCCAGGCTGCCGGCAAACGTCTTGTACGAATCGACTTGTTCGATGTCTACCGAGGAAAGGGCGTTGCAGAAGGTTCACGCAGTTTGGCTTTCCGATTGCGCTTGCAAGAGCCGGAAGGCACGTTGACTGATTCAATTCTCGCTGAGGTGCAACAGGCATGTGTTGCTGCTGGCGAAAAAATTGGTGCGGCTATTCGCGCCTAAGAATTAGTTCTGATGCGGGTCAGTGGGAAATTGTCCGTATCGCGACAATTCGCCCACTTGTCGAGCAAGTACGCGGTTCCACAATGTCTCTGGGCTGGAAGTGAAATGGTCTCCCTCCACAGACGGAACTACAAACCATCCCTCGTTACGAATCTCGTCTGACAACTGTTGTGGGCTCCATCCGGAGTAACCGCGAAAGACGCGATGCGGACCTTCAATATGCACGGGACTTGTTGTCTCGATGTCTATCGATGTCACTGCGTTTACTGAAGAGGCGAGTGGCGTGAGACAGATGTATCCATCGGGTTCAACAGGGCCACCAAAAAAGATGGTGGAAGGTGTGGTGGACGATTCCATCCAGCGAGCAATCGGGGAGTCTGGGTCGATGTGATCTACTTCAAGAGGCCTGTTCAGGATTACACCCATCGAGCCATCGCTGTCGGAATGGGCCAGAACCAGCACAACACTGCGTGCGAAATATGGGTCTTCGATTGCGGGTCGTGCAACAAGAAGGGTCCCGGGCCCGACATTGGTGCTTGCATAATCATTCACTAGCCCGTATCATAATACATCTATGGTCAGAGTAGGAATCATCGGAGCTTCGGGTTACACAGGGGCTGAATTGCTGCGTTTATGCGCCCAGCACCCCGAAATAGAGGTGGTTTGTGCCACAGGGGACTCCCAAGCGGGCACTTTGGCCAGCATGTTGTATCCATCGTTGGCCGCTGCATATCCGAATCTTGTGTTCGAGGAATACTCGGCCGAACGGTTCATTGGCCTCGATGTGGTCTTTCTTGGAATCCCACACGAAGCTGCACTGGAAATTGCACCACAACTCTTCGGCAAAGTTGGCTGCCTCATTGATCTGTCTGCGGCGTATCGATTGAAGGATGCATCGTTGTACCCACAGTGGTACGGGTTCACCCACACGCAACCCGAATTGCTTTCTCAAGCGGTGTACGGATTGCCAGAGTTGTATCGCTCCCAGTTGGCCGGAGCTCGACTCATCGCAACCCCTGGTTGTTACGTCACTGCTGCATCTCTTGCTCTAACTCCTCTCGTGCGCGCAGGGATTATCTCTCAAAACGGTGTCATCGTCGATGCTGCGTCGGGCGTTAGTGGTGCGGGTCGCGCACTGAAGCATTCATCGTTGTTTTCTACCGTTGACGAAGATTTCACGGCCTATGGCTTGCTGGATCATCGTCATACTCCTGAGATTGAACAAGTAACAGGAGCACAAGTTCTTTTCACGCCCCATTTGGCGCCAATGAATCGTGGCATTTTGGCTACTTGCTATGCACGGCCTGTATCGAAAGACGTCACCACTGCATCGCTTCTCGCGTCGTTGGCCACCTTCTACAAAGACGAGCAGTTTGTTGTAGTTCGCCCAACAAGTCCGTCAACAAAGGCAACTCTCGGTAGTAACTCTGTTCATCTCACAGCTCGTTTCGATGAACGTACTGGTTATGTCATGGTGATTGCCGCACTCGACAATATTGCTAAGGGTGCATCTGGCGGGGCAGTGCAGTCGATGAACGTTGCTCTTGGTCTGCAAGAGAATCTTGGACTCTCAAATGTAGGGGTCTATCCATGAGCACTGTGGGTACAGCACATGTGCTTGTAGAAGCACTTCCGTATATCCGTCGGTTTGCTGGACGTACTGTCGTTGTGAAATACGGTGGCAACGCGCTGGCCGGAACTTCAGATCACGATGCACTCACTCTTTTTGCTGAAGACATCGTGCTCATGCACACGGTCGGTATTCGCCCGGTTGTGGTGCATGGTGGTGGGCCACAAATCAATGCCATGTTGAATCGTCTCAACATTGAATCTTCATTTGCAAACGGACTGCGCGTCACAGATGCTGCCACCATGGAAGTGGTGCAGATGGTCCTTAATGGACAAGTGAATCCTCAGATTGTCAGTGCAATAAATACGCACGGAAATGTAGCTGTTGGTTTGTCGGGTGAAGATGGGCGCACATTGCAATGCATTCCACGTGATTCTGCCCTTGGTTTTGTTGGCGATATTGAACGTGTCCGCACTCATGTGATTGATGGTCTCCTTGCCGATGGATTAGTTCCGGTTGTATCCACAGTCGGAGTCGATGTACACGGCCAGCCTTACAACATCAATGCAGATACGGCTGCAGGCGCCATTGCGGAAGCTTTGGGTGCTGAAAAGATCATTTATCTCACTGACATTGCTGGTCTTCGTAAAGATGTTGATGATGCGGCTTCGCTTATTCAGAGAATCAATGTCAATGACCTCTCTGCCTTAATTGATGACGGCACGATTTCTGGCGGAATGATTCCAAAGATTGAGAGTTGCATACAGGCAGTCCGTGGTGGCGTAAAAAGCGCACACATTTTGGACGGCCGTATCGCTCATGTTCTATTACTTGAACTATTCACCGACCAGGGTGTCGGAACAATGATCACAGGAGTGCAGTGATGGGTCACGAATTCTTAGAAATACAATCAGCGATTGATGCGAATGCTGGACACGATTGGTGTCCATTTATCCCGGTGTTCGGCGCTCCAGCAGAAATGTTCGAACGTGGCGAGGGCACACAGTTGTGGTCGGTAAGCGGGAAGCGGTACTTGGACTTCCTCAGCGGCATCGCTGTTGTTGGTCTCGGTCATGCGAATCCAGTTATTGCCGACGCAATCGCAGATCAGGCGCGCACTCTCGTGCACGTCTCAAACTTCTTTGCCAACACCACCGCCACGAAAGCAGCTGTCGCTATCGCAGACCTCATGCGTGATGCGGGAGCCGGTGATGGTCAAGTGTTCTTTTGTAACTCTGGTGCCGAGGCAAACGAAGCAGCGATCAAGTTGTCGCGCAAATTCGGTGGGCGTGGTCGTCATGTAATGGTGACCGCCTACGGAAGTTTCCATGGACGCACATTGGGTGCCTTGGCGCTCACTGGTCAGCCAGCAAAGCATGAGATTTTCCAACCGATGCCAGAAGGCTTTCGGTATTGCGAATTCGGTGACATTGCTTCATTGGAAGCGCAGATTGATAACACGGTGTCTGCTGTGATGCTTGAATCAATTCAAGGCGAAGGGGGAGTCATTCCCGCTGATGCTGCGTACCTTCAAGCAGTTCAGTCTTTGTGTCGCGAGCGCGGTGTTCTTCTCATCATTGACGAAGTGCAAACTGGATTCTGTCGTACAGGTAAGTGGTTTGGTTTCGAGCATGCGGGCATTCAGCCTGACGCCGTGACGTTCGCTAAAGGAATGGGTAACGGAATGCCTGTCGGAGCCTTATGGGCTCGCAAAGACATTGCTTCGGTACTCCAGCCCGGAGATCATGGTTCTACCTACAGCGGTACGGCTCTTGCTACGGCAGCAGTGAACGCAGTAATTAGTGAGATGAAGCGTCTGAATGCTCCCGAACTTGCAGTGCGCCAGGGTGCCCGTTTGTCAAAGGGTCTTTCGAGCATCTCAAAGATTGATCATGTTCGTGGTTCGGGTTTGTTGCTTGGCGCGCAGTTGAAAGACGGAATTGTTGCGGGTGATGTCTACAAAGATTTGCTCGAAGCTGGTCTCATTGTGAACGCCGTTAATGCTTCCACGCTTCGGTTTGCTCCACCTTTAACAGTGAGCGATGCCGAGATTGATGAAGCCGTAGCAATGGTGAAGGAAGTATTGAAATGACACGCCACTTATTGAATATCTCAGACCTCAGCGTCTCTGAGTTGCGCGCAATCCTCGACCTTTCGTTACAGCAGTCTGTTCGTGATGCTCGGCCGTTGAATGGTCAAGGGGTTGCACTCATCTTTGAAAAGCCATCCAATAGAACGCGTCATTCAATGGAGATGGCTGTCGTTCAACTGGGCGGTCATCCCGTGTACACGCGTGGTGAAGAAGTTGGTTTCGATGTGCGTGAATCTGTGGAAGACATCGGGCGCATTATGTCTGGGTACCACGGTGTTCTCGCTGCTCGTGTCTTCAAGCATTCTGTTGTTGCACGTCTTGCTGCGTCATCAAGCGTGCCAGTTATCAATATGTTGAGCGATTTGTCTCATCCATTGCAGGCTCTCGCAGACATCATCACGATGGAAGAACACGGGGGGGCAATCAGTGGACTCACTGTGGCTTGGATAGGTGACTACAACAATGTGGCACGTTCTTTGGGCGAGGCCGTGTGCATGTTGGGAGGCACTTTCTCTTTGGGTTGTCCACTCGGCTACGACGCTAACGACGAAGAAATTGAGCGTCTCGCGTCACTCGGTGGGGCAGTGTCTCAGTCTGTAGACCCGTTAGTCGCAGTGAAAGGTGCTCATGTTGTGCACACCGATACGTGGATCTCTATGGGGCAAGAACAAGAGTCGCAATCGCGTCGAAAGATTTTCGCTGAATATTGCGTTACCTCAGCTCTTATGAAAGCGGCTGCACCTAAAGCAAAGTTTATGCACTGCATGCCAGCACACCGTGGGGAAGAAGTAACTGCAGAAGTTTTTGATGGACCATCGAGTTTGGTCTTTGAGCAAGGACATCATCGTCTCACCGCTGCGCGTG
Organism: Ilumatobacteraceae bacterium; assembly: GCA_036826015.1. Classification (GTDB taxonomy): domain Bacteria; phylum Actinomycetota; class Acidimicrobiia; order Acidimicrobiales; family Ilumatobacteraceae; genus UBA2093. The sequence goes on from DAISXE010000001.1 coordinate 57,963, forward strand.
GCGCACTGGCCTGGGTAGTAGGGAAATAACGTGAGTACTAAGCAACAGAGACAACAGATCATCACGCGTCTCATCGCGCAAGAAAATGTGTGTAGCCAGCCTCATTTGCAGGAGATGTTGAAAGATCAGGGCATCGAGGCAACTCAAGCAACTATTTCTCGCGACCTTGAAGAACTTGGTGCCGTAAAAATTCGCGTTGCCGGTGGTGACAGCATTTATGCAATCGCGGAATACGCACCAGCACGCGTTGCTCCTTCAGATCAATTGCGCAGAGTGATGGCAGAGTGGGTCGCTGAAGTGACCTCGAGTGGAAACCTGGTTGTCGTTCGCACGCCTCCTGGTTGCGCACACGTCGTTGCCTCTGCACTCGACAGAAGTGCGTTGTCCGGGTTACTTGGCACTGTTGCTGGTGACGACACAATCTTTTGCGTCGCCGCAGAAGATATAGGTGGCGCAGGGCTTGCAGAAGAACTTCGCTCACTATCCGGAGTCACTGATGCGACTGGTGGAATTCCACGAAAGAAGGGGACTAGTCATGTCTGAAAAAGAAGTCGCCTCTGGAGCCGCGTTATGGCATGGTCGTTTTGATGCATCGCCCGCAGAAGAGTTAATGGCATATACAGAGAGTTTGTCCTTCGATAAACGCCTATGGGCCGACGACATCGTTGGCTCGAAGGCCCACGTTTCTATGTTGGTTTCTGTAGGCATCATGAACGAAACTGACGGAAAAACAGTCTTGGCCGCCCTCGATCAAGTGGGTACAGAGTTTGCATCTGGCGCATTCGTTTTTGAAGCCACCGACGAAGATATTCACACCGCCATCGAACGACGGGTTACACAAATTGCTGGCGAACCCGGCGCGCGCATACACACTGGACGAAGCCGTAATGACCAAGTGGCCACTGCAGTTAGGTTGTGGTGCAAGCGCGAAGTAGGTGTTCTTGCTTCATTTGTTCTAGATCTAGTGAATACTTTGGAAGACCGCTCACTTGAAGCCGATGCCTCGGCGCCTCCAACGCGTTTGCCTGGGTACACCCATGTGCAACATGCGCAACCAGTGTTGTTGTCGCATCACCTCAGGGCGCATTCGTGGGCGCTGCTACGTGACGTAGATCGTCTCGCAGACACTTTGCAACGCCTTGATGTTTCACCTTTAGGTGCGGGCGCATTAGCTGGCTCGTCATTGCCGCTCGACCCATCTCACTCTGCTGAATCAATGGGCTTTGGCGGCACCTTTGCGAACTCTCTCGATGCAGTGTCTGACCGTGATTTCATTGCCGAGATTTTGTTCGACATTGCACTTCTAGGTGTTCACCTGTCACGCATCGGTGAGGAATGGGTCTTGTGGACCAGTGCAGAATTTGGTTTCGCAGTTCTTGACGACGCATATGCAACCGGATCTTCCATGCTTCCGCAAAAGAAAAATGCAGACATCGCAGAATTGGCGAGAGGTAAAGCAGGTCGTTTAATCGGAAACCTCACTGGATTGTTGGTGATGCTGAAAGGTCTCCCGTTGGCCTACAACCGTGATCTTCAAGAAGACAAAGAACCATTGTTCGATTCTGTCGATCAGGTTCGTCGCGCGCTTATTGCGCTAACCGGGATGATCAAGACCGCCACATTCAAAACCGAGAACATGATTGCTGGTGCCGATGCTGAAGCATTGGTAGCAACAGATATTGCCGAGTGGTTAGTACAACGGGGCATGCCGTTCCGTGAAGCTCATGGGGTAGTGGGCAAGATCGTGCGCGAATCGCTTGCCACAAACACTCCGATGGTCACGTTGGTAGCAAACCATCCATCACTTGGCGCTGACGCGGTGTCGCTATTTGATGCTGGTGTAGCTGTTGGCCGTCGTCAGACCCCAGGTGGGGCTGGTCCGGCAGCAGCACCTGAGCAGCGTGCCCGTTTGGTCGAAGCTATTCGTCAAGCAAAGGCGCGTTTCGAATGAAATACACAGAAGAGATTCGAGTTCG
>DAISXE010000002.1:0-52631 GCA_036826015.1 Ilumatobacteraceae bacterium
GGGCAGCAGTTAGAGGGAATTCACAAAAGCACAAACTTGGCCGAGTGGCGTGACTTGCGGGCCCGGCGCGTCTTTACGAAGTACCTGACTATTTATCGAACTTTGGCCGACCCGGCCTATCTTGACCTCTCGATTGACCCTGATCAGCGCCCGATGGGGTCACTTTTTGCCTTTCCTGACCCATTTGAGGCCAATTATGGTCGCGGCGGGCTCGCCCGCACTATGACCGCCCGCGGTTGGCTCAGTACCTGGTCGGGTCTTTCCAGCCATGCCAAATTGGCCGACACCATGCCAGACGTGAAGGTGCCAACCCTCCTTGTGCACCCCACAGCAGACACGGAAATCCGTATCCGGCAAGCCCAAGAGATAGTTGCCAACTCGGGGGCTGCAGACTCCACCTACCTAGAGATGAAGGGTGCCCCCCATTATCTAGAGGGTCACCGCGTAGAAGCTCTGGCCGCTGTGGCCGAATGGATAGGCAAGCGCTTTCCTCGATAACACAATTTCGGGCGTCGCAACCCTGAGATATTTCTCAGATTCCATGCCTCGGCCCTTTGTTGTCGGGCAAAAGCGCCGATAGCGTTCCTAGTCCGTGCGATTCGGGTGTGAACCTGAAGAGCTAGATCGATCGTCGGAAGTAAAACAATCGACGTCCGTGAAGGCCAGCGAGCAGCAATGCGAGTTGGAACCACACGGCAAAACCCAGACACGTGCTCCGTCAACAGAAATGTTGTCGGAGCATTTGCGTGAATAAACAAAACGAGAAAAAGGGTTGCCGCCATGGCACAAAAAGCGATCGTCGGCGAAAAAGTCGGCATGACACAAGTGTGGGGGGATGACCAAAGAGTCATTCCTGTCACCGTGCTGCGCGTAGAGCCAGTACGAGTCGTCCAAGTCAAAACAAATGACCGCGACGGCTACACAGCATTGCAAGTTACTTACGGGCACAAAAATGCCAGCAAGTTAACGAAGCCAGAACAGGGACACTTTGCGTCTGCAAACGTCGAGGCGGGTCGTCGCCTTGTCGAGTTGCGACTCGATTCTGTTGATGGTTTTGAAGTCGGGCAAGTAATTGCTGCCGATCTTCTTGCAGCAGGAGAAAAGGTTGACGTCACAGCCGTCAGCCGCGGTAAAGGTTTTGCCGGTGGTATGAAGCGTCACAACTTCAGCGGCCAAGGCGCATCACACGGTAACCACAAGCACCACCGTGCACCTGGTTCTATCGGTTCGTGTTCGTTCCCCGGTCGTGTATTCAAGGGACTTCGCATGGCGGGTCACATGGGTCACGAACAAGTCACCACACTCAACCTTGAAGTTGTTTCTGCAGATCCAGAGCGTGGCTTGTTGTTAATCAAAGGTTCTATTCCAGGCCCGAACGGTGGCGTTGTCATCGTTCGCAATGCAGTGAAGGCGAAGTGATTTAGATGACATCTATCGCAGTCAAGAGTGCAGCGGGCAAGAGCGCAGGAACAGTAGATGTTGCTGACAATCTTTTCGCTGTGCAGCCAAACGTTCCCGTCATGCACCAAGTTGTCACCGCACAACTTGCAGCACGTCGCGCCGGAACACAGAGCACAAAAACTCGTGCTGAAGTTTCAGGCACAGGTAAGAAGCCGTTCAACCAAAAGGGCACCGGTGGTGCTCGTCAAGGTTCAACACGTGCTCCTCACTTCACCGGTGGTGGTATTGCTCACGGTCCAAAGCCTCGTAAGTACACACAGCGCACACCTCGCAAGATGGTGCGTCTTGCACTTGCATCAGCTTTGTCCGATCGCAACAATGCCGGCCGTGTCGTTGTTGTCGACTCATGGGGCTTTGCAGCACCAAGCACAAAAGAAGCATTGAAGTCATTGGCAGCACTTGGTACAAGTGGTCGCGTCATGGTTGTTGTTACACCAAACGAAGAAGTTGCAATCAAGAGCTTCCGTAACATTCCAGAAGTTCAAATCACTTTGATTGGCGAACTGAATGCGTACGACATCCTGTGCAACGACTGGATTGTCTTTTCAAAAGACAGTCTTCCACTCACGAAGGAATCGAACTGATGAAAGACCCACGCGACATCATCATTCAGCCAGTGGTTTCTGAAAAGAGCTACGCACTGATGGAGACAGACGTCTACACATTCCAAGTTGCAGTCGATGCAACTAAGCCCGAGATCCACGATGCAATCGAGGCAATCTGGGGCGTCAAAGTGTTGAAGGTAAACACCCTTAATCGCAAGGGCAAATACCAGCGCACTCGTAATTCCAACCGAATCGGTCAGCGTCCGCACACCAAGCGGGCCATCGTCACCCTCGCAGCGGGAAGCAAAATCCCGTTGTTTGAAAGCTGAGTTTTAAAATGGCAATTCGTAAGCGCAAGCCAACAAGTCCCGGACGTCGTTTCCAGACTGTTTCTGACTTCTCAGAAATCACAAAGTCGACGCCTGAAAAGACACTTCTTGTTTCTAAGACAAACTCGGGTGGACGTAACGCATATGGTCGCAAGACCGCTCGTCACCGTGGTGGCGCACACAAGCGTCAATACCGCATCATCGATTTCAAGCGCATCAAAGACGGCATGCCCGCAAAAGTTGCAGCAATTGAATACGATCCAAACCGCACCTGCCGCATTGCACTTCTTCACTACGAAGACGGCACCAAGGCTTACATTCTTGCCCCGAAGGGTCTTGAAGTAGGTATGCGTGTTGAGAGTGGTCACGGAGCAGACATCAAGCCTGGAAACGCAATGCAGTTGCGTTACATGCCAGTCGGTACCGTCGTTCACAACGTTGAACTTCGTCCTGGTCAGGGCGGCAAGATTGGTCGCTCTGCCGGAATGGCAGTGCAGCTTGTTGCTAAAGACGGTGACTTCGCAACATTGCGTTTGCCATCAACAGAAATGCGTCGCGTCCTTCTCGACTGCCGCGCAACTGTTGGTGAAGTCGGTAACTCTGAACACGAACTCGTCAAGATCGGTAAAGCCGGTCGTAACCGCTGGAAGGGTGTGCGCCCACAAACTCGTGGTGTTGCCATGAACCCAGTCGACCACCCACTCGGTGGTGGCGAAGGAAAGACTTCTGGTGGACGTCCACCAGTATCGCCATGGGGCAAGCCAGAAGGCCGTACCCGCAACAAAAACAAACCATCACAGCAGCTCATTGTCCGTCGTCGCCGCGCCGGCAAGGGACGGAGGTAAGAAATGTCTCGCAGCCTCAAGAAGGGTCCATTCGTGGACGATCACTTGCTCAAGAAGGTCGATGCCGCAAACGCATCGGGCGATCGCAAGGTCATCAAAACTTGGTCACGTCGATCAACAATCGTGCCTGACATGGTGGGACACACCATTGCAGTTCACGACGGTCGCAAGCACGTCCCTGTGTATGTCACAGAGTCAATGGTTGGACACAAGCTCGGCGAATTTTCACCTACCCGTACATTCCGCTTCCATGCCGGACAAGAGAAGAACGCGAAGAGATAGTCATGACCGGTCCAAAGCTCAATGAAGCAAACCGCGTTGCTGGCTCGAAGAGCGGCAGTCGCGCAAGCGCAAAGTACCACCGTTCGTCCGCATCAAAAGTGCGTGTCGTTCTGAACTTGGTACGTAACCAAAACGTTCGCGCTGCAGATGAAATCTTGCAGTTCACCGATCGTGAAGCAGCACGTGTTGTTCGCAAGGTACTTGCATCTGCAGTTGCAAACGCAGTAACCAACGACAACCTCGATGCCGACGATCTTTTCATCAAGGCATGTTTTGCTGACGAAGGCCCAACGCTCAAGCGTTTCCGCCCTCGCGCAAAAGGTCGTGCTGGAAAAATCATGAAGCGCACCTGTCACATCACTGTGATTGTTGATCGCATGAGCGACGACGCACTTGCAGTACGTGAAGCAAAGACAATGGCAAAGGGCGTGCCTACAAGCAACCGCCGTGCTCGCGTTGCTGCAAGCCGCAAGGCAGAGCCTGCTGCAGAAACTGCAGTCGACGAAACAGAGATCGTTGCCGACGACCAAGTCGTCGACACCACCACAACCGAGGAAGCAGGCAACTGATGGGTCAGAAGATCAATCCGTACGGGTTCCGACTCGGCATCACCACAGACTGGAAGAGCCGCTGGTTCAGCGAGCGTGAGTACAAGAACTATCTCACTGAGGATTGGAAAATCCGTGAGTACCTCATGACCACACTCGAAGACGCTGCTGTCAGTCGTGTTGAAGTTGAGCGCACCCGCGACAAACTTCGTATCGACGTGCACACCGCACGTCCTGGAATTGTTATTGGTCGTAAAGGTGCAAAGGCTGACGAACTTCGTCAAGGTCTTGCACTCATCACCGGTAACAACCGTTTGCAGTTGAACATTGTTGAAATCAAGCAAGCAGAACTCGACGCAGCTCTCATCGCACAAGGCGTAGCCGACCAGTTGGTCAACCGCATCGCTTTCCGTCGTGCAATGAAGCGCGCTGTGCAAAACGCACAGAAGTTTGGCGCACTTGGTATTCGTGTTCAGTGTTCAGGCCGCCTTGGTGGTGCTGAAATGAGTCGTACCGAGTGGTACCGCGAAGGTCGCGTGCCTTTGCACACACTTCGTGCCGACATTGATTACGGTTTCCGTGAAGCTCGCACCAGCTCTGGTCGCGTTGGCGTGAAGGTATGGCTCTACAAGGGCGACATCCTTCCGTACAAGAGCACATCACAAGACAAGATCTCTCGCGAAGCAGCAATGGCTGTTGGTGACACATCTGGTCAGGCAATGGCAGAGGCAACTACTGCTGGTCGCAAAGTTGTGTCATCTGCTGGCCCACGCGCACTTGCAGATATCGAACCAGAGATCACTCCTTTGGTAAAAGAAGCTGACCCAGAGTTCGAACGTTTGCTTGAAGAGGAAGAAGCCATCGAGCGTCGTCTTCATGACTCGCACGAAACTCCAAAACTTCGTGGGGAGGATTAATCATGTTGATGCCTCGTAAGGTCAAGCACCGTAAGCACCATCGTGGTCGTATGACCGGTGTTTCAAAGGGTGGAAACGCACTTGCTTTCGGCGAGTACGGAATTCAAGCTCTTGAACCAGGTTGGATTAGCGCACGTCAGATTGAAGCCGCTCGTATTGCTATGACTCGTCATATCAAGCGTGGTGGCAAGGTGTGGATCAACATCTTTCCTGACAAGCCAGTCACAAAGAAGCCTGCAGAAACCCGCATGGGTTCAGGAAAAGGTAACCCAGAGTTTTGGGTAGCCGTTGTTCGTCCTGGCCGCATTCTTTTCGAATTGTCATACCCGAGCGAAGAAATTGCACGCGCAGCACTTGAGCGTGCCGTACAAAAGCTCCCGATCAAGGCTCGCGTTATTTCACGCGACGAGCCGGTCTGATCTGAGAGGAAGAGAAGAAAATGGCACGTTCAATTACCGAACTTCGCGACATGGATCTCGCCGCACTTGTGGCAGAACTTCGCGCATCCAAGCAAGAGGCACTCAACTTGCGTTTCCGCAATGCAACTGGCCAGCTCGACAAGCATGACGAGTTGCGCAAAGTGCGTCGCCAAATTGCCCGTATCAACACCCTTATTCGTCAGCGCGAAATCGTCGCCGCTGAGGCAGCTGGGAAGTGAGTAGTCACATGACTGAAGCAACAAATACCGAAGAGCGCAACGCACGAAAGATTCGCGAAGGCATGGTCGTCTCTAACAAGATGAACCAGACCGCCGTTATCGCAGTCGTCGAGCGCGTAGCTCACAAGAAGTACAGCAAGATGGTTATTCGTACCAAGAAGCTGTACGCACACGATGAAACAAACGACGTCAACATTGGCGACCGCGTTCGCGTGATGGAAATCCGTCCGATGTCAAAGCTCAAGCGCTGGCGCATCATTGAAGTGTTGGAGCGTGCAAAGTGATTCAGCAAGAGTCTCGTCTCCGCGTTGCCGACAACAGTGGCGCAAAAGAAGTATTGGTCATCAAGGTTCTCGGTGGAACGCGTCGTCGTTACGCATCCATCGGCGATGTATTCATCGCAACCGTAAAAGATGCCATTCCAGGAGCAGCAGTGAAGAAGGGCGAAGTCGTACGTTGCGTCGTCGTTCGCGTGAAGAAGGAAAAGCGTCGTCCAGACGGCAGCTACATCCGCTTCGATGAAAACGCTGCCGTTCTCATTAAAGAAGATCTCACACCACGTGGAACCCGTATTTTCGGACCAGTTGGTCGTGAGCTTCGTGACAAGAAGTTCATGCGAATCGTTTCGCTTGCACCGGAGGTTCTCTAAACCATGAAGCTGAAGAAGGGCGACACCGTCCAAATCATCGCCGGCAAAGATGTTGGAAGCCAAGGCGTCATCATTGAAGTGCGTCCGAAAGACAACAAAGTTGTCGTTGAGGGCCGCAACATTGCAAAGCGTCACACCAAGGCTCGCCAAAATCAGAAGGCCGAAATCATCGAGAAGCCAATGCCTATCGACGCATCAAATGTGATGCTCGTTGTCAAGGGCAAACCAACTCGTGTTGGTTACAAGGTCAATGCAGATGGCACCAAGGTGCGTATCGCAAAGAAGACAGGAGAGGAAGTCTGATGGCAACCACCACAGCTCCACGCCTTAAGGCTCGTTACGACGCCGAGGTAAAGCAAGCGTTGCTTGCTCAGTTAGGTCTTTCCAATGCAATGGAAGTTCCAAAACTCGAAAAGATTGTCATCAACATGGGTGTCGGCCGCGCAACACAGCAGCCGTCATTGCTCGATGGTGCAGTTGCAGACCTCACAGCAATCTCTGGTCAAAAGCCAATCGTTACAAAGTCACGCGACGCCATCGCAAACTTCAAGCTTCGTGAAGACCAAGCGATTGGTTGCAAGGTCACACTTCGCGGCGATCGCATGTGGGAGTTCTTCGACCGCTTGTTGTCCGTTGCGATTCCTCGTATTCGTGACTTCCGCGGTTTGCCTGCACATTCATGGGATGGTCGCGGCAACTACACATTCGGTCTCACAGAACAAACAGTGTTCCCAGAGATTGATTACGACAAGATCGACGCACCACGTGGCATGGACATCACCATTGTCACCACTGCAACGACAAACGAGCAGGGCCGTGCCCTTCTCGATGCATTCGGTTTCCCCTTCAAGCGTGGCAACGAGGGTGGACCCCCCGCACGCAAGAAGCCAAAGGGTCGCGGTCCCGTCCGCGGCGGTAAGAAGAAGTAGGTAGAACATGGCCAAGATTTCTCAAATCAACAAGGCAAATGCCAAGCCAAAGTTCAAGGTGCGCGGTTATACGCGTTGCCGCAAGTGTGGACGCGCCCGTTCGGTGTACCGCAAATTTGGACTTTGTCGTATCTGTTTGCGCGAGATGGCGCACGCCGGGGAAATCCCAGGCGTGACCAAGGCGAGCTGGTGAGGTAACCAAAATGATGACTGACCCAATCGCCGACATGCTCACTCGTCTTCGCAACGCAAACGTTGCGATGCACGACACCGTAGTAATGCCATCGTCAAAGCAAAAAGTTGCATTGGCCGAAATCCTGAAGAAAGAGGGCTACATCGACAGCTACAGCGTCGCGCCTTCAACTAAGGGTCCGGGCAACCAACTCACAGTTCAAATGAAATATTCAAACGACCGTCACCGCACCATCAGTGGTTTGACACGTGTATCAACTCCTGGCTTGCGTGTCTATCGCAACTCAAAGCAGGTACCTCGTGTTCTTGGTGGCCTCGGTGTCGCAGTTCTATCCACTAGCCAAGGTCTCATGACCGATCGCGAAGCGCGCAAGCGCAAGGTCGGTGGCGAAGTCCTGTGCTTCGTGTGGTGAGCTCGGGACGAAAGTAGGAAACGAAAATGTCACGTATCGGCAAAGCCCCCATCACTGTTCCATCAGGAGTCGATGTCACCATTTCTGGTCGCACCGTCACTGTGAAAGGTCCTAAGGGATCTCTTTCACGCGATATTCCTGGTGAGATCGTGGTCCGTAAAGAAGAGTCAACCATTCTTGTAGAGCGTCCAAACGACGAGCGTCAAAACCGCTCATTGCACGGATTGTCTCGCACACTTGTGAACAACATGGTCATCGGCGTCACTGAAGGGTTCACAAAAGAACTCGAAATTGTTGGCGTTGGATACCGTGCAGAAGCACAAGGTGCAAACCTTCGTCTCGCACTTGGTTTTTCTCACCCAGTAGTTGTCCCTGCTCCAGAAGGCATCTCATTCGAGATTCCTGTTCAGACTCGCGTCATTGTCAAAGGCATTGACAAAGAACTTGTCGGACAAGTTGCAGCAAACATTCGTTCCATCCGTAAGCCCGAGCCATACAAAGGCAAGGGTGTTCGTTATCTCAATGAGCGCATTCTTCGTAAGGCCGGCAAGACCGGCAAGAAGTGATTCGGTAGTTAAGGATTCACCATGGCAAATATTGCAAAGATTCGTCGCGAGTCACGCCTTCGTCGTCACCGTCGCGTTCGTAAAAAGATTTTCGGTACAGCAACACGACCACGTCTTGCTGTGCATCGCACAAACAAGCACTTCAGCATGCAATTGATCGACGACGAAGTCGGTCACACAATTGCTGCTGCTTCCTCTGTTGAAGCAGGCATGCGCAGCGATAGCGGCGCAACTGTCTCTGCAGCAACAAAGGTCGGACAACTTATCGCACAGCGCGCCAAGGCAGCCGGTATCACTACGGTCGTATACGACCGCGGTGGTTACGCCTACCACGGTCGTGTTGCAGCAGCAGCACAAGCTGCCCGTGACGCAGGATTGGAATTCTGATGAGCAACTTCAACAACTCATTCTCAAACAGCACAACCCCACCAGAGCCAGGTGCTCTTCGTGAGTCGCGTGTCATTCACATCAACCGTGTTGCAAAGGTTGTGAAGGGTGGACGTCGTTTCTCCTTCACCGCACTTGTAGTAGTTGGTGACGGCAACGGTCGCGTTGGTCTTGGTTACGGAAAGGCGAAGGAAGTTCCTTTGGCTATTCAAAAGGGAACCGAAGAAGCAAAGCGCAACATGTTCGACGTCGCTCTTGCAGGGTCCACCATCACTCACCCAATCCTCGGAATTTCCGGTGCTGGTCGCGTGTTGTTGAAGCCTGCTGCTCCTGGTACTGGTGTTATCGCCGGTGGTGCAGCACGAATCATTCTTGAAGAAGCTGGTGTTCACGACATTCTTGCAAAGTCACTTGGCTCTGCAAACGCCATCAACGTTGCTCGCGCAACAATCGAAGGCCTTCGTACATTGCAACGTCCAGACGTTGTAGCAAAGCGTCGTGGAATTCCTGCCGAATCTTTCGCTCCTAAGGGCATGTTGAATGCATATAACGAGCGCCAGAAGGCTCTTGCAGCCGGAGAGGCTCACTAGTCATGGCTGAAAAGACACTTACCGTTACGTTGAAGCGTTCCAAGATTGGTGCAAAACCAAAATCACGTGGAACACTTCGCGCACTTGGTCTCACCAAGATTGGTGATACCAATACTCTTCCCGACCGTCCGGAAATTCGTGGCATGATTGCTCGTGTTCCGCACCTCATTGAAGTTCAGGAGAACAACTGATCATGCGCGTAGATGAACTCGCTCCAGCACCAGGAAGTTCCAAGCGCCGTATGCGCGTTGGTCGTGGTACAGGCGGTAAGGGCGGTAAGACCGCCGGCCGTGGTACCAAGGGTCAGCAATCACGCGGACGCGGAAAAGTTGCACGTGGTTTCGAAGGTGGCCAAATGCCATTGAAGCAACGTGTTCCAAAACTGAAGGGCTTCAATAACCCATTCCGTGTTGAGTATTACGCAGTCAACCTCGACGCACTCACCGATGTGGGTTTGTCCGAAGTGACTCCAGAGATCTTGGTTGCCGAAGGTGTTGCTCACAAGGGAACATTGGTCAAGATTCTTGGCCGCGGAACCATTTCGATTCCGGTCAAAGTGTCAGCACACGCTGTCTCTAAGTCTGCAGAACAAGCCATTATCGCAGCAGGCGGATCAGTAACGATCTTGCCACTGCCACATAAGATTCGTCCTCCAGCAAACGGAAACCAATTTACCAACCGCTAAGAAAGTCGTTGCTTACTAGCACGGCAATCACAAGGAGTCACTCGTGTTCTCAAACCTGAAGAACATCTTTAAGGTGGAGGATCTTCGCAAGAAAGTGTTTTTCACACTTGCGATGATCATGGTGTACCGATTCGGTGCGGGACTTCGTGTTCCTGGTATCGATGCAACTGCTGTTGCGCAATTGCGTGAAGCATCTAAATCGCAGGGTGCGCTTGGTTTCTTGAACTTGTTCTCTGGTGGAGCTTTCGGTTCGTTCTCTATCTTTGCTCTCGGCATCATGCCGTACATCACTGCAAGCATCATTATGCAGGTGCTCAACGTAGTCATTCCAAAGTTGCAAGAGTGGCAAGAAATGGGTGCAGTTGGCCAGCGCAAGATCACCCAGTGGACTCGCTATGTGGCAGTTGCAATTGCATTGTTGCAAGGCTCTGGTCTTACGTTTATTTTCGGTCAGGGAAATGGCTCAGCATTTTTTGGTGCAGCCGCTCAGGCGCCAGACGTAGTGCTTCTCGATCCATTTATGCCGCGAGCACTTCTTGTTATTCCAACACTTGTTGCGGGAACAGCGTTGCTGATGTGGGTTGGTGAACTCATTAGCCAACGAGGTATTTCAAACGGAATGTCAATCCTCATTTTTGCATCGGTTGTGTCTGGCCTTCCATATAGCTATTACTCCATCTTGCAAAGCAAGAAGTTCATAGTGTTTGCTGTATTGGTACTGGTTTCATTGGCCATTTTGGCTGCTGTTGTCCGTGTTGAACTCGGACAACGTCGCATTCCAGTTCAGTTTGCAAAGCGAGTTGTTGGTCGCCGTATGACAGGCGGACAAAGCACGTACATCCCCCTGAAGGTCAACCAAGCAGGAATTGTTCCCATCATCTTTGCTTCGTCCGTGCTTCTTTTGCCAGTGTTGTTTTCAAATGTGTTGGGTAGTGCAGAAGGTTGGCGTGGTTCTATTGCCAGGTTCGTCAATGACTATTTAGTGAATAGCCAAAACATGGTGTACATCGTCGGATTCTTCTTGCTCATTGTCGCGTTCGCGTATTTCTACAACTCCATTGCTTTCGACCCCATTCGTCAAGCAGACCAATTGCGTAAGCAAGGTGGATTCATTCCTGGTATTCGTCCCGGACAACAAACTGAGCGGTATCTCGCAAAGGCTGTTAACCGCATCACCTTGCCGGGCGCAACGTTTGTTGCGTTCATTGCAATTCTTCCGTACATCATTTTGTGGGTCGGAGATGTTCAGTCGTTCCCGTTTGCCGGAACAACGGTGTTGATTGCTGTTGGTGTTGCACTTGAGTTGATGCGTCAGATTGACAGCCAACTCATGTTGCGTAATTACGAGGGTTTCTTGAAGTGACCACTGGCCCTGTGGGGCAGTGGTATACCCAATTGGGTGTTCAGAGGTTGAGATGATTCCTGGAGCAAGGATCGTAATGTTGGGCCGCCAAGGTGCGGGCAAAGGCACGCAGTGCATTCGTTTGTCTCGTCACTTTGTAGTTCCTCATATCTCCACTGGCGACATGTTGCGTGCTGCCGTGCGTGAGGGCACTGAGCTCGGCAAGATGGCAAAGGCCGTAATTGACTCGGGCAGTCTCGTGGGAGACGACATCATGGTTGGCATTATTACTGAGCGCCTCGACCAGGACGATGCTCGGGTCCGTGGGTACATTCTCGACGGCTTCCCTCGTACCGTTGCCCAGGCGGTCTCGCTCGATGCCGTGACGGCCAAACGACCCATAGATATGGTCATCGACCTCGATGTACCCCGTGGCCTGGTGCTCTCGCGCCTTTCGGCCCGGCGCATGTGTCGCGATTGCGCCGCCAACTATCAGGCCACAGGCAATGAACCTCAGCCATGGACCTGTGAGAACTGCGGTGGGGACGTGGTCCAGCGTGACGATGACACCCCAGAGGCCATCAATCGCCGTCTTGACCTCTATGAATCCCAGACCCAGCCACTGATTGATTTTTACGGCTCGACTGGTCGCCTGGTGACCGTCGATGGGGTGGGAGCCCCAGACGAGGTCTTCGAGAGGTTGACCCGAGCTGTTGAACAAAGACGGTGATGGCCACTTGGCGCTTGGGAAATACGCCGATAGCATTGCCACTCGCCCCTATCGCAAGTCTGCTATTGGGGCATCCTGTCCCAACCATCAAGGAGACCACCCTGGCTAAGGCGAAAGAAGATGCGATCGTGTTCGAAGGCACGATTCTCGAATCCCTGCCGAACGCAATGTTTCGCGTGGAATTAGAGAACGGCCACAACGTGCTCGCTCATATCTCTGGAAAAATGCGTATGCACTACATCCGTATTCTTCCAGGCGACAAAGTTCAGGTGGAACTCACCCCATACGACCTCACCCGAGGTCGCATTACATACAGGTTCAAGTGAGAACGCAATGAAAGTACGCCCAAGCGTCAAGAAAATTTGTGAAAAGTGCAAGGTCATTCGTCGTCACGGACGAGTAATGGTGATCTGCGAAAACCCGCGCCATAAGCAGCGCCAGGGTTAGAAAGTCAACGAAGGAAACGTATATATATGGCACGTATTGCTGGCGTCGACATCCCGCGCGAAAAGCGCTTGGAGATTTCGTTGACATACATTTTTGGAATCGGTCGTTCGACATCACAAAAAATTTGTGATGCAACCGGACTAAGCCCCAACACTCGCGTACGCGATCTCACTGAAGATGAAGTGAATCGCATTCGTGGTTGGGTCGACCAGAACATCACCGTCGAAGGTGACCTGCGCCGCGATGTGCAGCAGGACATCAAGCGCAAGATCGAAATCGGATGCCTTCAAGGTGTTCGCCATCGCAAGGGTCTTCCCGTCCGTGGACAGCGCACGCATACAAACGCGCGCACACGTAAGGGACCAAAGAAGACTGTTGCTAACAAGAAGAAGGCAGTGAGGTAGACCCATGGCCAAGGCACAAGCAGGCGGACGTCGTCCACGTAAGCGCGAGCGCAAGAACGTAACTTCTGGTGTAGTTCACATCAAGAGTTCGTTCAACAACACAATCGTTTCCATCACCGACTCAGAAGGCAACGTCATCGCGTGGGCTTCTTCTGGTGGTGTTGGTTTCAAAGGTTCACGTAAGTCAACTCCTTTTGCTGCACAAATGGCAGCAGAGAAGGCTGGCAAGGCTGCAATGGAGCATGGTCTTCGTCGCGCCGAAGTGCACGTAAAGGGACCAGGTTCTGGTCGCGATACAGCATTGCGTTCTATTCAGAATCTTGGCATCGAAGTGTCGGGTATCAAGGATGTCACTCCTGTCCCACACAACGGTTGCCGTCAGCCAAAGCGTCGTAGGAGCTAATCATGGCCCGTTACACCGGACCCAAGGTGCGTATCTCGCGCCGCCTTAACACAAACATTTTCGAAAACGCCAAGGGCTCAAAGGCTCTTGATCGTCGTCCGTTCCCTCCAGGTCAACACGGTCGTACACGTCGTCGTAACGCAGGTAGTGAATACCTTGCTCAAATGCAAGAGAAGCAGAAGGCTAAGTACATCTACGGAGTACTCGAGCGTCAATTCCGCCGCACATACGAAGAAGCATCACGCTTGGCTGGGCCAACTGGTGAAAACTTGCTTCGCCTTCTCGAGCAGCGCCTCGACAACATCGTGTTCCGTGCCGGTTGGGGAGCAACTCGCCCTCAAGCACGTCAGTTCGTCAACCACGGCCTCATTCAGGTCGATGGCAAGCGCGTTGACATTGCATCATTTCGTGTGAAGCGTGGACAAGTCATTGCACTTGCTCCAAAAGCTCGCGACATGATCCAGATTCAACACAACATCGACACACTCGACCGTCCACTTGTTGGTTGGCTCGAAGCTGGAGACAAGCAAGTCACTGTTCGTGATTTGCCTCAGCGCGAGCACATCGACGTACCCGTCCGCGAACAACTCATCGTTGAGTTGTACTCAAAGTAACCCCTAGCCCTTCCACCAGGAGCGAATCATGCTTGTTATCCAACGCCCATCAGTCGAAGCAATCGGCGACGACCACCCAACACGCCAGCGTTTTGCAGTTGGCCCACTTGAGCCTGGCTTTGGCCACACAATTGGTAACTCATTGCGTCGTACGTTGTTGTCATCTATTCCGGGTGCTGCAATTACCACTGTCAAGTTCGACGGAGTTGAGCACGAGTTCACCGTTATCAAGGGAATGACCGAAGACATCACAGAGTTCATCATGAACTTGAAAGATGTTGTCGTTGTTTCTCGTAGCGACGAACCAGTCGTTGTGCGCATCGATGTAAAGGGCCCAATGGTTCTTACCGCTGCAGACATTCCAACAACAGCTGATATCGACATCTTGAACCCATCACTGCACCTTGCAACATTGAATGCAGGAGCACAGTTGGCACTCGACATTACGTTCGAGCGCGGACGTGGTTACCTTTCAACCGATCGCGATGCAGAGAGCCGCATCATTGGTGTCATCCCCATTGACTCGATCTTCTCTCCAGTACGTCGCGTCATGTTTGAAGTAGAGCCAACTCGCGTTGCGCAAAGCACAAACTACGATCGCCTTGTTCTCGACATCGAGACCGATGGTTCAATCTCTCCACGTGAATCTCTTGCGTCAGCATCAGCAACACTTCGTTCACTTGTCGACCTCATTGCAACTTTGTCTGAAGAGCCACAGTCGCTTGAGCTCAGTGAGCCAATGGGCGCAAATGTCGGAGTTCCTGACCTTGACCTTCCAATCGAAGATCTCGACCTCAGCGAGCGCCCACGCAACTGCTTGAAGCGCGGACAGATCAACACCATTGGTGAGCTTTTGTTGAAGAGCACCGATGACCTTTTGAACATCACCAACTTTGGCCAGAAGAGCCTGGATGAAATCATCCAGAAGCTCGACGAGCGCGGCCTCACGCTTCGCGCATAATTACGAGAATTTAGGAGACCACCATGCCAACACCACGTCGCGCACCACGTTTCGGCGGAAGTGCACAGCACCAGCGCCTCATGATGGCCAACATGGCTGCTTCACTTTTCGCTGCAGAAGGAATCGTTACCACCGAGGCAAAAGCCAAGGCATTGCGTCCAATTGCAGAAAAGTTAATCACCAAGGCCAAAAAGGCACAGGAAGATTCACCACTTCGCGTTCACCGCATTCGTCAAATTCAGGGTTACCTCGGTGACAAGGAAATGACAGCAAAGCTTGTTAACGAAGTTGCACCGCGTTACAACACCCGTAACGGTGGATACACACGCATCTTGAAGCTTGGCAATCGCCAGGGCGACGCTGCGCCAATGGCGCGCATCGAACTGATCTGATTCATCCCGGTCATGGAACCGGAACAAAACGTTATGAACGAACCCGCCTTACGGCGGGTTCGTTTGCGTGTGGGGTACCACGGCGCTGCATACAACGGATTTCAAATCAATCCTGCGTACAACACAATTGAAGGTGTTCTCACCGATGCAATCTCCACCATTGTTCGACACCCTGTTCATCTCAGTACTGCAGGTCGCACCGATGCAGGTGTGCACGCAATAGGGCAAGTCATCACATGCGATATTCCCGAAGCAATGAATCTGCATCGTTTAGTGCGCAGCGTGAACGGTTTGTGTGCGCCACACATTGCGGTCTCGGATGCGCAATGGGTAGGTAATGATTTCGATGCTCGCTACAGCGCAACGTGGCGACAATACAAATACACCGTGGTGAATACATGGGAACCGCAACCAATGTTGGTTGATCGTTCATGGCACGTGCGAGAACCGTTGTCTATCCCACTGATGAATTTGGCCTGTGATGCGTTGTATGGGGAACAAGATTTTGCGGCCTTTTGTCGAAAGCCATTGGAAGGTGAAGGAGAGCCCGTCAGAACTAGTCACCGGTATTTATTCTCCGCAAAGTGGACAGCCGAAGACGGCGGGCTCGCCGTGTTCGATATTCGAGCAAATGCCTTCTGCCACCAGATGGTGCGAGGAATCGTAGGTTTCTTGGTGGATGTAGGTCGGGGGAGGCGCCCGCCCAGTGATACCCGAGCGGTCTTGTTGGCCCGCGATCGGGCCCACGGTTCTGCCGTTGCCCCCGCTCAGGGCTTGACCTTCTGGGATGTGGGCTACGACGGGGTGAGAGTGCATCCTCGGCCACATTCGTGAATCCTCTTTCGACGGTTGCCGTGTGGCCTAATACGCCCCTATCCTTACCAAGCCCCCTTTTTGCGGGGTTCCGGCGGCCCGGGTTGGGCCACCCATAAGGAAGTCTCATGCGTACCTATTCTCCGAAAGCCAGTGAAATCCAGCGTGTCTGGTACATCGTCGACGCCGAAGGCCTTGTCCTTGGTCGCGTGTGCACAGAAGTTGCACGTATTTTGCGCGGCAAGCACAAACCAGTCTTTGCACCTCACATGGACATGGGCGATCACGTCATCATCATCAACGCATCAAAGATCGTTATGACATCTGGTAAATCAGAAAAGAACATGGTGTACACCTACTCGGGTTACCCAGGTGGTTTGAAGAGCGAGACATATCAGAACCTTCTCGATCGCAAGCCTGCCGATGCAATCGCACGTTCCGTTGCTGGCATGTTGCCAAAGGGAACACTTGGTCGCCAGATGGTCAAGAAGCTCAAAGTGTATGCAGGTGCAGAACACCCACACGTTGCACAGTCTCCAATCGCACTCGACCTCAGCGCTGCCAAGGCTCGCTAAATCACTAAGGAATTATCGTGGCTAACACACCTCTCACTCAGACAACTGGTCGTCGTAAAGAAGCAGTTGCTCGCGCAGTTGTGCGCGCTGGTTCTGGCAAGCTCACTGTAAATGGTCGCCCAATCGAGGCGTACTTCACCACAGCAACACAGCGCATGGTTGTTACCGAGGCATTGCGCGTAGTTGATCGTGAACAGTCTTTCGATATCGATGCAAACATTTTCGGCGGCGGAGTAAACGGTCAAGCCGGTGCACTTCGCATGGCGATTGCACGTTCACTTATCGAGATGGATCCTGAAACACGTCCTGCATTGAAGAAGGCCGGTCTTCTTACTCGCGACTCACGTCGTAAGGAAAGCAAGAAGTACGGTCTCAAGAAGGCGCGTAAGGCGCCTCAGTTCACCAAGCGATAATTTCGTTACGCGGGCTTTGCGCGCGTTATTGAAAAGACCACTGCATGTTGCACTTCGGAACAGATGGTGTCCGTGGCGTTGCCATCGATGAACTCACTCCTGAACTAGCTCGTGACCTTGCGCGTGCAACCTCACGTGTTCTTCAGCCTCTAGCAGTAGTTATTGGCCGCGATACACGGGAAAGTGGCCCTGCATTAGAGAAAGCAATCATCGATGGTTGTGCAGCAGAAGGCGTACCTGTCTATCTATTAGGAGTTGCACCAACGCCGGCAGTTGCTTTTGCGTCTGAGCGCAACGGTTGGGTGGGGATTGCAATTACTGCATCGCATAACCCGTGGGCTGATAACGGCATCAAAGTGTTTGCATCTGGCGGCGTCAAATTAGATGACGCTGAACAAATAGAGATTGAGCGCGTATGGCATGCGCTCACGGCAGAGCCAGCACCTGTTGCTCTCGGCACTGTTCACGACGCTTCTCATATTGTTGCGGAATACGCAACGCACCGATTCAACATCATCGGTGGTTCGTTAGCAGGCTTATCTGTTGTGTTGGACTGTGCGCACGGTGCAATGTCATCAGTTGCTGCTGAAGTATTCCATGTAGCTGGAGCAAGTGTAGAAGTAATCAATGCATCGCCAAATGGCCGAAATATAAATGAACAATGTGGTGCAACATCTCCGCAGGCATTAGCGCAGCATGTCATTGCGACTCGAGCAGATCTTGGCATTGCATTCGATGGTGACGGCGACCGACTCATGGCTGTCACTGCAACTGGCCGAGTGATTGATGGCGACTATCTCATGGCAATCGCTGCACTCGATCTTTCGTCACGAGGACTGTTGCGCAACAAGGGTGTTGCTGTAACGGTCATGTCGAATCTTGGTTTCCATCACGCAATGAGAAATCATGATGTGGACGTAGTGGTGACACCAGTAGGTGACCGCAATGTTTTAGTGGCGCTAGATGAGTATGACTTTGTGTTGGGTGGAGAACAGAGTGGTCACATCGTGCATCGCGCTCACGCAACAACGGGCGATGGCTTACTTGCTGCACTTGTTTTGTGTGAGTACTTGGTGCGTTCCAAAGAATCGCTCGACGAAGCGGTGACAATTATGGAGACCTACCCACAAGTTCTCATCAATGTGCGCACAGAGAATCGTGTTCATGATCCTGTTGCAGATATTGCGTTGCAAATTGCTGCGTCGGAAAAGGAACTGGGTGACGAAGGCAGAATTTTGGTGCGCGCATCTGGCACGGAGCCATTAGTGCGAGTCATGGTGGAAGCGGCAAATGAATCACTCGCACACAGCACAGCGGATGCTCTTGCTCTTGCGCTTATTGCCGTTCACGGTGGAAGCATCGAAGGGAAGCACTAGGCCGAGACGGCTTAGTAACCTATAGATATGTGCGGCATTATTGGTATCTTGCCTCGCCCAACCGGGCGAGTAGCGCCAGAGCCTAAAGACATCATTGCTTTACTTGATGCTGCTCTAAGTTCTGCAGACATTGGCGAAATGTCGCATGCTTTGATTGCTGCCGACCAATTGTTGCGTGGCGACGCCGGTATTCGCACGCTTGCGGGCAACCTGTCGCTTGTTGGCGAGATTGTTGTCCGCCTCGATGCCATCGACGCCCTCGCTAATCGTGAAGAAGAACGCATTGATGCGCTTCATGTAGATACGGCAACTCTCGATGCAGATTCCGCGCGTTTGTCACAGGTTCGTGATGCTTCATGGTCTTTGCGCAGGGATCGATTGCGTACTGCAGATGCAGTGCATTCATTGGCTGGTCGTAACGCCTCAGAGTCGTCACTTGCCGGGTATCTCAGTATTCAACAGTCGCTCTCTGCGCTCGATCGTATGGAAGTACGTGGCCGTGATTCCGCAGGTATCAGTGTCCTTGTGTCGTCTGCATCATTCACGCAGATTTCTAATGATCTCCAGGATGCAGTAGCCCAGAGAACATCGGACCCATTGTTTGCCAGTGGAAGTGTTCGACATAGTGGAGCGACAATAGTTTTTGTTTACAAAGCGGCTGCCGAGATTGGCGAACTAGGTGACAACACCAAACACATTCGCGAACAAGTAGCAGCCGACGATTTATTGCGCCGCGTCCTGTCTGTTCCGGATGCACAAACAGTGGTGCTGGGACACACACGTTGGGCAAGCGTCGGAATCATCTCTGAACCTAATGCGCACCCAGTGAATGGGGAAGAAATTGCGGGCGGAAATGATTCAGTCTCAGTTGCGGTTCTGAATGGCGACGTCGACAACCATGCCGACCTGAAAGTGCGTCACAATCTTCGTTTCGCTGACCCGATCACCACCGACGCCAAAGTCATTCCTGCACTGGTTGATCGTGGTCGTCTCGGTGGTGCGTCTTCGCTCGACGCTTTTCTTAATGCCGTTACGCAGTTCGAGGGAAGTGTTGCAATCGGGTATTGCTCAGCTGACGAGCCTGGCGAAATGTACTTGGCATTACATGGCAGTGGCCAAGGCTTGTATGTAGGTCTTGCAGAAGATCGGTTCATTGTTGCGAGTGAGACCTACGGAACAGTAGAAGAAACTCTTCAATACATCCGTCTTGATGGTGAGACACCATTACATAAAGATCAGCCAAGTTCTCGTGGTCAAGTAGTGCGTCTGTCTCAGGCTGGCGCAGGAACGTTGGAGGGCATTTCAATGTATGCCTACGACGGAACACCTATTCCACTATCTACTGCAGATGTACACATCGCCGAAGTCACGACTCGCGATATTGATCGTGGAGATGCGCCCCACTTCTTGCTTAAGGAGATTCGCGAAGCACCTCGTAGTTTTCGAAAGACCATTCGTGGTCGCACAGTAGAGAACAATGGTTTACTCGTTCCAGAGTTAGACGAATTCACATTGCCTTCCGCGATAGTTGAGAAAATTCGGTCGGGCGTTATCAAGCGAATTCGTATCATTGGTCAGGGAACCGCCGCAGTCGCCGGGACATCGCTCGTGCCAGTGCTTGGCTCATTGCTTGATTCGTCTATTCACGTTGAAGCTCTCACTGCTACTGAGTTGTCGGGTTTCGCTATGTCAACAGAGATGTCCGACATGCTTGTTATCGCAGTGAGTCAAAGTGGAACCACAACAGATACAAACAGAACTGTCGACCTTGTCGTGTCTCGTGGCGCATCGGTACTTGCAATCGTTAACAGGCGTGGCAGCGAGTTGGCCAGCAAAGCACATGGTGTGTACTACACCTCAGATGGTCGCGATGTTGAGATGAGCGTTGCTAGTACTAAGGCGTTTTATGCCCAAGTGGCAGCAGGTGCAATCTTGTCATGCGCGGTTGCGCAAGCAACAGGTCGTGTACATCCGGAACGTATGCACCGAATTTTGTCTTCACTCATCGACATGCCATCGGCAATGGAAACTGTCCTTGCCCAGCGCAGCAGTATCGCTGCAATCGCTCATGAGTATGCACCATCGCGTCGGTATTGGGCAGTTGTAGGAAGCGGTCCAAATACTGTTGCGGCCAATGAAGTGCGAATCAAACTTTCCGAACTTTGTTACAAGTCCATCTCGTGTGACATTACCGAGGACAAGAAACATATTGACCTTTCGTGTGAACCAATGATCATTGTGTGTGCTGCGGGGCTCTCCGAGGGAACAGCTGCAGACGTCGCAAAAGAAGTAGCAATCTTTAAGGCTCACAAAGCAGTGCCAATTGTTATTGCAACAGAAGGCGAGACACGCTTCGATGCTGCAGCAGCAGTTGTGTCTGTTCCTGTTGCAGACCCAGCACTAGCTTTTGTGTTGTCTGCCATGGTGGGCCATCTCTTCGGGTACGAAGCTGCTCTTGCTATCGATGCACTAGCTAAGCCATTGCGCCAATTGCGCGAAGTAGTGGAACTCATTGTTGGTCGTGGTGGCACTGGTGATGATGCTCTCGGAAAAGTAGAGCGCCAAATTCTTCCTGTGGCTCAACAATTCTTTGCCGCTTTACGTACTGGCCAATATGACGGCAACCTCGAGGCGTCTACGGCTGTGCAGTTAGTGGCTATGTTGCGCACGGTCACTGGCCCTCAACCATTGCAGACATATCAGCGAGAGACAGGCAAAGTTGCCTCGCCTGCAGTACTCCTCGATGATCTTGTAGCGGCGTTGACGCGCGGCATAGATGAACTCACTCGTCCAATCGATGCCATCAAACATCAGGCAAAGACTGTCACCGTTGGCATTTCTCGAAGCGAAGAAGGTCTGTTTGACCGTGCACTGGTCAAGGCCGTTGTAGATGCTGGTGCGGCTCGCGAACAATTGTCGTACGCAACACTGAAAGTTCTTGCCGCTCTCGACGCTGCAGTTGATTCCGTAGTCGGATACACAAGATATGCAATCAGTGGTGATCCAACTTTGAATGTTGCAACCATCTCGATTGTTGAACGCGGCGGACTCGCATTGCAATTGTCTTCGCGCGTAGAAGCAAACACATCGCTCATGGGTACAAAGCGTCGGGTGGCCGCAGAACAAGAAGTATTAGTTGCTCGGGGTCGTAAAGATGGACGCACAGTTATCTTCGTTCCTGAAGTAAAGGGTGCCGAGACTGTCGGCATCACGCTTGTGCACGTTGCATTTAGAGAAAGCATGAGCGCTTCAACCGTGCGCCAAGTTCTGCAGGGGTATGACCGCCGATACGACCGCCTTGTGGACTGGGTAACAGAATCCGAAGGCGCTTTCAGAGAAGATCGTCTCGCCGAAGTTGCCATTGCTGATCTGCTCATCAATCCGGTATCTGAAAGCGCCAACCTGTGGCGCACTGGTGGCAATCAGTAATGCAGGGCATCGGGATTGACGCCGTTGATATTCAACGTTTTCGTGAGTTGCTCATTCGCAGACCGCATTTACGCAATCGTTTGTTCACAGAACAGGAACTGACGTCGCTCTCTGGTCGCGTCGATGATGCTGGTTCGTTAGCTGCGCGTTTTGCTGTTCGCGAAGCAACCATGAAGGCATTGGGCGTGGGTCTTGGTGCATTCGATTTCCACGATGTCTCTGTGCATAGTGCTGACTCTGGTGCTCCTGAACTGGTGGTCACTGGTCGGGCTTTGGAATTGGCAACGAATCGTGGAGTAGATGGCTGGCATGTTTCCATTACCCATACAGATTCTGTTGCAATGGCTGTAGTAGCCGCCCTCTAACAGCGTCTCGGATTGCCATACTCCTAATACGCTTACAGGGTGATTGCTGTCCTGACGCCAGAGCAAATGAAGCTCGCTGATGCGGCCGCATTGTCATCCGCTGGCGAACATCACGAATCTGTCTTTATTGAACGTGCTGGCTATGCAGTGGCACAGGTCGCTCGCAAGATGCTCGGCGGGTCGTATGGCAAGAAAGTTCTGGTCATAGTTGGCAAGGGCCACAACGGAGACGACGGCCGTGTTGCAGCGCAATGGCTACAACAGTGGGGTGCTGCCACAACTTTGATGAACGCAGACGATGCGGGCGGGCAATTTATTGACTCGCGTTACGCCGACCTTGTGATCGACGCTGCCTATGGAATTGGTTTTCACGGTTCGTGGACTCCGCCATTTGTTTTCGATGTTCCAGTTCTTGCCGTAGACATTCCAAGCGGCGTGAATGCCCTTGATGGTTCTGTGAACTCCAGTGTGTTGGTCGCAAACCGCACCGTCACTTTTGGCGCACCAAAGACAGGCATGCTGCTTGGCGATGGTCCATCTTTTTGTGGAGAGATCGACATTGTTGATGTAGGCATCGACCCTCTTGATGATGACACTGCGTTTCTCATTGAAGCAACAGATGTTGCAGCTTGGCTGCCGCCACGAGATCGTGTTTCTCATAAATGGAACAGTGCCGTGCGAGTGATTGCTGGCAGTGCAGGTATGGGTGGCGCAGCGTCACTTGTGAGCATGGCTGCAATGCGCGCCGGAGCAGGAATGGTGCATTTGTCGTGGCGTGCTGGTGACGCATCATTCAATGTTCCCACTGAAGTAGTTGGCAAGGTTCTGCCCGAGGAAAACTGGGCAGCATTCATTGGGCAAGATGTGCAACGGTTCCAATCATTAGTCATCGGGCCCGGTCTCGGACGCGGCGATGACGTTGGAGCTCAAGTTCGTTCTGTGTTGGCATGCGCCATTTCGATGGTTATCGATGGTGATGGTTTGAGCGCAGCCGTAGACCCCACGGGAAAACTAGACACACTCACTGCACGCACAGCACCAACAGTGTTGACACCTCACGACGGAGAGTTCGCAGTTCTTGGAGGTGACGCTGGCAGCCCTGATCGCATTGGCGCTACGAAAGCTTTGGCCGCTCGAACGGGATGCACCATTGTGCGCAAAGGACCAACCACCATTATTTGTTCTCCCGATGGACAGGTGTATCTCGTTGCGTCTGGTGATGAGCGTCTTGCCACTGCCGGTACAGGTGATGTTTTGGCAGGAATTATTGGTGCATTCTTGGCCCGTGGATTAGCAGCGCCAGAAGCAGCAGCAGCGGGAGCGTTTATTCATGGCATGGCTGGTTCGTCATTACCAACGGAAGGTGCCATTGCACGTGATGTTGTTGCGTTGATTTCTGATGTACTGAGTGAGGTGATGTCTGGTGTCTGCTGATTTCTCTTCGCGTTGGGCGTGGGCAGAAGTGCACACTGGGCTTATTCAGCACAACGTTGCGATTGTGGCCGAGCGTGTTGCGCCCGCCAAGGTGTGGGCCGTAGTGAAAGCCAATGCATATGGGCACGGCGCAATTCCGGTTGCTAATGCTGCATTGAACGCCGGAGCCGAAGGTCTATGTGTGGCACTCATGGACGAAGGTGTTGCTTTGCGACGCGCTGGTGTCACTGCACCAATTTTGGTGTTGAGCGAACAGCCGGCAGAACTTTCCGAATTGCTAGTGGGGTACGAACTCACAGCCACCGTTACCACGACGCGCGGTGTTGCTGTATTAGCTAACGCTGCGTCTGCTTCAGGCAAGGTTGCGCGCGTACATGTCAAGGTCGACACGGGTATGCATCGCGTCGGTGTTGCACCACGCGAGACACTCTCGCTGATTCGTTTTATGCAGTCTTTTGACTCGGTCTTGCTAGAAGGTGTGTACACACACTTCGCTGTAGCTGATTCCCCTGAGCATCCAGCAAATATTGAGCAATTGAGATTGTTTAATGAGGTTCTTACAGAACTTGCTGCGCACAGTATTGAACCTCCACTCGTCCATGCGGCAAATAGTGCTGCAGCGTTGGCCAATCCGGACTCACGTTTTTCTATGGTGCGTCTTGGTATTGCGATGTATGGATTGCTTCCAGGTGACGGGGTAAAAGAACTATGTCGTGGGTTAATTCCTGCACTTGCACTGAAGAGCCGTGTGTCTGCTGTTCGTTGGATTGAAGCAGGAGAAGCA
Organism: Ilumatobacteraceae bacterium; assembly: GCA_036826015.1. Classification (GTDB taxonomy): domain Bacteria; phylum Actinomycetota; class Acidimicrobiia; order Acidimicrobiales; family Ilumatobacteraceae; genus UBA2093. Next base: position 24,479 of record DAISXE010000002.1, read on the forward strand.
GTGTCATATGGGCTGCGTCGCCCAGTTGATGCCGCAACGTTGATAGCCACAGTTCCTTTGGGATATGCCGACGGTGTGCCGCGAGCATTGGGTGAAACAACAGTTGGCGTTTTATTGAATGGCGTGCCACGTCAGTTTGCAGGAACCATCACTATGGACCAGCTCATGATTGATTGTGGAACAGATTCTTCTGTCATGGTGGGCGATGAAGTGGTATTGATTGGTCGTCAAGGTGAGCACGTTGTAACCGCAGACGAATGGGCGAGCGCAACTGGCACCATTGGTTATGAGATTGTGTGCGGCATTAGTTCACGAATTGGTCGGCGATACCAATGATTGATTGTCTTTCTCGCGGGGTTGACGACACGCATCTCATTGCTGCTGCAATTGCGCGTCTAGTACGACCACGAGACATGGTCGTGTTGTCTGGCGACATGGGTGCAGGAAAGACTGCATTCACCATTGGTTTTGCCAACGCACTTGGTGTTGATTCTGAAGAGTATGTCTCTTCGCCTACTTTCAATTTGGTGCAGAGTTACACCTCTGGTCGTATTCCAATTCAGCACGCAGATTTGTATCGCTTGTCTAGTCGAGCAGAAGTAGAAGATCTCGGGCTTCGTGAATTAGCCGATATGGGTTCTGTTGTGGTGGTGGAATGGGGCGATGTGGCCACTGATGTTCTCGGTGATGCGCTCACTGTGCACCTTGCGCACAACGATGACACTGAGGATGAACGTGACATCACCATTTCGGTGTCGGGCCACGGATGGGATTCACGCTGGGATCAACTGGCCACTGCAGTTCGCACATGGAGTGTGAACTAATGATTCTTGGTATTGAAACATCGGTCGAGCACGTGGGTGTAGCGCTTGGCGATTATCGCGGCGTACGTGCGCATTCAATGTTGGCGAGCGATCGCCGACATGCAGAGTCGCTGACCCCAATGATTCAGTTTGTGATGCAGCAAGCCGAAGCAGAGATGTCTGACCTTTCTGCAGTTGCCGTAGATGTTGGCCCAGGGCTCTTCACGGGAATGCGGGTTGGCATTGCCGCTGCGCAATCAATTGCGTGGGCACTCGAGTTGCCAATGATTCCGGTGTGCAGTCTTGATGTAGTTGCAATGAACGCACATTGGTCTGAGTCGGTAGTGGCTGCTTCATTAGACGCTCGACGTGGCGAGGTGTACTGGGCGTTGTACCGCATGCGCGCAATTGGTACAGAACCACAACGCATCACCGAGCCTGTTGTGTCGTCTCCAGAAGATCTTGCAGTACATCTCGCAGACCGTGGTGAAGAAATTGTGTGTGTTGGTAGCGGCTTTGATCGCCACCTAGAAGTCTTCCAAGCATTGCAGTGGGCGCAATTCCTGGGGGCATCTGGTTCGTACCCGTTAGCAACTCATTTAGTCACGCTCGCTGGTCAACGACTTGCTGCAGACGACACCGTTTTGCCTGGCGCTGTTGAACCAATGTATCTACGCGCGCCAGATGCAGAGATCAATTGGCAAACTCGTGGGGCAGCATCATGAGTTTCCTCCGTGAACGCGCGACCGATGCATTGACGACTGAAATCATGCGCCGTCGCCATCTGCGTCGGATTCTTGACATTGAAGAACAGCTGTATCCAAAGCCATGGACACATCGCACATTTGTGACCGAACTATCAGAGATGCGCACGGGTTCGCGGTATTACCTTGTGGCATATGTTGGCGATGTGTTGGTGGGGTATGGCGGCATGTGGTTTAGCGGCGACGACGCACACATCACAAATATCGCAGTTGATCCAGCATGGCAGGGTCGTGGCGTTGCAACAGAAATGATGATCGACCTATCCATCTTGGCTCACGATCGTGGATGCACTGCGATGACTCTTGAAGTACGCCATACAAATGTTGCTGCGCAGTCGTTGTACAGGCGTTTTGGTTTTGTGCCAGCTGGTATTCGTAAGAAGTATTACGAAAACAAAGACGATGCCATCATTATGTGGGCTCATGGTGTTGACACCAGTGAATTTATGGAACGTGTACGACTCATTGAAGCGAGACGACCATGAGCAATTTTGTTGTGAACGAGTCAACAGTCATTCTCGCGTTGGAAACTAGCTGCGACGAAACTGCCGCATCTGTGGTGATGGGTGGCAATGATGTTTTGTCGTCCATCGTTTCTAGCCAGATAGAAATTCATGCTCGCTTTGGTGGAGTAGTTCCAGAAGTTGCTAGCCGTGCTCATATGGAAGCACTGATTCCGGTGATGCAATCTGCGATTACTGAAGCAGGAATTCTCCCTTCACGTATCGACGCAGTCGCTGCAACTGCAGGGCCAGGCTTGATTGGTGCGTTACTTGTTGGTGTATCTGCGGCAAAGTCTTTGGCTTTGGTGTGGGATAAGCCGTTTATCGGTGTGAATCACCTCGAAGCGCATTTATACGCTGGGCTTCTTGATGATCCAACGCTTCAATTTCCACTAGTAGTTCTTCTTGTCTCTGGTGGACACACAATGATTATTGAAATGCGTGGTCATGGCGACTACACAGTGCTCGGCCGAACCATTGATGATGCAGCAGGTGAGGCTTACGACAAAGTGGCTCGATACTTAGATCTCGGGTATCCGGGTGGGCCAGTGATTGACCGTATTGCGTCGCAAGGTAATGCTGAGGCAATCGATTTCCCACGAGCCATGGAACACGACGGATTAAATGTTTCCTTCAGTGGACTCAAAACCTCAGTCATCAACTATGTGAAAAAGAATCCCGATGTCGCAAACGTTGACGTTGCGGCATCATTCCAGGCCGCAGTGGTCGATGTGCTGTGTACGAAAACTATTCGTGCCGCTCAACAGATTGGCGCAAAAGGAATTGTGTTGGGTGGAGGCGTTTCTGCGAACTCACTTCTTCGCGCGCAGATGAGCGAACGGGGAGCAGCAGCCGGTTTCAAGGTGGCTCTGCCTAGTCGGGCCATGTGCACAGACAACGCAGCGATGATTGCAGCAGCAGCGTGGCATCGTTTAGGTGCGGACGGCCCTAGCTCCTTGGCATGTGGTGCGTATCCAAACCTGAAACTCGACGCGGTTCCGCGATGACACGGCATCCACTTGTCTTGCGTGGTCGCGAGTTTCCCATCCCTGTAGTACTCGCACCTATGGCTGGCGTTACAAACATTCCCTTTCGTGCGCAGTGTCGCTCTTTTGGTCCTGGCCTTATTTACGTAAGCGAAATGGTGATGGCTGCTGCATTGGTGCACGGCAATGAGAAGACAAAGAAGATGGTGGCGTTTGCGCCGAATGAAGATTTTCGTAGTCTGCAGATTTATGGCAGCGACCCTGAGTTTGTCGGCCGAGCAGTTCGCGCCTTGTGTGAACAAGACATTGCAGATCACATAGATATGAACTTTGGCTGTCCCGCCACAAAGGTGACACGCAAAGGTGGCGGTGCGGCAGTTCCAGTGAAACGAAACTTAACTCGCGCAATTATGGATGCTGCGGTGGCAGCGGCAGCACCGTTTGGCGTGCCCATTACGTGCAAATTTCGCATTGGTATCAACGACGACATCACCACATTCCTCGACACCGGAAAAGCCGCTGAAGACGCAGGAATCGCCATGATTGCGTTGCATGCGCGCACCGCAGAACAGCACTATGCCGGTCATGCTCATTGGGAAAAGATTGCTGAACTGAAACAAGCTGTGACAAGCATTCCTGTTCTTGGTAACGGAGACATCTGGGAAGCACAAGATGCTGTTGACATGATGAACCAAACCGGATGCGACGGTGTTGTGGTGGGGCGTGGATGTCTTGGTAAGCCGTGGTTGTTTCGCGACTTGGTGAATGCATTTCGCGGCGAAGAAGTGCAAGCATCGCCAGATCTCGGGTTTGTTCTTGGTGTGATGTTGGAACACGCTCAAGGGTTGATGCAGATCATGGGTCCTGAGTTCGGCATTCGCAACTTCCGTAAACATTGCGGCTGGTATCTCACGGGGTATCCAGTTGGTTCAGAAGTGCGCCGTTCTTTTTCCACGGCTGCCACATTTGCAGACCTTGAACGGGTGGCGGCGGGGCTTGATCACTCAATGCGATTGGTTGAAGGTGGGGAACGCTTCGCTCGCGGTCATACCAACGGACCAATCAAAGTGGTGTTGCCAGAAGGCTATTTAGAAAACCGCGATGATCTCACTGTGCCGGATGATGGACATGAGATGGCGCTTAGTGGTGGCTAAATCAGTTTCGATAGCGCAACTGCCACGGCAACTGTCACAGCGTTCATAGCGATCATGGTCGTAATGAACCATTTCGTTTGCTCGTGAAGTCTTTTTTCTAGCGTTGTTTCAAAACTCAACTGAAGAGCTTGTATGTCGGCCTTGAACTCGTTACGCAGATTAAGCATGTCGGCCTTGAGTTCATCGCGTAGGTGTTGCAAGTCAGTTTTGGTAGCGACACGCAGATTATGAATCTCGGCTTTGAGTTCATCGCGTAGGTGTTGCAAGTCAGTTTTTGTTGCAACGTCGGCCCAGCCGACAGGAGGAAGTAGTTCCATAAGAGTGTCTGCTGCCTCCTCGCTCAGAATCTGACCTATCGCGGTCCGTAATTGAAATCTAGACGCTTCTGTAATGCTCATGTCAAGGATGTGTGCTGGCGTCGTAGAGTTCAGGAATGGCCACTGACCCCACGATCGTGCTTGCATCGCGTTCTCCGCGCCGTATTGAGCTGTTGCACCGCCTCGTCTCTGACTTCATCGTGATGCCGGCCGATCTTGATGAAACTCCCCATCCGCAGGAAGACCCGGTTGCATACGTGCAACGTCTCGCCCTACAAAAAGCACGAGCCGTATATATGGCATGCGAAGCAACGTCCGTCGTGGTTGGTGCAGATACGACTGTTGATCTGAATGGCGACATTCTCGGTCAACCAATAGATGACAACGACGCCCGACGGATGCTGCAGCTTCTTAGCGGCACCACTCATCGGGTGCACACCGGCGTGGCTGTGGTGAGCAGTCATGGGGAACACGTTGAGGTCGTCAGTTCAGACGTGACCTTCATGCCCATCTCACCCCAGATGCTGGACTGGTATATCGGCACGGGTGAATCGGCCGGAAAGGCGGGTTCATATGCCATTCAGGGCCATGGCAGTGCCTTGGTGACCTCGTCCACCGGCTCCATGTCCAATATCGTGGGCCTTCCCCTGGCCGAAACTGCCACATTGCTGGCCTCCGCCGGGGTAGAAGTAGCCCCATCTGCCCACGAGATATAGCCCCACGGTTGCCGTTCCTGGCCTGAAGTCCGTATCATTAGCAGTCGCACTCCTAGAGTGCTAACCCCGAGTTGGGTCCCCCTGCTCGGGTCAATATCTGCTCACAGCCGAATTCTCGGAGGAACATCATGAATCTGAAGCCACTCGATGACCGCATCGTTGTCAAGCCCAGCGAAGCGGAGCAGACCACAGCATCTGGTCTCGTCATCCCTGACACTGCAAAAGAAAAGCCACAGCAAGGCACCGTTCTTGCTGTCGGTCCTGGTCGCTGGAGCGACGACGAAGGCAAGCACTTCGCACTAGATGTAAAAGTTGGAGACATTGTTCTCTACAGCAAGTACGGCGGCACTGAAGTGTCACATGGCGGAGACGATCTTTTGATTCTCACCAGCCGTGACGTTCTTGCGATTGTTGGGAAGTAGTCCTCAACATGGCAAAGCAATTGAAATTTCACGACGAAGCTCGTCGTGCACTTGAAGCGGGTGTCAACAAGTTGGCCGACGCTGTCAAAGTGACACTCGGACCTAAAGGTCGCAACGTTGTGCTCGACAAGAAGTTTGGCGCACCAACAATCACCAACGACGGTGTCTCCATTGCAAAGGAAGTCGAACTCGACGATCCATTTGAAAACATGGGTGCACAGTTGGTGAAAGAAGTTGCCACAAAGACAAACGATGTTGCCGGTGACGGAACAACAACAGCAACTGTTCTTGCTCAGGCAATGGTGCAGCACGGCATGCGTAACGTAGCCGCTGGTGCAAACCCAATGGGCCTCAAGCGCGGCATGGAAAAAGCAGTCGCAGCGGCTGTTGAGTCCATCAAGAGCCAGTCAAAAGTTGTTGACGACAAGAGTGATATCTCCAGCGTCGCAACCATTTCTGCAGCCGATGCCACCATTGGTGGCGTTATCGCTGACGCAATCGACAAAGTCGGTAAAGACGGCGTAGTAACAGTTGAAGAAAGCAACACTTTCGGAATTGAACTTGAGTTCACCGAGGGTATGCAGTTCGACAAGGGCTACCTTTCTCCCTACTTCGTGACCGACCAAGATCGTCAAGAGGCCATCATCGATGAGCCATACATCTTGTTCTATTCATCAAAGATTTCTTCTGTTCAGTCTTTGTTGCCAGCACTCGAAGCAGTTATGAAAACTGGTCGCGCGTTGCTCATCATTGCTGAAGATGTTGAAGGCGAAGCATTGGCAACACTTGTTGTCAACAAGATTCGCGGAACATTCAACTCCACAGCTGTAAAGGCTCCTGGATTTGGTGATCGTCGCAAGGCAATGTTGCAAGACATGGCTGTTCTTACTGGTGGCCAAGTCATCAGTGAAGAAATTGGTTTGAAGTTGGAGAACGTAACACTCGATCTTTTGGGTCGTGCAAAACGTGTCATCATCACCAAAGACGCAACAACCATTGTTGATGGAGCTGGCGAGAAGGCAGAAGTTGTCGGACGCATTAGTCAGATCAAGACAGAGATCGACAACACCGATTCCGATTGGGATCGCGAGAAGCTCCAAGAGCGTCTCGCCAAGCTTGCTGGCGGCGTTGCTGTCATCAAAGTGGGTGCTGCTACCGAAGTTGAACTGAAGGAAAAGAAGCACCGTATTGAAGACGCAGTGTCTGCAACACGTGCCGCTATCGAAGAAGGTGTAGTTGCCGGTGGTGGTACCGCACTCCTTCGTAGCCGTCCTGCTGTACTCAAAGTTGTTGAAAGCCTCACGGGCGACGAAGCAACTGGTGCTCGCACTGTGTATGAAGCATTGGTCGCCCCGGCCAAAGCCATCGCAGACAATGCCGGCATGGAAGGTTCAGTCGTTGTTCAACGAGTCGAATCAGAAAAAGGTTCTATTGGCCTCAATGCTGCAACCGGCGAATATGTCGACCTTGTAGCTGCGGGCATCATCGACCCTGCAAAAGTGACACGTGCTGCATTGCAAAATGCCGCATCCATCGCCGCGCTCGTCATGACCACAGAATGTCTCGTCGCCGATAAGCCAGACAAGAACGCTGCTGCCATGGGCGGCGGCGGAATGCCTGGCGGCATGGGGATGATGTAGTCCCAATTTGGGAATAAACACATCCTTGGGTCGGTTGTACCCAGAGCCTCCCGTTGATGGCCCGGACCGAATGGTCCGGGCCATCAATCTTTCTACGCCTACGGTGTAGGCATGCAGAAACGTTGGACCGGAGTGTGGGTCTTTCAATTACTTGAATACGCAGTCGCTCTAACGCTGGCCTCGTATGCAACTCGCGCTGTAGAACCGATTGTGCCGGCCCTGGTTGCTGGCGCAGTGTTGCTTAATGCAGCTCTGTTCGATGGGCCATTGTCGGCGTTTCGTGTCTTCAACACAGCAACACATCGTGCCCTTGGCATCTTTCTTGGTCTAGGCACCATCGTTATTGCATTTCTTGGAAGCCTGGACATGACGAATCGCGCAACACTTATCTTGACTGGGGTGGCAGAGGTGTTCATCTCGGTACGCTTTGGGTATGGCATTCGAACGACCCGCAGCAGATCTGAATAAGTTGATTGCAGCTTGGGAATTATGGGAAAAAGGTGAAGAGATGCCAGGTCGCATTCTCGCCAATCTCAAAACTGCTGGCATGGCAGAAGTGCTTGCACAGTTGAAGGCGTCTGGGTGGACGCCAACTGAATCGTGACCCATCGCCGCGGTGGTGCTCAGCACATTCCGCGTCCAGATGATTGGCGTCTTGGTGACGTACCACAATGGGAATCGTTTGATCTTTCCGTTCTCCACGACATTGATGAAATAGAACGTCGCCTCGTGGTGCACGCGAACGAAACCGTGCAGCCGAATGAAGAACTCAATCAAGAGTGGGTAGCCGATGCGCGTGCAGCTGCTGTTCTTGTTCCGTTGATGCTGGTGAACAATGTTCCATCTGTTTTGCTCACTCGTCGGGCAGCTCATTTACGAAGCCACGCCGGCGAAGTGTCTTTCCCAGGTGGGCGTATGGAAGAAGGCGAACTTCCTCACCACACCGCAATCCGTGAGGCATACGAAGAGGTTGCTCTTCCTATTCAGATGGTCAATGTGTTGGGCACAATGCAGCCAATCACAACGTTCGTCAGCAACAGCCACATCACGCCAGTGTTGGCACGCATTGACGGTGAACCGTTTCTTGAAGGCGATGTTGGTGAGGTGGCACGCGTGTTCACGGTTCCACTTATTGAATTGACACGATCAGATACATACAGAAGTGAATGGTGGTCAACACCTCGAGGCGACATCAACCTTCACTTTTTTGAGTTAGACGATGAAACAATCTGGGGTGCTACTGGTCGCCTGTTGTATCAGTTACTCACTGTGGTGACGGCAAAGAACTAAGGGCCTGCATAAGTTCGCACGAACCGAAAGAAGGTTTGTGCCCACAAGGTGCATGATGCCCGCACTACTCGCGGTCGACGAGCACAGTCTGCTCGCATGTCTTTCAGAAATACTGCATCCACCCGTGCTCGCAGTGCAGAAGTCCATTTCGTTCCATTGTCGAGACGTGAATAGTTGCGATATCCAAAGTCGTGACGACGACATGCATTACGAAAATCAAAAGTCCTTCCTGTACTTTCAATGATCGGTGCTGAACAGCCGTCTGAACTCCAGTCGAGGCGTGCGTCATGTGTAGGGGAATCAGCAGTACTGATGAACGTTGCAAGCGGTGTACGAAAGACGTATGTGTCGATTTGGGCCCGTGGCGATGGCGGGGAGAAGAAGGCCACCGATAATCCCGCAGTGGCAACGAGTGAACACATGAAAGCCATGCGAACCTCCTTCGCATACTTGTGTGCGAAGGACTATGTCAGTGGGAACTATTTAGCCACGAAGTTTTTTGATGAGAAGTGCCATCTCCACGGCACCCATTGCAGCTTCGTCACCTTTGTTATCGATTCCTGGGCCACTGCGATCGATTGCTTGTTGTTCGGTGTTCAAAGTCAACACTCCAAACATCACTGGTACGCCAGTGGACATTTGGGCATCAAGGATTCCTTGAGTAGCGGCTTCACAGACATACTCAAAATGAGGCGTATCGCCACGAATAACGGTGCCCAAACAAATGATTGCATCTACTGTTCCGCTTTGTGCCAAAACTTTGGCGGCAAGAGGCACTTCGAATGCGCCAGGCACCCAATGCTCAACGATGTCGTTGTCGCGCACTCCACAACGCTCTAGCCCGCGTAGTGCACCGTCGCGCAAGTTGGTGACGATGTGGTCGTTAAACCTTGCTGAGACAATTCCGATGCGTAATCCTTCGCCATGTAGTTCAGGAACTGCGCCGCTAGATCCGGCTCGTGTCATTTTCCTTCTCCTTTGCCATCGTGCATATCAATGTGGTGTCCCATGCGTTCGCGCTTTGTGCGCAAATACGCTTCGTTTTCTGGTGTGGGCACAGTGTTGAGCGCAACACGTTCAACTACAGACAAACCGTAACCACCGAGCCCACCATATTTGGCAGGGTTGTTAGTCATGAGGCGTAACTGACGCACGCCGAGGTCGGCCAGTATCTGTGCGCCAATTCCGTATTCGCGACTATCGACGGGAAGACCAAGTTCAGTGTTGGCGTCGACCGTGTCGAAGCCTTCATCTTGCAATGAGTAGGCCCGAATTTTGTGGCCGATGCCAATGCCGCGGCCTTCGTGTCCGCGGAGATACACAATGACTCCTGCGCCGGCTTCGTCCACCATTTGCATGGCCGTTGCTAACTGTGGTCCACAATCACAACGACGTGATCCGAAAACGTCTCCGGTGAGGCACTCGCTATGTACACGCACGAGGATTGGCGCGTCACCTGTGACGTCACCCTTCACAAATGCAAGATGTTCGATGTTGTCGATTGTGCTCTTGTAAGCGACACATGTAAAGGAACCAAACTCCGTGGGAACTGTTGCCTCGCCCATACGTTCAACAAGACGTTCGTTGTGGCGTCGATATTCAATGAGTTGTGCAATGGATGACAACAACAAGTTGTGTTCAGCACAGAATTTTCGCAGATCGGGAAGGCGCATCATGGTGCCGTCATCATTTTGAATTTCACAAATGATGGCGGCTGGTTCGCAACCTGCCAAACGTGCCAAGTCAACGCCGGCTTCGGTATGACCTGCGCGCTTCAGCACTCCACCATTACGCGCACGCAAGGGGAATATATGACCAGGGCGTGCAAATGATTGGAATGACAAACTGGGGTCTGCGAGTGCACGCAATGTGGCTGCGCGGTCCGCTGCACTAATACCAGTAGTTGTTCCTTCAATTAGGTCAACCGTGTCGGTGAATGCGGTGCGCTGACTCTCGGTGTTTTGTTCCACCATGAGAGGCAAGCGCAATTCATCACAACGTTCATCAGTCAGCGGTGCACACACAACACCAGTGGAGTAGCGCACAATAAATGCAAGCTTTTCAGCGGTGGCAAACTCGGCTGCCATGATGAAGTCGCCTTCGTTCTCACGGTCTTCGTCGTCCACCATGACGACAATTTCGCCGCGAGCCATTGCTGCGATGACATCTTCAATAGGTGCAAGTGGGGAGTCGCTCATGATGCTTCTACTTTCTTTCGTATGGGTTCCATAACGATCTCTAGGTCTGCGCCAAGCGCAGTGGCCGATACCAGATGGCAATCGGTGAGGGGCACTGGTTCATCTCCAGCAAATACTCCGGGTGCATCATCGCTTCCACTCACGAAGGGAGCAATGTGGAAGACATAACGATTGATGAGGTGTTGTTCGTGGAAGGCAGTCGCAATTGTTGCTCCGCCTTCCACCATCAACTGAATCACACCTTCGCTGCCAAGCGAATCAAGAAGGTCGTCGAGCGGACCGTTCCACACTTCGCATGGCTGCACTTTTGCTGTTGCGGGTACTGAGCCACTGCGCGACAAGACAATGCGACGAGGAGACTTTCCGTCAACATGGCGAACGGTGAGTTCAGGATTGTCTGCTGCAATAGTTCCAGAGCCAACAACAATGGCGTCACTCTCTGCGCGCAATTGGTGCACACGCACTCGTGCCTCTTCGCCTGTAATCCAACGCGGTCCGTTCGGTATTGAAGTGCGCGCATCAAGAGTGGTTGCCATTTTCAACATCACGAACGGACGACCCGTGCGACGATGATGTAAATACGGTGCCAACTGTTCAGAAACGTCGTCGGTCAACACATCTGTGATGACTTCAATGCCTGCTGCGCGTAATGCATCAAATCCACTGCCGGCAACGTGATCATCAGGATCAGAAATTGCAGAAATAACACGTGTAATCCCTGCGGAGATAATTGCTTCGGTGCACGGCCCAGTGCGACCAGTATGAGAACACGGTTCAAGTGTGGAATACAAGGTTGCACCACGAACATCAGCGCCAGCTTCACGAGCAGAATTCAACGCAACAATCTCAGCGTGTGGACCACCTGGTGGTTGCGTGGCACCTTCGTACACAGTTCCATCGACACAGACAACGACAGCACCCACCCATGGATTGGGTCGCGCATGAATGCGCGCGGTCTCAGCCATATGCATGGCACGGCGCATGAGCGCCTCGTGGTTGGTCATGTTGTGTCCTTGCTCCCATCCGGACTGTTACCGTCGGCCTCAGAATCTCACTGAGTCGGCCTTCGCACCGAAGTACGAGGGTTCGCGGGCTATACCGCCGGTCGGGACTTTCACCCAAACCCTGCAAGGGGTGTTTTGTGTACGTGAGGGACGAATTTCCCTCGGCTCAAAGGCTACGCCTCGGGATACTTAGCCAACAACCCGACGACACGTCGCCACAACTGCATGACAGGGGCGATGTCTTTCATGTCGTTCATTCCCAAGATGGGGGCAAAGGTGCCAGCGCCGAGGCCAATAGAAATGGCTTGGATGGCGGCTTCACGGGCAATAGATGGATCGATGTGTTCCACCTCGATATAGCGAGTAGTAAGGGCTTCCAAAATCGGCATGTTCTCAAACAGTGAGCCAGTTTCAACTCCCTCGAGGTCCAGCCAGAGGACGAGGCGCACGATAGATATGACGTCTGGGTCAAAGAAATTGATGGCTGGTGTGCCTGGAGTTGCATCTTGAACCCCTTGAGCCAATGTGAGGAATTGTTGCTTCACAACAGCAAGGAGCAGTTCGTTTTTCCCACCAAACCACGTGTGGACAAAACCATGGTTCACATCTGCAAGGGCAGCGATATCGCGTACTCCCACCTCGGAGAACGGCTTTTCCTGGATGAGTTGCTTGGCAGCCTGAATCAGGCGTTGTTCACCCTCGGCTCGGGAAATGGGGGATCTCCGCTTAGCGACCGGTTTCTTTGTCACTGCTTTTTTGGCGACCATGAAATCAACCTTATTCCTAATTTCTAGAGATCGACTGTTCATCATCAGTTCATCAAGAATCTGTTCATCTGATGCTAACAGTTCCAGACTGTTGATGTTAGGGTCGAGTGCATATGAACAACAGCATTATTTCTCGAATAGTTCGGCCCACACAATGAGAAGGATTACGCCTCTTCGTCTGTTCGCGTCCGCGGCTTTAGTTGTAGTCATTTCAACCGGTGCTGTCGGAAGTGCGGTGCAACCTGTTGATGCAGCTTCCACGATCACAGTGACCTCTCTTGGGGACACCACAAATGCATCAGATGGTTTACTTACGTTGCGCGAAGCGATTGCTTCTGCTGCTTCCGGTGACACCATCAACTTTGATTCCAGTCTTTTCACGTCCGGACCTCAGGTCATTGAACCACTTTCCACGATCTCGATTCCAACGACGATGAACATCATTGGTCCTGGCCAGAACTTGTTGACGATTCGTGGTACTCGTGAAACGGCAACCATGGTCAGTTATTCACGTACCTCAAACGTTGTCACTGCAACGATGTCCGGACCTATCCCGTTTGCAGCAAGTGGCGTTGTCTTCTTCTACGGATCTTCCGTTTTTACTTTGGCCAAGAACTTTACGAACGGCAGCGGCAATACGTTTACATTCTCAAATACAGGCCCTGATGTGGGAACAACAAGCGCCACGGCAACAGTGGCGGGAACAACGGGAGGTGCTTATCGTGCTTTTACGTTCAGTGGAACTCTGACCATCAAAGATCTCACGATAGATAAGTTCATGGCGGAACGCGGTGGTGCATTTGCGCAAGGCGGAAATGGTGCTCGTTTGATTGCTGAACGCGTGAAGTTCACAAACAATGTGGGTTACGGTAATTACTGCGGTGGCGCAATTAATGCCAACCGCGGATGGGTGTCCGTTATTGATTCAACTTTCAACGCAAACGTAGCTAGGTGCGCCAGTGCAATTCAGATGGGTGATGGAAGCGGATCATCGTTGAGTGTTTCTGGTTCAACATTCACAAACAATATTGCTGAATCATCCACGATACTTTCGTATCTGCCAATGACATTCGTGAACTCGTCGATGTCTGGTAGTAAGAGTCTGTCCAACGGGGAAATGACTGGAATCAATATGGGCTCATTTGCGATGCCCTTTACGATGACAAACTCAATAGTCTCAGATCCCGTGATAATTGAAAACAATAGTCGCGTCATCATTACGGGCTCGACTCTGTCGAGTTTGAGCATTGCCCACGCATTTGCGAAACTCGAAAATAACGACATCACGTCATGCTCGGTGAATAGCACAACTGCAGTCGATGTCTCTTCTGGAAACAATATTGGTAATGCCTCTGGCTGTTCTGTTGTGTCAGGCACCGGGGCCGCCATCCAGTCGTACTCTCGTACTTCAAACGTGCTGACGCTGACGACAACGACGCCACATGGTCTTCAAGTAGGAGACACTGTGCGTCAATGCGGAATTCAGGCCCTCGCACTCGTCGTGTGGTCTTGGTGTCACCTCACTGGAACGGTGACCAGCGTGACATCGACGACTGTCTCGTTTGCAGATGCACGTGGAGATGTTGCCTCCACCCTGGTTTATAGCTCTGAGCCAGATCGGGCGGCGTATGTGTTTTCAAACGTGCCATATTCGCTGCCTCAGACAGTGACCTGGTCTCCCTCGACATCGTTGTCTCTGGCAAATTCATCACACACGCCTTCATCAATGGCAACAACGAGTGGTAACGGAGCAATTTCTTATGCAGTAACGAGTGCAGGAACAACCGGTTGCACTGTTGGATCATCGACCGGAGTTCTCACGTACACAGCTGCAGGTAGTTGTACGGTTCGCGCTACTGCTGCATCCACTGCGCAGTGGGGCTCGGGAAGCGTCTCCGTTACGTTTGTAATCTCTGGATCATCCTCTACTTCTACTACTACTTCAACGACAACTCCATCCTCCGCGACCACAGCGGCGGGATCCTCCGCGACCACAGTGGCGGACGGCAGTGGCGCAAGTAGCGGACAAAGTTCTGTCAGCACCATTCCGTCAGGTAGGACAATAACAACCGAGGCAAACCCACTGGTGACTCCGTCGGGAAGTGCGACTACCACAATCCCCGCATCAGCAACGACGACTGTTCCTGTTCCGAAAGCGCCGACGGTAAAACTTGGTGAAGCTGCGGCAATTATTGACGGTGAGACCATTTCTGCGACCCTAAGTCGTGTGAATAATCAAATCACCGCAACTGCTGGCGACATATCAACAACGATCTCAGGTCTTACACCGGATGGGCAACGTGTTGCGTTGAATGATGAAGGAAATCTTGTTCTCAATGAGGGCGACAAAATAGTTGTTGAAGCTTCCGGAGTTGCACCAGATGAAGATGTTGCTGTGTGGATGTTTTCAACACCAACAAAACTTGGTGTAATAGCCGCTGATGCAAGTGGGAAAATCGCGGGCACTTTCAATTTGCCAAACGGTATTGAATCGGGCGAGCACCGCGTAGTCCTTAGTGGTACAAATCGAAATGGAACAAATGTTGTTCTTGGTATTGGTCTTTCATACGGTGCGGTGAACTCAGGTTCAACGCTCACTCGTGTGCTGATTGCAATTCCAATCGCATTGGCTGTACTTTTCGGTTTCTTCCTTCCAGCAGTGTCACGCCGTCGTCGCAAGGCAGTGGCTGCTTAGTTGGTGCTGTCTAGGTGAGCAACTAAGGTTTAAGGATGTCAAACAGTAAACCCCGAGGCTGTCATGGCTAGGTTTCGTCGCAGATCTAGTTCTGCTGAAGAAGGAATTGGTTGGATCTACGCCGACCTTTTCTTGGCTCTCACAATTGTTGGTCTTGGTTCTGCAGTGATCACTACATCTTCACCATCGTCAAGCGCGGAAGCTCCGAAAGTATTCCAACTCAGTTGTGCCGAATTCAGTGTTCCGGTTCCTGCAAACTTGAGTCCTGCAAGTGGTGGCAAAAAAATTGAATCGGCGATTGGCACAGAAATAGCGAATCGCGGTTGGGCACCTGAATCGTCAAAACCAGGTTTTGCAATTGTGATGGGCGGGTTCTCTGGCTCTGAAGGTCCTGGTGCAGGTGATGGCCGAGCGAAGGCAATTCTTGGTCAATTGCGCAAGAGCTCGCCACTCTTGAGTCAAATTGAAATGCGTACGGCTGGCGCACGTTCCGTTCGTGTCAACGGCACAGAGACCGCTGTAGGTGGTGCCGGTTCTTACCTCATGGTCGTTTACTTGTTGTTTAGTGGTCCGCAATTGTCCGAAGATTGCACTCGTTAGAAAGAATAAAAATGTCGTTATCAGAAGCAGCACATACAGATGCAGTGAATGCCATGGACAAGTGGCTCACAATTTCAAAACAAAAGAACTCCCTTAATGTGAGTGCCAAGCATTTCGTTGATGACTTGCGTCAAGGGCAGAACATACAAGAGTGGACCAACGTCAACATTGAACAGATTCTCCCGTATCGCACAGAAACCCCACGTCTACTCATGGTCGTGCGTGCGGGCGCAATGTTCTTGCCGATTCTTCTCACTTGGCTCGCGCTGTCGCAGGTCATCGGACCATTTGCGTTGTACTTGCAGAATCAGCAAGCAAGTGCAAACTTCTTGTGGTTCTGGGAAACCAACCCTGGTAAATCTTTCGCAAGTATCTGGGCCCTGGGCCACGTTGCTCTCACAGACGCCGCAATTCTCGCCTTCCTTACCGTTCTGGCAATGCGCATTACCTGGTGGGAAACTTCACGTGCTGAACGTAGCGAAGCTGCATACTCAGAGATGTTGTCGGCTCTCGAGTTCTACTTAGTGTCCGCGCGCTAATTGCCCTAGGCCAATGGCCTATCGTTCCACCTGTGGAATTCAAAACACATCTGGCCCATCTAGACGGGGTCACGATTGCTTATTGGCATGAACGTTCGTCGTTACCAAATGCACAGACTTTGGTGTGTGTTCATGGCTGGCCTGAATCGAAGCGTATCTTTGCGCGAGTAGTTCAACCCCTCGTCGACGCTGGCTTCAACGTTGTTGTTCCAGACCTACGTGGCTTTGGTGATTCATCACTTGGTGCTGATGGTTTCTACGACGTAGTGACTCATGCACACGACATGGAGATTTTGCTTTTCTCTCACCTGTCGTTGTCATCAGTTGTATTGATTGGTGGTGACCTCGGTGGCCCTGTCATTCAGGAAATGGCATTGCGATCACCAGAACGCATTGAGAAGATGGTGTTGTTCAACTCGCCGTTGCCAATGGATAAGGAACGCATGGCAGGAATGCGCACGCGACCACCAGTTGAAGTGATGGACTACTTCATTCGGCAGGGGACTGATGCAGATGCATTGGCAAATGAATTAGATACTCCTGGGAAACGAGCTGCATACATCGCAACGTTTTATTCCACTCGTTTGTGGGCGCATCCTGGAGCATTTAACGCAGAAGAAATTGAGTGGCATGTTGAGCCTTTTCAAGATGCGGCAAAGCTGCGCGCGTCATTTACCAACTACGAATCAGCATTTGATGAATCCAAGAGAACCACAAGGCCCTTGTACGGCCGCAACACTCGTACCCCCACGCTGATCTTGTTTGGTACGAGTGACCATGTCATCTATCCAGATTTTGATCTCATGGCCGCAACAGTCTTCGAGAACCATGTAGGTCCCTACCGCATAGAGAACTGTGGTCACTTTGTGCCGTGGGAAGCGCCGCAAGAATTACTGAAGAGAACGACAGAGTTTCTGCGTTAATCAGTCAGATGATTTCATCTGTTCGGCAATGGCTCGATCACGGCGGATGACATTGCGCACCAGCACGGTGCCAATCACCCCAACACCGGCCAACATCACAAGAAAGACGGTGTACTGCATCCAGCCACCACGGTCGCCAGATAGCTGCGGCTTTTTTCCACAATTGGGTCGAGGGTTTGAACTAATGCATTGCGAAGGGTCATTTTCTAGGTCCCACACATACGCAGGGTCAGATGTACTGACTTGCGCGATGGTGGAGTCGGTCGGTGTATCGGCAGCGCGAACTTGGGATGCAGCAAATGGGGCAAGAGTGAGAAGAACGGCACAGGCGATTCGGGTGTAACGGGGCATAGGTCTATCGTTCCACGCCCACTAGTGTCGAGAAGGTCATGGCACCGACAAATCCCCCCCAGCACGACGTAGTTCTCGTAGTCGACTTTGGTGCTCAGTACGCACAACTCATCGCTCGGCGAGTGCGTGAGGCCCAGGTCTACTCAGAGATAGTTCCTCATCGCATTACTGCTGCTGAAGTAGCCGCCAAGAAACCCAAGGCCATCATTTTGTCTGGTGGACCAAAGAGCGTGCATGTTGAGGGAGCGCCGGCTCTGGATCCGGCTATCTATGAATTAGGAATTCCCGTTTTGGGAATCTGTTACGGCTGTCAATTGGTGGCACAACAACTAGGTGGCACCGTTTCACGCGGAGGCCGTGGTGAGTATGGCCGCGCCACATTGGTACGCACTGAGACACCGAGCACGTTGCTTGGCAGCAACACCCCTGATGTTCACGATGTGTGGATGAGCCACTTCGATTTTGTCAGTGAAGTTCCATCTGGTTTTGTGACTACTGCTTCTACTCCCGATGCTCCACATGCATTGATAGAAAACGACTCACGCAAGATTTATGGCGTTCAATACCACCCAGAAGTTGTGCACACATCAAGTGGTCAAGATTTATTGGTGCGATTCTTAGTTGACGTTGCGGGGTGTTCGCAAGACTGGACAATGGCAAACATCGTCGAAGATCAAATTGCTGCGATACGTGAGCAAGTTGGAAACGAACGAGCCATTTGTGGATTATCTGGTGGAGTCGACTCTTCAGTTGCTGCAGCAATTGTGCATCAGGCAATCGGGGCTCAACTCACGTGTGTGTATGTCGACACCGGCCTCATGCGTCGCGGTGAAAGCGAACAAGTAGTTGAAACATTTAGGCGCAGCATGGGTATTGAACTCATTCATGTTGATGCTGGCGAACGATTCTTTGCAGCACTCGCCGGTATTACAGAACCTGAAGCGAAGCGCAAAGCTATTGGTGAATTGTTTGTTCGAATCTTCGAAGAACACACTGGTGGAATCACCGATGCAAAATTCTTAGTGCAGGGAACTTTGTATCCAGACATTGTTGAAAGTGGTGGCCATGATGGCACTGCCGCAGTTATTAAGAGCCATCACAATGTTGGTGGACTTCCCGAAGACATGACGCTCAAACTGTGCGAGCCGCTCCGTGCATTGTTCAAAGATGAAGTTCGTAAAGTTGGCGTACAAGTCGGACTCAGCGACGACATCGTGTGGCGTCAACCATTTCCTGGGCCGGGCCTCGGTGTGCGCATCATCGGCGAAGTCACCCCAGACAAAGTGGCTACGTTGCAACACGCCGATGAAATTGTGCGCCACGAAGTAAAGGCAGCAGGCCTCGAGCGAGAGATCTGGCAGGCCTTTGCGGTACTCGCTGATATCCGCAGTGTTGGCGTCATGGGTGATGAACGCACCTATGGCCGCCCCATCATCATTCGTGCCGTTACTAGTGACGATGCGATGACGGCTGATTGGGCGCGTCTGCCGTACGACCTCCTCGAGAAGATGTCGAACCGCATTATCAATGAGGTCCCGGGCATCAATCGCGTGGTCTACGACGTGACCTCAAAGCCACCTGGCACCATCGAGTGGGAATAGGCCGACAGGCTGTTTCCCAAGCCCTGTAAGGCCCACAGGGGGCGACGGGGGGCATGAGAAGTGCCCAAGTACCCTAGAAGGGTCATGAACGCAACCCGCAACAACCGGGGATCCTCGAGGTCCGTTCTGGCCATC
This sequence comes from Ilumatobacteraceae bacterium, assembly GCA_036826015.1. Classification (GTDB taxonomy): domain Bacteria; phylum Actinomycetota; class Acidimicrobiia; order Acidimicrobiales; family Ilumatobacteraceae; genus UBA2093. The sequence goes on from DAISXE010000002.1 coordinate 43,887, forward strand.
CTTTTGCTCGTCGGGGTGCTGCTGGGAATCGTGGTGGGTCCATCGGGCGCTTCTGCCGATTCCATCGACGACAAACGCCGTCAAGCTGCCGCCATTGCAGACCAATTGGAAAACCTGGTTGACCAGATGAACGCACTCGGAGAGAACTACTCCGAAGCCCTCCAGACCCAGGCCGACCTATCTGTAGAGATTGAACGCGCGCAAGCAGATGTGGCTGCTGCTGAAGCACAACTAGCGCAGATGCGTGGCACTTTGTACATGTCGGCCGTTACCCAATTTATGCATGGTGGGCGAAACTCAACGCTGACCAACTTGTTTGCGTCATCGGGTGGTGTGCAAGATGCTTTGCAGCGCAGTCAGCTCACTTCTATTGCAATGAACCAAGGTTCTCTCACAACTGACTCGCTTGATGCAACGGCAACGGAACTGACGAAAAAGAAACAAGTTCTCGAAAAGAAAAAAGTGCAAGCGGAAAATGTTGCTTCCGATGTATTGAAGCGACAAGGAGCTGCAGAAGCACTTACATCGCGTTATGAGCAGTTGCAGTCCACTGTCCAGGGTGACCTCATCGATCTTTTACGTGAAGAGCGTAGTCGTCGTGATGCCCAAGCATTGATTGATGCAAAGAACGAAGCAAACTCGTATAACAGCAAGTACGCATCTATCCAGAAGCGATATTCAAATCTTCCGAAGGTGTCGGCTCGAAGCCAGTCGGCAATTCGTGCTGCTTTGTCTCAACTCGGCGTTCCGTATAGGTACGGCATGAGTTCGCCAGGAAAAGCATTCGATTGTTCGGGACTCACCACGTATGCATGGGGTAAAGCTGGAGTCGGACTGAAGAGAAACTCGCGTGCGCAGTTCAATTCATTGCCTCATATCCCGAAGCAGTTGGCTCAAGCAGGCGACCTCATATTTACTGGTTCTCCAATTCACCACGTGGGTATCTATCTGGGTAACGGCACCATGGTGCATGCTCCGCAAAGCGGTGACGTCGTAAAGATTGGCCCGATTCGTTGGTACAAAGTAGTTGGCGTCGCCCGACCAGGGTGACAGGCACTACGGTCATTGTCTATGCAAGGCATTGACGAAGTAAAAGTTGAAGCGTGGTTAAACACTCATATTGATGGAGTGGAAGGGCCGTATTCGTATTCGTTAATCGCCGGCGGCCGTAGCAATCTCACATTCCTTGTCGCAGATGCGCATGGCACTCAAATGGTGTTACGCCGTCCGCCACTTGGGCATGTACTCGCAACAGCACACGACATGGCTCGCGAACATCGCATCATTTCAGCAGTTGGTAAAACAGGAGTTCCTGTTCCCAAAACTCTTGGTGTGTGCACAGATGAATCAGTGAATGGCGCACCGTTTTATGTGATGTCGTATGTCGCAGGCACTGTCTTGGACAGTCCTGAGAAGGGTCAATTGCTACCTGAGCATCTTCGTGCAACCGCGTCAGATCACTTGGTCGATGTTTTAGCTGATCTTCATGCAGTCGACATTGATGCTGTTGGTCTCGGAGATCTTGCGAAACGCGAAGGGTATGTAGAGCGCCAAGTGAAGCGTTGGTCCACACAGTGGGCAAACTCAAAGACTCGTGAGTTGCCAGCGATTGAAGAAGTCGCACGATTGCTTGCTGAGAACATTCCTGTTCAACACGGAGTGTCTATTGCGCACGGTGATTATCGATTCGGAAACTGTTTGACGAATTTAGAAACAGGGCACATTGCCGGTGTGCTCGACTGGGAACTCTGCACACTCGGTGATCCTCTTGCAGACCTTGGGTATATCGGTGTGTATTGGACAGACCCAGGCATGCAAATGACGCGCACAAATGATCCGACTGGTCTCGCGGGTTTTCGCACGTACGACGAAATTGTGAATAGATACGCGGCACGTACCGGTCGCGATGTTTCAAACATCGGGTATTACAAAGCGTTCTCAAGTTTCCGCTTGGCTGTTATTTCTGAAGGCGTATATGCACGTTATTTGCATGGGGCAATGGGTGATCAAGATGTCGACCTCATGCCACTAAAGATTGGTACAGAAACTCTGGCTGAAGCTGCGCTCGCTTCATTGAAAGGGAAATAGACATGGAAATTGTTTCGTCATTGCAGGGCTGGACAAAAGGCTCTTTCACTGCCGCTTCTCTCACTCGTGAGACATTTCGCAAAGGCAATGGGCCAGTTGTCATTGTTGTTCACGAAATTCCAGGAATTACGCCGGCAGTGGAACGCTTCGCAAACGATGTAGTCAATGCAGGTTTCACTGTTGTCATGCCAAACCTCGTGGGCACTCCAGGTCGTGAAATGAGTAATGGATACGGCGCTCAGTCGATGCTGAAGGTGTGCATTGCAAAAGAGTTCACCACTATGGCGCTCAATAAGACTTCACCCATCATCTCTTGGTTGCGCGCGCTCGCACGTTCGCTTCACACTGAAGTGGGCGGCAAAGGCATCGGTGCTGTGGGTATGTGTTTCTCTGGGGGCTTTGCGCTCGGCATGATGGTCGACGACATCATGATTGCACCTGTGTTGTCACAACCATCGTTACCTTTCCCTGTCGGTAAGGACCGTGCTGCAAGTCTTAACTTGTCACCCGATGATGCTGCGGTTATTGCTCAGCGTGCAGCAGATGGCTGCCAAGTGCTCGGTCTGCGTTTTGATAAAGACAAATTGGTGGGCGACAGGTTCTCATCGCTTCGGTCATTGTTAGGTGATGCATTTATTGCAATTGAATTGCCATCGCAATCACCAAAGGATCACAGTGTGTTGACTGAGCAGCGAGATGAACCGAGCGTTCAGCGGGTGTTGCAGTTCTTCACAGAAAAACTGAAGTAGTTACTTTGGTCCACCATCAACATTGATGAGTGTTCCAGTGGTGTAACTGCTTGCACCACTTGCCAGGTACAACGCGGCCCCGACAATTTCGTGTGGTTCGCCTCCGCGCTGCATTGAATAAGCGGCTTTTGCTGCTTGTCGAAACCGGTCCATGTCCCAAGCCTTTGAGATATCTGTAAGAAAAGGTCCGGGCACGATGCAGTTCACTCGAACATGAGGACCGTACGTATGGGCCAAACCAACAGTGAGATTGTTGATGGCAGCCTTTGCTGCGCCATACACCACTTCATTTGGCGATGGGCGTTGGCTGGCGATAGACGAGACGTTGATGATGGAGCCACCGCGAACTGCGCCGTCTGCTTGTTCAGAACACATGTGTGTTGCAATCAAGGTGGAAAGTCTGAAGGGACCTTTGAGGTTGACGCCAAGAACTTTGTCGTACAACTCTTCACTGACTTCCACCAATGACGAATAGAGCGGCGACATTCCTGCGTTGTTTACGAGAACGTCAACATGACCAAAATGTGCAAGTGCTTGTTCAGCGAGCGAGTCGGCATCAGCCCAGGATGCTGCGTGGTAACCAATTGCTAATGATTTACGTCCTTTGGCACGGATCTCATTTGCAACAACTTCGCAGTTTTCAACTTTGCGACTTGCAATCACTACATCAGCACCGTGATCTGCAAATGCAAGCGCCATTTCGCGGCCTAACCCACGGCTTCCACCCGTAATGATTGCGACTTTGCCTTCGAGTGAAAAGAGTTGAGTTGATGTCACGACGTCACCTTTGCTGAATACTCAGGATGTTTGAATGATGCAACAGTACGCCGAATATCTGTACCGGTAGACAAGAACAAATGTCGGGCAAGTAATCCTTTGGCGGCTTTGGCATTGTGGCCACCGACAATCCCGCCAGAATGCGCCACTAAGTCGACACGAATTGCAGTGGGTACAAGATCCCAGTTGATTGCAGCGCGATGTTCGTTCGGCAGGAGGTCAATAAGCATGCGGCCTTTTAGAGCCTTCACAAGTGCATCAGTGATGTCATCACGCCACCATTTTGAGAGTGTTCCAAATGGTGCAAGTCGCGCTCCCATCTTCAAGCGGTAGTCGGGTAGCGGATCATCTGCACGTACTAACCCAGCGAGACCGGATGGTACGTAAATTCTTTTCGCGATTGAATTTCGTTGCGCAGTTGTGAGCGAAGATAAGTCAAGGTGATCCCAGACGACACCGGTGTATCGCTGCCAAGCGGGTAACGAAGGTGCATTCATGATGTGTGTGTTTGCGTCTTGTGCACGTGTTAGGTGTGCCCCACTGACGCCCAGAAGTTTTTGGTCTCCACCTTTAGATTTCTTTAAGTGCGCTATTAGTTCACTCCGGTGAGCCTCGAGACTGTTGCCGAATGACCCTGAATCAGGCTTCCAGGGCTTCTCTTTTTGTCCTCCCACAGCCTTTCCTTCTGTCGGCGGCAGAAGAATGACAAATTGTTGGGCACTCATAACTACATTCTCGCACGCCGTTATCAGAGGTTCGGGGGGGCTAGTGATTGTCACCTTTCGTGTCCTTGTGATTTCCTGGTGCATCCAACATCGGTTTTGCGACGTTCAACGCCTACGCTAGGAATATGCGAGTACGCGTAGACCCCTCAAAATGCCAAGGCCATAACCGTTGTTATGCCCTTGCGCCTGAATTATTCGATGTCGATGACCTCGGCAATGCTTTCGAACTGAACGATGGGGTAGTTCCTGTCGGTCTCGAAGACAAAGCGCGATTGGCTCTTGCTAATTGCCCCGAGTTTGCAATAAGCATCGAGGAATAGTCATGGCTGAAACAGTTTTTGGTCCAGTCACAGATTGGGCGACCGACTTCGATCACGGTTCACCTGCATACGCAGCTGACATGCACAAGATTTGGGACGACCTCAAAACATCAGGTTGTCCAATTGCACACACTGATCGTTACGGCGGCGTATGGCTTCCTCTCACTCACGAGATGGTGCATGAGATTGCATACGACACAGATCACTTCTCCAGTGAAGGTCCTGTTGTTGGTCAATTGAAGCCGAGCGAAGTGCCTGATCGTATTGGGGCACCAATCGGACCAGTTCCACCGATCTCTTCAGACCCACCGTTCCATGCTGAAGCACGTCGCTTGTTGCTCCCAGCTTTCTCGCCAAAGAAGATTGATCCTTGGCGCGAAGAAGTCATCGAGATTTGTAACAAATTGATTGACGACATGGGCGATGCAGATCACATCGATGCTGCCTTGCAGTACTCACAGCACATTCCAGTAATGGTGATTGCACGCATGCTCGGACTTCCCGTTGAAGACGGTGACAGATTCCGTGGATGGGTCAACTTGGTTCTCAGCGGAATTGGCGAAGAGCGCACGGAAGAGCGCATGGCCAAATTCGAAGAGTTCAACCAGTATCTCGCGTACCACGTGAACGATCACATGGAGAACCCACGTGAAGACCTCATCAGTTTCTTGCTTAACGCAGAAATCATGGGTCAGAAGTTGTCGCTCGAGCACACCGTTGGAACAGTCATCTTGCTCCTCATTGCTGGCATCGACACCACATGGAGCGGCATTGGCTCTTCACTGTGGCATCTTGCAAGCAACTCGGTTGACCGTCGCCGGTTGGTAGAAAACCCAGACATGATTCCAGCTGCAATCGAAGAGTTCCTTCGTGCGTATGCCCCGGTCACAATGGCCCGTGTTGTTAAAGAAGACATGGAATTCCACGGCGTACAGATGAAGCAAGAAGATTGGGTTCTTCTGCCATTCCCCGCAGCAAACCGTGACGACAAGCAATTCGCCGATGCACACGTTGTGCAAATCGATCGTGAAGAGAATCGTCATGCCGCCTTCGGCCTTGGTATTCACCGTTGCCTTGGTTCAAACCTGGCTCGTCTTGAAATGAATGTCGCAATCGAAGTGTTCTTGAAGCGTTTCCCAGACTTCTCAGTCGATCCAAACGAAATGGTTACGTGGAGCACAGGGCAAGTACGAGGACCTCGTTCCTTGCCTTTCGTGGTCAACGCACGCGCCTAAATCTGATTCACAGCCCAGACACACTCGCCTCGTAGGATGGCGAGACCATGTCTGAGTCTCATAAAGCGTCTATTGGGGTGAATATTCCACTCAACCCCGACCAAGAAGAGGCCGTGTATCACCCTGGTGGGCCGTTATTGGTCGTTGCTGGTGCTGGCTCGGGCAAAACACGCGTACTCACGCAGCGAATCGCTTGGCTTATTTCCCAGGGTATTCACCCCATGGAAATTCTGGCCATCACGTTTACGAACAAAGCCGCAGAAGAGATGCGTCATCGCGTGGCAGATTTGGTTGGCCCTGTTGCACGCAACATGTGGGTTACCACCTTTCACAAATCTTGTGTACGCATCCTGCGCCAACATGCCGAACTCATTGATTATCCAAAACAGTTCACCATTTACGATTCGCAAGACTCAAAACGTCTGATTGGTTATGTCATTCGTGACATGGGTCTCGACCCAAAGAAGTTTCCAGCAGGAGCATCCCAATCACGCATCAGTCTGTGGAAGAACGAGTTAGTTTTCCCTGCCAAAGCCTTCGACACTGCTGAACATGTAGCGGCCCGTCGCCACGCAGAGATCTATCGCGAATATCAAGCTCGTCTTGTGCGTGCGGGTGCTATGGATTTCGATGATCTTTTGGTCAACGTTGTTCGCTTGTTTGAATCGCATCCCTCCGTATTGCAGCAGTACCAACAACGCTTCAAACATGTTTTGATTGACGAATACCAAGACACCAACCAAGCGCAGAACCGCATAGTTCTCCTGCTTGGGCAACAACACAAGAACGTGTGTGTGGTGGGCGACAGTGATCAAAGTATCTACAAATTCCGTGGCGCCGACATGCGAAATATTGATCAGTTTGAAAATGCATTCGGTGAAACAACAGTGGTGGTGTTGGCCCAGAATTACCGCAGTACTCAAACCATTCTCACGGCAGCTAACGCTGTTATCTCACAAAACATTGGCCGCCGACCAAAAGATCTGTGGACATCAGCCGGAGACGGTGAACGCATCGTTCGCTATTTCGCTGAAGACGAATACGACGAATCCTCGTGGGTCGCAAGTACTGCACAAGAGTTGCAGAAAAAAGAGAAACGAGCATGGGGCGACATTGCAGTTATGTATCGCACCAACGCGCAGAGCCGTGCAATCGAAGAATCAATGATGCGCGCAGGAATTCCATACAAAGTGGTCGGTGGCACCAAGTTCTACGAGCGTCGCGAAGTGAAAGATGCCATTGCGTATTTGAAGGCTGGCGCAAATCCACTTGACGAGATCAGCATCAAGCGAGTACTCAATGTGCCCAAGCGTGGAATCGGCGACACAAGCATTGGAAAAATTGATGCGTTTGCAGCAGTGAATTCGGTTTCATTTGTTGAAGCTATGCGACGCGCTTCCGAGGCCGGAGTGTCTGGCGCGGCTATCAAGGGAATTGCATCGTTCGTCACTCTTATCGACGAGATGAACGCTGCACTTGCCGATGGGCCGTCTGCGCTACTGGAAGTTGCAATGAATAACAGTGGCTACATCACTGAATTAGAGCAAGAAGATTCTGTTGAAGCTGCGGGTCGCCTGGAAAACATTGCCGAACTCATTGGTTCTGCTGCTGAATTCACACAAGTGGAGGAGTTTCTCGAACAGGTTGCCTTAGTAGCCGACACCGATGACCTCGACGCCGAAAATCACATTGTGTTGATGACGCTCCACTCAGCAAAAGGTTTGGAATATCCCGTTGTATTCCTGGTTGGTTGTGAAGAAGGAATCTTCCCGCACAGTCGAGCATTGTTAGACCCAGATGAATTAGAAGAAGAACGTCGTCTTGCATATGTGGGGCTCACACGTGCGCGAGAGCGTTTGTTTGTCTCGCATGCATGGCAACGCATGCTGTACGGACAATCTCAGTACAACCCACCGTCGCGTTTTCTTGCTGAAGTGCCAGCCGAGTTATTCGATCGTCAAGGCAATGTGGATTCCGGTGCAGACCACGGACGCACGTATGGCCGCAGCACCGGCGATTGGAACGATGGCGAGATCCCTCCGTACAAGCGACGCAACGAAGATGACGAGCCAATGGGGCGCACTTTCGGAGCCAAACGTGCTGAACGTGCAATGCGTGCACCGTCTGAACCACGAAATGTTGAGCACCTCACTGGTTTAAAGGTGGGCGACGATGTCGAACACTCGGTCTTTGGCGAAGGTGTCGTGATTGAAATCAAGGGAACTGGCGAGAAGGCCGAAGTCACAGTGCGGTTCCGCGAAAAGGGCACCAAACACTTAGCTTTGGCGTGGGCTCCGCTGAAAAAGCTGTAGAAAAATCGGAATCCGGTTGGCAGCAGTAGTAGAAATGAAGTCATGAAGGCAGCACTCCTTATCGAAAGTCTTACTGGCAACACGTGGAAGGCGGGCGAACTCATCGCGGCCAACTTGCAGCAAGAAGGCTGGTCAATCACCGGTATTTCATCAGTGAAGCAGCCACACCACGCATCTATTCAAGATGCCGACACAGTCATTGTTGGCACATGGGTGCACGGCCTGTTTGTAGTGGGGCAGGCACCATGGGCCATCGATCGCTTGCGTCAACTTCCTTCAATGTCTGGGAAGAAAGCCGTTTCGTTTTGCACGTATGCGTTGAATCCGGGCAAGTCCCTCGATGTCATGACAAACACGTTGTTGTCACTTGGTGCAGACGTTGTTGGCGGTCTCGCTTTGCAGCGTGGTCATCTCGCAGAGCATGCAGAAGAGTTTGCGATTCGCTTAGTTGACGCAACTGCTGCTTCGTAAGTTTTCACTTACGGCAATGTTGAGTTGCTAGCAGTCAATCCACGAAGATCGATGTAGAGCGTCTTTCT
>DAISXE010000003.1:0-35853 GCA_036826015.1 Ilumatobacteraceae bacterium
CAGATCGTGCTGCAAATGCGCGTCCACGTCGCGCAACTTCAGCGGTTGCGCCTGCTGCACCGACTGTGCGCTTTGACGATGGCGCCTCATCTAATGCAACATTCTTAGAAGTACGTGCACCAGACATGGTGGGGGTTCTGCATCGAATCACAAAAGCGATTGCTGACTTTGGCCTTGACATTCGCCATGCACGTGTTCTCACACTGGGCAATGAGGTTGTTGACTCTTTCTACGTTCGGGAATCGGGTGGTGGGGTAATTACAGACCCTGCATACAAAGAGGAAATTGCGCGCGCCATCCTTTTTGCTGTTGGCAATTCGCCGCGGTAGTCATTGCTACTAAGGTTGCTTTTGTGAGCGACGCACAACCCCAATATTTCACCCGAGACCTCATTCGATGGAGTGAGACGCTTGCTGCAATTGCTCGCACTGGTATGGGTTTCACGCAAAGTTTGTACGAGAAAGAACGTTACGAAGAGGTGCTGAAAGTTGCAGCAGATATTAGATCCGCTTCTGACGACGCACTAGAAATTCGCCGCGAGCAAGATCACTTTGTACAGGAATGGATGGAGTCAATCGGCGAGGGCGTGCCCGGTTACGTGACCCCGAAGGTGGCGATCGGTGCAATCGTTGGAAACGAAAAAGGAGAAATCCTTTTAGTGCAGCGAAAAGATAGTGGTGTGTGGCTGTATCCCACAGGGTGGGCCGATGTGGGGTATTCACCGGCAGAAGTAGCCATGAAAGAAGTAGAAGAAGAAACCGGAATCATCGCTGAACCATTGCAGCTTCTCGGAGTAGTCGATGGCATGCGTATGGGGTTTTCTCGATTTGGGATGTACATGTTGCTGTTTCATCTGCGTGCAACTGGCGGTGAACTCAATGGACACCCGTTAGAGACTGGTGATGTTGGTTGGTTCGCACCCGATGCGCTCCCGACACCTACAGCTGGCGCTCAATGGTGGGGAGATATGGCGTTTGCTGCGATTGCTGGCGATGTGCGACCTGCAACGTTTGATGCACCTCGCGAAAATCTGTGGCGTGGTGATGCAACAGATTGATTAGTTGGAGTCTTGGTCTCGCAAGAATTGTTCAACTTCATCAACGAGTGAATTGGCGTCCTCTTCATCGACTTCTTCGTCGTTTTCACCAAACTCAAATTCAAGTTGATTGGGGTTCTCGATATTGAATGCGTCGTCACCCATGGAGTCGAGGCGCTCAACGTATTCTCTGAGGTCTTCGTCGTCTTCAACAAGTTCTTCTACGCGGCGGTCGTAGGCGACAATTGAATTATGCAGAGCACTGAGAGGTGCTGGTGTTCCGATAATTTCGCCGGCTCGGGCAATAAGCGCGCTTGCAGCTTTGGGAGAAGGAATTTGCGATGCATACGCAGGCACGGCAGCCCATAGCGATGCAGATGGAATTGAAGATTGAGTACAAGCGTCTTGCAACACTCCGATGATGCCGGTGGGGCCTTCGTACGTAGATCGTTGAAGTTCAAAGCGGTCGAGAGTGGATTGATCGTTTGATGTGCCCATTACGCGTACTTCACGAGAGTGCACAACGTCGGCCAGTAAAGCACCAAGTGTGAGCACCATCGAAGAGTTGTACTTCGCTGCAATGCTGACAATTTGTTCTGTGAAAAGGCGCCACTTCAAGCTTGGTTCTGGGCCTAGAACCAAGATGACATCAGTTCCAGGAGTGCTTGCATGCCAGAGGCTTACTTTGGGCCAAACAATTGAACGGTGAATTCCACCTTCGAGTTTGACCATGGGGCGAATCGTGGCGAAGTCTGTGAAATCTTCGGGATCAATTTCCGCAAGTGGCTCTGCATTCCACGCATCGATGAGTGTGCGCACTGCACTACTTGCAGCGTCAGCGGCGTCGTTCCAGCCACTAAAGCCAGCGATAACTGCAGGTGTTTGCAATTGAGGGTTTGACAACCAGCGGACGTGATCAGATTCCGTCATTGACCTGAAATCTATCGCCGAAAAGGGTGCCTCAAATTAGTTATTTCGCCGCATTTGCAAGGTCATGTGGGCCACTTGCTGGGTACCCTTTACCGGCTCGAATCGCTGCGCCCCACGGCTTCAGAATGGTGATGAGTTCATTGACATCTGCGCCGATGGCACGCAACACACATTCCATTTGTTTGTCGGTATTGACTTCGATCTGTTCGCGTACATCACGACCGTGAGGGGTTAATTCACCATCGGCTGAAATGCAACCTAGGCGTTGCAAGTTCTCAACTGCTTCAGCAAAGTCTTCCTCGCTCCATCCGCGAGTGCGACTGTATGACTTAATGGGAAGCCCCCAATACAACTCACTCATCAATCCGATCTCGCATGCAGTGAGTCCCGCACTAATCCATGCAGCAGTGTGGCTGTCTCCGCGGTATTCGCGCAACATGTCGCCAAGACGCCAAACATCTCCCAGTTCTGTGCCAGGTAGTGGCAACGAGCGCAATCCGGCAAATAGCGCGCGACCTTCAGGGCGTAGAACTTCTGTTGCTCGCAACAATATGGAACGAGCAGTCGACACTCCTTCTGGTGAATGTCCGAGAATTCGCACGAGTTGTGCAATGGCGCCGTTATCGCGAGCAGCACAAATGGTTGCAGCATCCGTCATTGACCAACCATGGCTTACAGAAGGTATGACAGTGGCCGGATTGAACACACCAAAGGCAGCAGCAACAACTTCTCCTGGAACTTGCCCCATCACTGAACCACGACTGGTGAAGTAGGCGGGACCATCGGGTGCCATGACACCATTGAATTCTCCGCGACTGGGTGAGAATCCTAATTTCTCGTAGTTCGAATGGCATTCGGGTGCGAAGTACACCTGGCCAGTTACTGGTTCTAAAACCGAGGCGAGGTCTCGTGAAATGAGGCTTGAAGTCATGAGGAGAAGTTAGACCACCGCGCAATGCCGTGCGAACACGAACAGATATGTGGCAAGGTAGGTACATGTCAGTCGTTGTCGAGCAAGCCACCATTGCGAACGCTGAATTGATAGAGGCCTTTCAGAGACTCATCCCGCAACTGTCATCTTCGAATCCGCCCCCGACACAAGAAGAACTAGCAGAGATCATTTCGGCTCCTTCCACAGTGTTATTCATTGCGCGGCTTGACGAACATATTGTGGGCACTCTCACACTGGCTACTTTCCGTATCCCTACCGGCGTCAGAGCGTGGATTGAAGACGTTGTCGTTGATTCGGCCGCGCGCGGACATGGTGTTGGTGAAGCGCTGAATCAGGCAGCCATCTTGGAAGCACATCACCGTGGCGCCATCACCGTCGATCTCACGTCTCGACCTTCGCGTGAAGCTGCAAACCGTCTGTATCAGCGCATTGGCTTCGTGGCTCGTGATACAAACGTTTATCGCTACAACGTGTAATCGCTACGCAATGTGCGTCATACACTGTGGGCATGACTGAACTTTCCGGCACCTACGTACCAAGCACTAGCGAATGGGTGCGCAATCAAGTAGAGACGTACGAAAAATCTGCAGGGACAGAAGGAAACACTCTTCTCAAAACTGGAATCCCTGTCATCATCGTCACAATGCGTGGTGCAAAGAGTGGCAATGTTCGCAAAATTGCTCTCATGCGTGTGGAACACGAGGGTTCGTATGCCTTGGTTGCATCGCGTGGTGGTTCAGACGAAAATCCTGATTGGTACTCCAACCTGCTTGCACACCCGACGGAGGTGTTGGTGCAAGATGGTCCTGCACCATTTCGCGTGACTGTGCGTGAAGTAAAGGGCGAGGAGTACGACACCTGGTGGGAACGTTCTGCAGCTGTGTTCCCGCAGTACAACGAGTACAAGGCAAAGACTGCCAGGGTTATTCCGTTGCTGGTGGCCGACCCTCAGTAACGAATGGGTGCTTTACCCGGCAGAGTTTTCCATCGCGTCGGATAATCCCGCGCGTTGACGAAGAGGTAGTTCTTTCAACGCCAGTGCAAATAACAAGCCGATGACTGCTACTGCAGCACACAGCCAATAGATGCGACTGACGCCGAGGGCCACACTGTCTGTAACAGCGGCGCGAGCTGCTGCAGGAAGCAATTTGATTTCCTCGGGCGAACGAATAATGGATGACGCCTCATCTGCTGGAAGACCAATCTTCTTAGGAATCTCTATGCGAATTGTCGAGTTCAGCACAGTGCCGAAGATTGCCATGCCGAATGAACCACCAAGTGAACGCAGGAACATCACTGTTGCTGTTGTGACACCCAAGTCTTGGTACTCCACAGCGTTCTGACTAGCAATAGAAGTGGAGGTGAAAATTGCAGCGGTACCAAACCCCATGAATACCATTGCAACAGCTAGGAATATGTACGGAGTAGAACCATTTATTTGCGCAATAGCAACGAGTCCACCGATAGAGCAGACTGATCCGATAATTGGAAACTTTCTGTATTTGCCGGATTTAGAAATCAGTCGTCCGAGTCCAAACGTAGCGATGGTGACGCCCAACATTTGAGGCAAACTGCGTAGACCAGATTCGGTAGGCGAAACAAATAGTGAGTCTTGAAAGTACAAAGAGAGAAATGAACCTGCTCCATAGGTGATGCAACCAGCACACATACCAAGGAGTGCGGCCGTGCGGACTACATCATTTGAAAACAGTCGTAACGGAATCATTGGTTCATCTGCTCGTTGCTCAACCAGTATGAACAAAATCAAAGTGGTGATTGAAATGGCAAACAACACGAGAACGTGTTGGTCAGTCCAGCCTGATCGACCTTCTTCTAAACCAATCATGAGAGATGCGACAGTTGCAGATAAAAGACCTGCACCAAGAAAGTCCAACTTTGCAGTGCGGCGCGTGAACGGAAGTTTGAGAGCGAAATGGCAAATGATTGCAACACCGATGATGAACGGAACGTTGAAGTAGAAGATCCACGGCCACGAGAAATGGTCGATGATCAAACCGCCAATTAATGGACCTAGGAGCGCCGACCCGACAAACGCGAGCGTGAAGTAACCCATGTATCGGCCACGTTCACGTGGGGGAATGATGTCGCCAAGAATTGCGAAAGCGAGTGCTTGAATTCCACCACCACCCATTCCTTGGAATGCGCGCGCAGCAATAAGTTGCCCAATGCTTTGAGATGCACCACACAAGATGGAGCCAACCAAGAAGAGCCCCATCGTGATTTGAAAGATCATTCGGCGGCCATACAGATCTGAAAGTTTTCCGAGGAGTGGGGTACTGATGGCTGAGGTCACGATGTAGGCCGTGCCTACCCAAGCAAAACTCTCAAATGCATTGAATTGACCTGTGATGGTAGGCAACGCAGTGGCGATGATGGAGGTCTCTAAGTTGGCCAACATGACTGCTAATGCCAATGCGCCAAGGACTACGAACAGACGCTTATTGGTAAAACCAGGAACGAGGGACTCAGTAGCCATGTCGTTACCGTACCCCCATTGCACGGTTGGTCGGCTAGTGGACTTCCTGATACCCTAGGGGGTATGTGTAGACAAGTACAATGTAAGAAATGCAATAAGCCAACGTGGGCAGGATGTGGTGCGCATGTGGAGCAGGTTCTCGGTCACGTAGCCAAGGCTGACCGCTGCTCTTGTAGTTCCGCGGCGGCTGACGACAATAGAAGCCGACCCAGTTTCTTGAAGCGTTTCTCAAAGAAGTAAGTCACCACATACGCTCTGCGCATGACTTCGCAGTGGCTCCAGACAACAGAGGCTGGACTTCATCGATGCTGGTGGCCTGGAGAAGATGCACAGTACGTCGCGTATCACGATTCCGAGTGGGGTCGCCCCGTGCAAGACGATCAGCAGTTATTTGAAAAGTTGTGCCTTGAGGGATTCCAAGCAGGCTTGTCGTGGCTCACAATTCTTCGAAAACGAGAAAACTTCAGACAAGCATTTAGTTCTTTCGACTTGCACGCCGTTGCATCATTTGATGAAGGCGATGTACAACGGTTGCTATCAGACGCCGGCATTGTTCGCCACCGGGGAAAGATTGAAGCGACTATAAACAATGCAGCACGTGCTCTTGAACTTATAGAAACAGAAAGTTCGCTCTCGGATTTTTTCTGGTCCTTTGCGCTTGACACATCATTTGGAAAAGAAGGCGAATCTTCTCATCCATCTGGTGTTGCGAGCGTGTCACCCTCGGCAACTGCATTGTCACGTGCGTTGAAAAAGCGTGGTTGGAAATTTGTAGGGCCAACGACCATGTACTCCTTTATGCAATCCATGGGGTTGATAAATGATCATGTTGAAGATTGTTTTGTTCGCAAAGAATGTGAACTAGCTCGTCTGGCAGTAATACTCAGACGCAGACTGCAAAAGTAAATAACTGGTGGAGTTAACCACGCGGATTTATGAGGTCTTCCGCATTCTGACGCACTTGCCAATCTTTATCTTCGAGCGCTGCAGTCAATGCTGCATCTACTTCGTCACCTTCGAATGCCGCTAAGGCAAGAATTGCACGTCGACGCACCGCCGGCTTATCGGTACATGCAGAAAGAACAGCCTGCAGACCGCGTTCATCGCCGAGTGAACCTAAAGCTGCAGCACACGCTTCTCGCACCACAGGTTCGGCGTGTTCAGTCGTTTGTCGAATGAGCATTTCAATCTCGGCATCAGTGATGGCAGTTCGTTCACCCAATGCCCACGCCGTCATCTCCGCTACAAACAGATCAGGGTCATGAACCAAATGGTGGATGACAACATCTGGAAAATGCGCCGAGAGTTCGACAACTGTGCGGCGAACATCTGGTTCGGCATCACTGATGCAAGCACTGAGGTCATCGCTAGTGAGTTGGTTCATCCTGTGTAATGCACGTAATGCGCTCGCACGAATAAGTGCTTCATTATGAGTTAGGCCTGTACGAGCAAGTACGGCATCGCCAGTAAAGCCAGCCTGAATGACGTCGAATCGTTCCATAGCGAAAGGAAGATCAGGCCCTGAGAAGTCCGCCGACTACTTCAAGAACAATCGTGAAGAAGAAGCCGACAATGCACGCGATAAGTGCGCCAAGGATGACTGCGCCGGCAGACAAGTTGGTGATAGCACGCCTGCGTTGTTGTTGATCGGGCTCTTGATACAAGGGAGTTGGCTTATTGTCGACACGCACCACGGCACGACGTGGTGTGGAAGGCTTCATGCGGTCGATCGCGGCAAGTGCGATGAGTGCCAGTGCCACAACCCATAAAGCACGGGACGCTGCACCTGCTGCCGTCATAGAGACCATAGAAAATGAAACAATCAGAGAACTCATGAACAACCTCAGCGTACCTCTCCCGCCCCCCGAGCGCCCGACAGATGTTCGATCCCTGAGAATCGCACTGCCCCTTTTAACCGTTTCTTGGCTTGTGTTGGCGAGCATCATCGTGATGGCTGCAGTGCGTATCCAACGGTGGGAATTAGCACCAGGCGAGGCAACTGCGGTGGCACCCCTTGTGGAGTTTGCATCGGTAGAAGGTGGCGAGCCCGTACCAACTCGTTATCGAGCTGAAAACGGAATCAATTTTGTTACTGCCTTTGGCGGTCAACTTTCTGTTCTTGACACATTGGTGGGTTGGTTAGACCCTCATGTTGTTGTCCACACGTATAAGGAACATTTCGGCGAACAAACTCCTACTGATTCTCGACGCCTGGGGTTTCAGGCAATGGTGGGTGCAAAACAGATTGCCGATTATGTGGCAATGAAGCGTTTGGGACTTGATGTAGCTCTTGTTGAGGGAAAGATTTTGGTTGAAGAATTGGTGTGCGATGGGGCTCCAACTACTCAAGCTGCTTGTAGCGAATTGGCCATTGGCGAAACAATTGTGGGTTTCAACGGCGTGAAAGTTGAGACACTCACAGAGTTGGCGGCTCAGATGAAAGGCCTTACGGCTGGAATGCGCGTAAAACTCTCTGTGTTGCCGTATGAGTCGGACGAAGATAAATCCGTAGAGCCAGAAATCAGAACAGTTCAATTAATGAAAAGCCCTGATGACCCCAATCGGGTCATCATCGGTTTTGTTCCATCTGATACTCGTACGGTTCGCGTCCCTTTTGATGTGCAAATCTCCACCTCCGGTATCGGCGGGCCATCTGCCGGTTTGGCTTTCACACTTTCGTTACTTGATGAATTGACTTCAGGAAATCTCATGGGTCGTGGTCGTGTGGTCGCAACGGGAACAATTAACGAAGATGGTTCAGTTGGTGCAATCGGAGCACTTGAACAGAAGGCAGTTGCGGTTAAAGATGCAGGCGGAACACTCTTTTTGGTGCCTACTGGTCAGTCGCCAAGTGAGATGAAAGCGGCACGAGCTGCTGCCGGAAGTTCAGTGACCATCGTTCAGGTGGGGACTGTGGAAGAGGCTCTCCAACAACTGGCAAAGAATGGTGGCGAGGGGCTCCCGGCACCTTCCAAGTAGCCCTGTGGATAATGCACCACTTGGCCTCGCGAGAGTCGTACTCTTGATGCCTAATGGCTATCTCTTTCTCCCGACCTGATCCTTCATCGCCCGCGGCGGTGGGTTCGGCTGCGTTCCCCGTTAATCGACGCGGATTTGATCAGGCTGAGGTCCGGGATTTCCTCAAAATGGTGGCTGCCGAGATGGCTCGTCTTCAGGAACGCGAGCGTTTCTTAGAAGGTGAATTGCGGGCACTCCAGACTCGTGGGTTATCTGCGCCAGGTCGACTCGACGAAGAGACGGTGACCACCTTGTTGGGTGAAGAAGCAGCGCGAGTTCTTACTGCGGCACGTGATGCAAGTACACAGATTCGTGATCGCGCTGAAGAGTCCGCCACTCGCTTGGTAAAAGATGCTGCAGAAGATGCATCGCGTATTCGCGAGTCAGCAGTCATTGAAGCAACTCGTATTCGTGAAGACTCTGTACACGATGCCGAATCTGAAATAGATATGGCAAAGCAACAGGGTCGCGACATGGTCAACGAAGCGCGCGAATACCGTGAAAAGGTTCTGTCTGAATTGTCTCGTCGTCGTGATGCGGCGCGCGCACAAATCGAACAACTTCTTCACGGTCGCGATCGCCTCATGAACGCTTTTGAGCGTGCTCGCATTGCAACCGAAGATGTCATTGGCGGACTCACAGATGCTCACGATGAGCCTGAATTCATTGTGGATTTGTCACCAACTACTGGTCCAATTCCAATCGTCAACCCTGAACACCCTTCAGTAAAAGTGTTTGATCGTGAGGCAGTTGTAGAAACTCCTACAGATGAAACACACATTGCGCCTGAAGACGTTGTGATATTCGATCACGAGTCTGATGTTGTTGAAATCACTCAGGAAGAAATTGCTGAAATCATCGACGACGTTCAACGGTTGGTTGATGAACAAGATGCTTCTCCATCAGAGCACCCTGTGCATGAAAATCTTGTTGAAGAAGTTGTTGTAGACGCAACGGAAGACGAGACAACAAATGTTGTTTCTCTTTTTGGTCGTCATCGCAAAACTGAAGTTCCAGTGGTCGATGAAGTGATTGCGCCAACCGAAGAACTTGCTGTTGAAGTTGTAGAAGAGCCAGAAGCACCTGCGCCAAGCTTTATAAAGAAGTCTGTTCCGGAAGTTGACGATATTTTCGCGAAATTGCGTGCCGGTAGCACTGCAAAAGTCGCTGAAAAAGTAGACGCAGTCTCTTCTCCGGCACTGCCAATTTCTAAGACACCAAAAGAGGCACCTGTTGAGGCAGAGGCTAAGCCCGAGAAGACTCGGACCAAGGCCGACAAAAAAGCGAAGAAAGTTGCGGTTATCGCTGCTGATCCCGCTCGCTTTCAGGCGCGTGATGAAGCCTTGTCTGAACAAGTAGTCACGCTGGCCCGCAAACTGAAGCGTGTTTTGGCAGATGAACAAAACGACGTTCTTCAGCACTTGCGTCTCAAAAAGTCATCTTTAGAGATTGATGCCGTGTTTGGCACTCCGGCCGAACAAGCTCAGCGATATGCAGGCGCCATTGCAGAAGAAGCCATGGCCTCAGCATCTGCAGGTGCGAAGTCTGTGAAGTCCTCCGGGGGTTCAGGCCGCCGAGTGACTCAGAAGGCAATTACAGACCACACGACAGCCACTGTTGTTGGTGGGCTTGTTGCAGCGTTCCGAGAAGAAGCACGAATTGCAATCGGTGAAGCGGAAGGTGATCGTGAGATTCTTGCCGGACTGATGCGCGATGTGTATCGCAAATGGAAGATGGAACTCATCGATTCCCATGTGGACGACATTGCCTGCTCTGCATACAGCAAGGGCGCTTACCTTGCGCTCGAACCAGGCGCCACGATTTCGTGGATGGTTGACCCTGCAGCCGAGTGTTGCAGCGAATGCGAAGACAATTCATTGGCTGGTGCTGTTACCAGGGGAGACGATTTCCCCGCTGGTCACCCACATCCCCCTGCACATCCAGGGTGCCGATGCCTCGTTAGCCCTGTTCAGGACTAGCGTTCCCATGCGTGCGTAACTCCTCAGACCTTCCCCCTCGCGGCCCGAACGGCCCCGTCTTTCGTCTTCCCAACTTCGGTAAGCCTTCGCGTGGGCGCATCTTGTTGTCTGTTGCCATCGGGCTCGTGCTGTTCCTTATTTTCAGTGCGCGAGGAATGTCTTCGTTCTATGTGAACTTGTTGTGGTTCGACAGTGTTGGCCGCAGCGACGTGTACTGGGGAGTGTTGCGTAGCAAGTTTGAACTAGCAGCAATCTTTTCCGTCGGAGCGTTTTTGTTCTTATGGGTAAACCTCATGTTGGCCGACCGAGTTGCGCCTCTCACATTGCCAAACACTCCAGAGGATCAAGCGATTATTCGCATTCGTGAGGCGACAGCAAAGAGCAGAGGAAAACTTCGCATTGCAGTCGCTGCACTCATCGCTCTCATGCTTGGTTTACCAGCATCGTCTCAATGGCAAGAGTGGCTCATGTTCCGTCATCGTCAGGCATTTGCTGTTGGTGACCCACAATTCAAAGCCAACGTCGGGTTCTATGTCTTTCGTCTACCGTTTGCACAATTTGTAGTGGCATGGGCTTTTGGAGCTCTTGTACTCGCAACGATTGTGATTACTGCATTCCATTTCATTAACGGCAGTATTCGTCCGCAAGATCGTGTACAACGTGTAACGCCTCAGGCAAAGGTGCATCTCTCCGTGCTTGTTGCTGGTGGCACGTTGCTCCGCGCAGCAAATTATTGGTTGTCGAAGTATGACCTCACGTCTTCCCAGCGCGGTGTGGTGCGTGGTGCGTTGTATACCGACGTGAATGCACAGATTCCGGCGTTGAATCTCATGATCTTGGTGTCGTTGGCAGTAACTGCATTATTGATGTGGAACATTCGTCAACGTGGATGGCGTTTGCCAGTTCTTGGAATGGGACTTTGGGTTGTTGTGGCAATTGTTGTGGGAACTGTGTATCCCGCAGTAGTGCAACGATTCGTCGTCCAGCCAAACGTGAGCACAAGAGAATTGCCATACATTCAGCGCAATATTGTTGCTACGAAAGCGGCGATGGGTCTTTCCAATGTTGAACGCGTCAACACCGTGTTTGAGAATGTCTCGGCTTCTGAAGTCACTGCGAATGACGCTGCTTTGCGCGACGTGCGGCAGCTTGACCCTGTTCAGATGCGCGCTCGTTTTGCATTAGACCAAGGTCTTACGTCGTTCTATACCGTCAACGACCTCGACGTCGACCGTTACGCAGTTGATGGTCGCGTTCAGCAAGTACTGGTCGCAGCACGAGAACTCAATCCAGCGGGTATTCCTAACCGTACGTGGGTGTCGCGACATCTCATTTATACGCACGGTTGCGGAATGATTGCAGCCCCTGCAAGTTTGGCCACAGAAGATGGTCGCCCATCGTATGTAGACCTAAAAGTCACAAAGCCACAGGTGTATTTCGGTGATGGTCTTGGTGAGTATGCGGTTGTAAAAACTTCTCAGAAGGAACAGGCATGCCCCGGTGGAAACGAAACATCGTTTGTCGGAACAGGTGGCGTCAAGTTCAATAGCCTCGTTCGCAAGTTGGCATTGGCTGTCAACTTCGGCGAGTTCAACCTTTTTGGTTCAAGCCTTATCACCCAGGAATCTCAAATTCTTTTGGTTCGCGATGTTCGCGACCGTGTTTCAAAGATTGCACCGTTCCTGCATCTAGATTCAGATCCGTACCCCGTTGTAGTTAACGGAAGTATGAAATGGGTTGTTGATGCATTCACAACAACTAATCGGTATCCATACGCCGAGTCCGCCAACGTGTCGCAACTCAGTAATGGCAGTGGACTTAATCATGCCTTCAACTATGTAAGAAATAGCGTGAAAGCAGTGGTGGATGCCTATTCAGGTGAAGTCACTTTGTATGTAGTGGACACGAAAGACCCCATTGTTCAAATGTGGAAGTCTGCGTTTCCAAAACTGTTCACAAACAAGTCGCTTATTCCAGAAGAACTGGCTGCGCACTTCCGTTACCCAGAAGATCTCTTCCGAGTACAGACGAATATGTATGGCCGTTACCAGTTCGACGATGCAACATTGTTCTTCAACCGTGACGCCGCTTGGAGCGTGGCACAGGCACCAGCAGACGCCCCAGAATCCTCAAATGGTGGAGTGATTTCTGCAACGGGTGCAACTGCTGTAGCTGGAGTTGATTCCATTAATGCAACGGACTCAGATGTCGAGCGATTCAGCCCGTATTACTCAATCTTTCACGCACCAAATACAAAGACAGACATTGGCGTCTTCGCAATGATTCGTCCGTTCGTTCCGTTCTCTGCAGACGACAGTCGTAAAGAACTTCGTTCATTGATGGTGGTCTCAAGTGACCCGAAGTCATATGGGAAAATGACGGTGTACGACATTTCTGCACCACTGCCTCCTGGCCCAGCAACTGTGTCAGCAGAGTTTGAGAGTGAACCAGCAATTTCACAAACAATCACGCCGTTAGACCAACGTGGTTCACGTGTTACCTATGGCGACTTGCAACTCGTACCTGTGGGCAAGGGCATTGTGTATCTGCGTCCAATGTTTGTTCAACCTGATGGGCAAGACAAGCAAGTGTTCGTGCGAAAAGTGTTGGGTTCGTACGATGGCAGGTCTGTCATTGGAGACAGTTTGACAAGCGTCATTCAACAGTTGTTCCCTGGCTTCAATATGGATCTTGGTGATCGTGTTGGCGGCACAACCGGTGTTACAACTACAACATTGCCAGGAACTGCAACAACAGTTCCTACGAATACCGGATCAACGCCATCGCAACTGTTGCGACAGGCAGAGTCATTATTTGCTCAGGCAGATGCTGCACTTTCCAAGACGCCGCCAGATTTCGTGACGTACCAACAAAAACTGCAACAAGCGCGTGCCCTAGTGCAACAAGCACTTGCGGCAGTGAAGTAATTAGTTCCGACGCAATAGTTTGTCTGCAAGAGCTGCAAGGTCTTGCCTAAACGTAATTTCGTAACGAGCTTGTTCGTTAGCAAGACGTGTCTGTGAAGCCTTTATGGTGTCAACTATTTCGTTGACACCAGTGTTCTGCACCTCTTTGGCAAGTTGTTCAATCTCGCCACCCAACTCTTGAAATTGACGTGAGAGTTCAGAACCCATGCTTGAGACACGGGTGTCGAGGCTGACGAGTCGGTCGGCGATAGCCCGTGCCATCTCTTTTTCGATAGCCAGTTGTTCAACTTGTTGATAGAGGTCAACACGCAAAGAAGCCACTTCGGCCTGCAGGGCTTCGATTGCCCGTTGAGTTTGCTTGTTGCGGGAGAACATGATCTGTGTACCTAGAACGGTGAAGTTGTGAGTGGGTTGCTTGCCTTGTACCGTAATGCTTCAACTACATCGCGGGGTGGAGCAGCCCGGTAGCTCGTTGGGCTCATAACCCAAAGGTCGCAGGTTCAAATCCTGCCCCCGCCACTAATACAAACAGTCTGAAATCCCAGCCCTCCACGGGGTTGGGATTTCGGTTTTCTCGGGCGATGTTTAACGGCCCGCTTCCAACTCATACATGGGAAGCCCATTGAGCGGAGTCCAGAGGCCCGCGCCTACTTGGCGAAAGTGTTCTCCGAGGCGCTTGCGGTACCAGGTAGCACTGCGTTGGTACACCTGGAGGTCCGTACCTGTTTCGTCGACGACATTCTCGAAGTCCCACTTTGTTGGAAGTTCCAGATACAAGACATAGCGCGTGGCCGCTGCGATGTTGGCGATGGCATCTTCACATTCTTCATTCGATAAGTACTGAAGAACGCTGTGACAGATCACAAGGTCGTATTTGCCTCTGGGTTTCCATTCCGCAATATTTCTACATTCGTGGCCCCACGTTTCACACGCGTGCTCACTGACATCGATGGAACGAAGAACTACCTCTGGGTGATTATCGCGATACCAGTCGCGCCACATTCCCATTCCTGCGCCAATGTCGAACACTGAAGAGATTGAAAGGCCCCACCACGCAGCAATGTGATGAACAGCAGTAGCTAGATGATGAATTCGTTCGGCATCGTGCGCACCGTCTTTGCCATAAAAGCGTTGGTAATACGAACTGTTGAATCGAGACATCGCATTCACATTAGGTTGGTGCCAGATGCAATCCATACATCCACACTCACGTCGGTCACGGGTCGTGCTTGTGCGGCAGTTTGCCATCGCAGGGGAGTCATTGAGAATAAGTCGACTGCAGCTTCTTGCGTGAGATCCAATGTGTACTGGATTCTTTCGGCTTGCGCTGCCTGCTCTGGTGGTTCGCTGCGTCGTTGTTCGCGTTCTTCTATCGTGTCGTCTCTGAATGGTCGCATCTCTTTCAGATGATGCGGACCTGGAGTCACGGTGACCCAGGTGCCACCAGGAATGAGAACGCGTTGGTATTCAGAAAAACTGTGTGGGGCAAAGACAGTAAATACCCCAGCACAAGATGCAGTGCCGACAGGCAATCGGTATGAAGATGCAACTGCAAACTGTGATGCTGGGTAGGCCTTGCTAGCCATCTGGATTGCTTTTTTAGAAATGTCAATGCCGTAGGTTTTCTCGGAATCGATATACGAGAGGTAATAGCCTTCGCCACATCCCACATCTAACACAGGCCCATCTATGTTGAGCAGAAGAGCGGATACCTCTATGGAAATGGGTTGGTACCAGCCTCCTGATAAAAATCGTCGTCGTGCCTGAAGAGAGTCAGGAGTATCGCCGGGCGTTGCTGATGAAGGAAGTCGGCCAGCTACGAGCAGATTGAGGTAACCCTCTTTGGCGAAGTCGAACGTGTGGCCTTCGCTGCACTGTGCAGATGATTGTGATTCGTGTAGTGCTTGCCCACAGTGTGGACAAACAAAGATAGTTGAACGTGTCACCAGTTAGAGACGGTACACGCGAGTTGCCGTGCCGCTAAACATTGCGGTTTTTTCCTCCGGAGAAAACGAAGCGGCCAGTTTCTTGAATGCATTCCACACAGTTCGATATGACAGTGACAAACGATCAACTGGGAAGTTGGATTCAAACATGCAACGTTCTGGTCCGAAGCACTCAATCGTGTGTTCAAAGTAACGGCGCTGAACCTGTAAGAACTCGTCTGAAGTTGGAGGTCGATCTGCTGTGTGCCAACCAAATCCGTTGTCGGGCATTGCAAGGCCACCAAGTTTTGCTACCACGTTGGAGCATGTAGCAATTTCACGAATGTCTTTCTTCCACTGTTCGAATATCTCTTCACGTTGTGATTCATATGGCCCAACTCCGAGTGGTGTTCCAAAGTGGTCCAACACCATTGTTGTTTCAGGTACGGCACGTGCAAGAGCAAGAAATTCTTGATTCTGATAGTGGTAGTGCCATGTGTCGTAGGTGAGGCCTTGAGAACCCAAGAGAGCAACACCACGTCGAAAAGAAGTGTCTGCATAAAGGTCACGAACCGCGCGACCTGGAATAGTGAGAACCTCAGGGTGATGCGCGTGCGCTAATGCATCTCGTATTCCGCGCAACAAGCCGTTGCTTACAGATTCATGTGCGTGCAATGTTTCGGAAAGATCGTCTCGACGTAAATCGGTGTGAGCGACGATTCCTGAAATGAGATGTGACGGATCTCGTTGTGATTCGCCGGCGACGAATTCGGTTTCTCCAAGAGACCGAAGATGTTCTGGACCATCGCTTCTGTATGCAGCGCCGCATTCGATGAACACGGTCTTTTGAATATTGTGTCCATCTGAAGCGTCCTTGTGAAGTTCAGAGAGCCCATAGGGAAGTGCCCCACCAACTGGCCATAAGTGGTGATGAGGGTCGACGATTGGCAATTCAGGCTCAATCACTTCCTCATGTACTTGCGCAAACCACTCGATGGAACCTGGGGCATATGTCATTCCATAGTTCTACTACTGCAACAAATGAATTCAAGTGTTTGGTGCCACCTACCAGGGGGTTATTCAAGGCAAAATGGTTCCCGATGATTACGGCGCGAAAATTCACTATTTGGAACATCGCCTTATTTGTCGTCCTCGTCATCTTGGTTCAACAAGTGGTGTCATGGGGTTGGATATCAGATTTTGATAAGTCCGCCATGGGCACTGCGAAAGACATAAAAGCATCTCAAGACATCTTTTCCGTCACGGTCATGCTCGGTCTGCGCGGAATCATTCTGACTATCTGTCTTCCTTGGATGGCATGGTTGTCGTGGAAGCGTCGCACATGGATTCCCATCGCTGGTTTTGTGTTGGTCCTTCTGTTTGAAACCGGTTTGGCAGGAGCATTAAAGATGGCTGTTGGCCGTTCATTTCCGTATCAGTACAAAGGCCACATTCTGCTCGACACAAATCATCTTGCGTTTCCATCTGGACATGCAGCCAATGCTGTTGCACTGTGGGGATACGTGGCGTGGTACGTCACCCAGGGCCGCCGCAACATGAGAATCGTCGCTTACGTCTTGGCAGCCATTGCCTGGTGTGTTGTTGGTGTGTCTTCATGGTTGATACGAACCCATTGGCCTACTGATTTATTGGCGGGGTTTATTCTCGGTGGCATTGCAGTCATCACCGTGGTGAATATGTTGATTGCCGCAGGTTTATCCAATACTGAAGTGATTAATCACGAGGCCACTTCTGAGCCGTAGCTAGCAATTGATCGCGGAATTGTGGGTGAGCAATTTCAGCAAGCGCGGTAGCCCGTTCACGAATAGTGCGACCTTCTAGCTCAGCGATTCCAAATTCGGTGATGATCACATCAACTTGATGCCGAGGTGTACTGACCACACTTCCAGCGGGTAATCCACCCATGATTCGGCTTGTGAGTGCGCCATTGATGGTGCTGGTCGACGGAAGACAAATGAGGCTTCGATCTGTGGAGTCGAGGCCCGGGCCTGACACAAAATCTTCGTGGCCACCTACGCCACTGAATTGCGTGCCGTCGATCGTGTCGGCAATGACTTGTCCTGCGAGGTCAACTGCAAGTGCACCATTGATAGTGACCATGTCGCGGTTTTGTGCGATGAGTTCGGGTGAATTCACCACATGCACTGGGAGGAATCGAACGGCGTCATTTTCATGGAGCCATGTGTAAAGCTCTGGAACTCCTGCAGCAAACGTTGTAATTGAGTAGCCATCGAATGAACTGCCCTTGTTGTTTGTGACTTTTCCAGATTGATGTATGCGCATCAATCCGGAGGTAAACATTTCGGAGTGGATGCCCAAATCTTCCAAATTGCTTTCGGCGATTGCCGTTGCAATCTGATTAGGAATGCCACCAATTCCCGTTTGCAATGTGCAACCCGAATGAATAAATGACATGGCTAATTGCGCAATTGCAAGTTCTGCTTCGGTTGCAACCGTGTCAGCAAGGTTCAAAGGTTCACGTTCCGAAGTGATGAGAACATCAATGTTGTCGACATGGATGCGATGCTCATGTTGTGGCAAGCCGAAAGTGCGAGGGAACTTTTCACTAACTTCAACAATCAATAGTCGCTCTGGATCAGCTGCCGCCCGATGAATTTCATCAACACTTGCTCCGGCATGTAGCGACAAACTGACCCAGCCATCTACAGGTGGTGAACCTGCGGTGGCCATTACGCGTGGCGCCAGTTTTCGCAAGATGGGCGCAAATCGGCGAAAGTCTGCGGGCACGAAGTCGACTGATGCTCCGGTGTCGCGTAGGAATCTTTCGGCTGGCCCAAAGAAGCCACTGCGGTAATGAACACCTGGTAAGGCGAGTACGCCGTAGAGGTCTGGCATCAGGGCACCGAAGATCTGCAAGTCAACGAAGTCGGTGCGTTCGCCCAGGGCGTGCATAAATGCCCCAGGCACTCCGGGGCCAAGTGGGACCGCAAGAGTATCGGTGGTCCGAATAAGTGCTATCGCGTCGGAAATCTGCATTTGGGGCATGTGACCCATGGTAGGCAGGTAGCAGTTCGAGCGTGGGGCTGGCAGGCTCGTTTATATGCAACGTGACGTTCTGATCATCGGCGGTGGGCCAGCGGGTTCTGCTGCAGCTATCACGGCAGCGCGTGCGGGCTTGAAAGTGACCTTATTTGAAAAGGCCCCATATGGGCGTGACAAAGTCTGTGGAGATGGGCTGACGCCTCGCGCTATAGGTGCACTTAACGAATTGCGTATCGATCATTCAGTTGCGCATCGCATTGATGGATTGCGCATGATTGCCGGCAAGAAAGAAAGAGAATTGTTGTGGCCCGTCACCTCTCGATTCCCGTCACATGGGGCAGTGTGGCCACGCCAACGGTTTGATAATCATCTTCTCGATGTTGCGATTGCAAGTGGTGCAGATGTTCGTTTTGATTCAGAAGCACTACCCGAGATGGAAGGTAAGCGGGTTGTTGGCGTGCGCGTTGGAAACGATGTGTACCGTGCCCCGTTCACAATCCTTGCCGCGGGTGCTCAAGGAATGGCCGCAAAGATGCTTGGTGCTGAACGCGATCCGAATGAAACGTTTGGTTTGGCGATACGCGCTTACGCACCAACTCCGCGTCATGCAGAAAGGCATCTTGAAGCCTGTCTCAGTCTCAGTGATGAACACGGAACAGCAGTTCCTGGATACGGATGGATGTTTCCTGCTGGAGATGGCACCGTCAACATCGGCGTTGGTGCTCTCAGCACAATGAAGGGGTTCAAGAAACTAAACCTCAATAAGTTGCTCGACCAATACGCATCAATCGTGAAAGATTCATGGTCACTAGGTGATTACATCGAGAAACCACGTGCATGGAGATTGCCAATGAGTTGCATGCGCCGTCATGGTGAAGGATGGGTTGCCATCGGTGATGCCGCAGGTTTTGTGAATCCGATGAACGGCGAAGGAATTGACTACGGACTCGAATCCGGCATGTTGGCTGTGCAGTGTTTCCTAGAAGACCCTGTATCAGCGTCTGTGGAGTACGACAAACAAGTGGGCGAGCGCTTCGATGCATTTCTTCGCACTGGTCGTAGGTTCAGTTTCATTATTGGCCACCCATGGTTGTTGAAGCCCGGGCTTCGTATAGCAGTCGGCACACAAACTGCTGCAGATATCACTCTTTCTGTCATGGGAAATCTCATCGATTCATCCACCCCTGGCGCGGCCGGGCGAGTCATGAAAATCGCTGATACCTCACTGCGAATTGCCGACCCACTCTTGCGTCGTACTCGGGCTCGCGCCTAAAAGAAACCAATGGTTTCGGCGAGTGCGTTTAGAAGTGCTCTGCACAGATAAGTTGGGACCATGAGTACAAAACCTGAAGTCACTATTCCCGCAGGCGATGCCCCGTCTGAACTTCTTATTGAAGACATCACAGTGGGCAACGGTGCAGAGGCAAAAGCCGGTGCAAACGTAGAAGTGCATTATGTAGGTGTCGCGTGGAGCACCCAGAGCGAGTTTGATGCTTCGTGGAACCGCAGAGAAACCTTTGAGTTTCGCCTAGGTGCCGGACAAGTTATTTCAGGGTGGGATCAAGGCGTTGCTGGTATGAAAGTCGGTGGTCGTCGCCGACTCACCATTCCTGCACATCTCGGTTATGGAAACCAAGGCGCTGGTGGAGTCATCAAGGGTGGCGAGACGCTTGTGTTTGTTGTTGATCTTTTGAATGTGAACTAAGAGATGTCTGAACTGAATTTCTTTACCGCTAACGCCGGCCTGGCCGATGTTAAGAAACTTGAAGTACCTGAACTCACGATGCTGTATCGCATCGAGATGGCCGGTGAGGTTTTCTACAACATGCTCGCCGACCGTGTTGATAATGCTGAGGCCGCTGACTTGTTGCGCAAGAACGCAGTGGAAGAACGCGGTCACGCTCGTCGATTGGCGCGCATGATCAGCATCAAGATTGGCCAAGAGTGGGAGCCAACTCCAGAGGTTGCTGAA
Organism: Ilumatobacteraceae bacterium; assembly: GCA_036826015.1. Classification (GTDB taxonomy): domain Bacteria; phylum Actinomycetota; class Acidimicrobiia; order Acidimicrobiales; family Ilumatobacteraceae; genus UBA2093. Next base: position 20,261 of record DAISXE010000003.1, read on the forward strand.
CTGCTTGCAGTCCCACTTCCAGACCAGATCGATTCAAAGATTTTTGCCGGCGTAGTGCAGGGCGAGATTAACGGTGATGCCGGTTATCAACGCTGGGCCGATGCGGAATCAGATGAAGAAGTAGTTCGATTGCTCCGACTCAATGGTCGCGAAGAGACAATTCATGCTGGCCGTGCACAACAGGTCTTCGATCTGCTGAACGCGTAGTTTCGTGAAAGCGACTGTCATCTACGACGGCGATTGCGGTATCTGCGAAGCCAGTGCACGATGGATACGTCAACGCTTTCCAGACGTGAGTGTGGTGTCTCACTACGAATACGGTCTTTCCAGCATTGGTGCCGTGTGGTTCATCAATGACGTCGGCAGGAAAGAAGGTTCCGTTGCGGTGGCTTCACTTTTGCGAATGAGTGCTTCTCGTTGGTGGAGATTTGTAGGTGCATTTATGCAGTTACCGCTCATTCGAAATATTGCCCGCATGGCGTATTGGTGTGTTGCAAAAAACAGAGCACGAATCTCTCGATGGGTTGGACTCAAAGCATGCGGACTTCCATCAGTAACCGACAACAAATAGAAGCTGAAAAACATGCAAGCTCTCGTTGTCTATTGCCATCCGGTGGAAGCAAGTTACTGCGCGTCCTTAAGAGATGCTGCCGTACGTGGCCTTGAACGCGCAGGCCATGACGTGAGTGTTGTGGACTTAACCAAAGACGGATTCAACCCCGTGATGAGTCGCAATGAATGGGAACAATACATTGCGACAGAGGACATCGTTCCTCAATCGCTAGAGCCATACGTGGTCCAATTGCAGTCAGCACAAATACTGGTGTTTGTGTATCCCACGTGGTGGGGCGGGCTTCCTGCACTCTTGAAGGGTTGGATTGAGCGAACAATGTTGCCAGGTGTTGCTTTCAAACTGAACACGAAGAAGAAAGTTCGTCCGGCCCTCACTCAAGTGAGACACATTGTGGTTGTTTCAACGTTTGGCTCACCATGGGCGTATGTGAAATTTGTAAATGACAATGGTCGACGAATTCTGGTTCGTGCAATGCGGCTTGCAACCTCGTGGCGTACCCGAACGCATTGTTTCGGTCTATACGCGATGGATAAAGCCACGCAGAATGACAGAGAGAAGTTCATACGAACTGTTGAAAATAAGTTGGCGAAAATATGAACGTTCTTGTTGTCTCTGCGCATCCGTCTCCCACCTCATTCAATGCCGCATTGGCTGCAACAGTTATTTCCACCGTTTCTGAACTTGGTCATGTTGTGCGGCACCGTGACTTGTATGCAGAGAATTTTGATCCGGTGTTTAGTGCGTATGAACGTCTTCATCACGTGGGTGATCTCAGCGAAAAACTGGAGACACTGACAACTTTGCGACCACATGTTGAAGACTTGCAATGGTGTGAATCAATTGTGTTTGTCTATCCCACCTGGTGGTCGAGTCAACCAGCAATTCTTAAAGGCTGGATAGATCGCATCCTGATGAACGAAGTCGCATGGGTTTTGCCAGATGGTGCTGCACGCATCAAACCCCTTCTCACTCAGATTCGTCGCATTGTGGTGGTGACCACACATGGTTCTTCGAAACTTGTAAATGCTTTAGAGGGCGAGCCAGGAAAGCGGACAATGTTTCGTTCAGTGCGCCTCATGATGCACCGTCGCACACGTTGTTCGTGGATTGCTATGTATGGACTAGATAACGCAACTGATGCGGAACGTAAGAGGTTTACCGAGACGGTGATGCGTCGGACTCGGCGGGCTTTCTCGTAAATCTCTTTGGCATCACCGACACGATGGCGCAGAGAGCAAGTACCCGAATAATGACAGCAACAGTGACGCTATGTCGTTGGTGCTCGATTCCAGATGTAGTAACGCTGGCAGCGAACACAACACCAGTCGTGCATGCCATAAAGACAAGTGTTTTTCCTGTCTTGCGTGTTGCAGGTTGGAGGAGCAACAGACCCATGGCCCCGCAACCAAGTGTTCCCCAGATGATCCACGAGCCAAAGAGCCACCGCGGAAGAATGTCATTCACTTGCAGGGGTAAAAAGTCATCATTTGGTGGACTCAATGTGAAATCTGCCCGTTGCGTGACTATTTGAACAGCATCACTTGGGTGACTCGCCACCCATCGCACATATGTGCTCCAGCCGTGATCTTTCACCCATGTCGCCAACTCACTACCGCCGTGTCGAATGATCGCCGGTGGTGCTTGATCTGGAGAAAGATCAATAATGCTGACTAGTTCCAGAGGAAGTGTGCCGACGTAGTCGTATCCCTCAACTTCGCGAATGCCAGCAATGTCTGGCATGCCGTGTTCAACAAACCAGTTGTATTGAGAATCGTCTCGCAGAACCTGATCCATCAAGACCGTATACATGTTCAAGTTGCTGACAGAGCGGTTGTTGTTCACTGTTGCGTAGCCCCACACAAGAAGAAGTATGAGTGCTGGTGTCGCAAACACCATGCGTTTTCCTCGTGACTGAATAAAGACAGCAATTGAAACAAGTGCGCATGCCATGGCAATGATGAGATGTGTGGGCCGTGTCATGACGCAGAGAACAAACGCAGCAATCCACAACACAAGATTTGGCGTTGATTGTTCCTTAGCGATGCGAAGAGAAGTGACGACAAGGAGGATGGCGAAAGTAATGCCCAACGACTCTGACAAAAGTGCAAGGTCATAGCGAATGACTTGTGGCGATAGCCCTAATAGCAATACTGCTGTGAATACCGCACGAGGGTAGCGCGACTGTCGTGCCAGTGAGAATGCCATAAAAATCCATACGGCACTACCTATTGCAATATTTGCCAGAATGCGCGTTGAGTCTGCTTGCAACGCACTGAATACTGCGGGCACCGGCCACATGCGTTCGGCATCTCCCGTGAAAGACAAGCGCAAATAACTTGCGCTATCTGGGAAAACACCAATTGGTTGGCCAACACTGTTGTAGAGGCGAGACAACACATACAACACCGATGCCAAGACAGAAAAGTGCGGGTTGCGCAACAGCAAGTTAAGGCGGCGCATATCTATACGGTACTCCGATACAAAAGGTATTTCAGACGTCTAGTACCGTCATCGGCATGAAGACAATGTTGGTTAATGAACTTGGCTCTCTCGACTCACTCGAAGTAGTGGAGATGGAGTCTCCGGCTCTACTTGATGGCCATGTCCGCCTACGCGTATTGGCCTGTGGCCTCAATTATGTGGATTCCTTAATGATTGAGGGCAAATATCAGATCAAGCCACCTGTTCCATATCGACCAGGTTCAGAGATAGTAGGAATCATCGAAGAAGTTGCGTCAGATGTTTCCAATGTGCGTGTTGGCGATCGTGTTTTTGCTCCCGTTGGTATCGGTGGGTTTTCTGATGAGGCTGTAGTGCATGCGGCTCGCGTTCTCCCTATCCCAGCCGTGTTGAGCGATGGTCAAGGCGCCACGTTTATGCAGAGTTACCTCACCGCGTGGTTTGCGTTTCATAAACGAGCACAAGTGCGAGAAGGAAGCACCATGTTGGTGCTTGGTGCAGGTGGTGGTGTGGGCCTAGCTGCTGTTGATCTCGGAGTTGCCATGGGCATGAAAGTGATTGCCGCAGCTTCTTCTGAAGAAAAACGTGAACTGGCAAGTCGTCACGGTGCGTTTGCAACTATTGATGTTCTCAATGAAGATGTGAAAGCACGAACACGTGAATTGTGCGGTGGCGGCGTGGACATGGTGTACGACCCAGTAGGCGGCGACCTTGCTGAATCTTGTCTTCGTGCACTCGCGCCAGGGGGTCAGTATCTGGTGGTTGGGTTTGTTGGTGGAATTCCACGGTTGCCCGCAAATCACATTTTGCTCACTAATCGAACTGTTGTCGGAGTTGATTGGGGAGCATGGGTTGGCAAAAATCAGAAAGAAAACACCGAGATGTTGCTTGCTGTACTTGCAGAGATTGCGGCAGGGAAGTTACACCCAGTAGAACCTGTGACGTATCCAATGAGTCAGGCAGTTCAAGCAATGCGTGATTTACAAAATCGCAAGATCGCTGGCAAGGTTGCGCTCACTCCGCAGTTTGACTAGTTGATTAAGGGGTGCAGGTGTCTGCGCCAGAATCAGTGATGGAGTTATCTGAGGCCTGCACGAAGCCCCAGGCATACGCACTGGGAGTAAGAGTTAAAGTCATCACACCGTGAATTGAGTTTGATCGGTACTCGCTTGCTGGGTGGGTAGTTCTGAGTGGATACGCAGGTGCGCCACCTAGCCCCGCGATAAACAAGCGCATTCCTGCTGGCGACGGCTCCGCATTGGCGTCAACTTTTTGAAATCTCTCGTAATGATGATCGTGCGCGGTCAACATGAGATCCGCGCCACCATTCGCTGCTGTCTCCCACAGTGCTTTTACTGAAGGAGTGGCAAATTTTCCACTAGAGATATATGGATGATGTAAGAGCACTGCGCTGCATTTTCCATCCTGACGTGCTTGTTGCAACTGGCTGGCAAGCCATTGAGTTTGAGGTGCAGTCGCGGTGCAGCCAGTGGAGACTAAGCCCAGACACCATGAATCAACCGCGATTATGCGCCACCCTCCAGCGTTGGTAACCCAATACGACGGGGACATTTCTTGGAAATAATCAACATATCCAGCTGCACCACTCGTGATGTACTCATGATTGCCACGAATTGGATACACCTTGCTCTTTAAAAGGCCCCATGAAACATTGAAATGCTTTTTCAACTCCGCTGCGCTTGCACCTTCGTATTGGATGTCACCGAGAAGCAAAATTCCGTCTGGATTGTTTGCCGTTGTAGATGCAGCAGTCTCAATGTCTCCACATTGACTACCAAGTGGACCATTTCCATTCGCTGTCCGTCGTGCATCATCACAAGAAACGTCTCCAGTGACCACTAAACGTGCGCTCATATCTGTACCGATTGGGTTCATGGTGACACCATTTGGCCAAATAGCTGTTCCGCGAGCTCTAGTGCGACTGCCTCCATCGCCTAATTGACCTTGTAACCCAAGACCCCAACACCACATCGCGCTGACACGTTGAGTGACCGCGCAGGCGTGCGTGTCACCCGTTGCTATGGAAGTGACATTTCCAACAGATAGTGCACTGGTGATTCTTTGAGGAGTTGCACGAGCAAAGGTCAGACCATTGGCTAATTGGCTATATCTATTTCTGCCCCAGCACCATGAAGATGTGTCGAGCAATGTGGCACAAGCAAATTCAGAACCAGCAGAAAGATTCTGTACGTTTCTTAATATTGATAATGAAGGCTGATAACGAGATTTACCAGCGTTTGCTGATAACTGCCCGTATTGATTGCGTCCCCAGCACCTCACACGTTGGCCGGTGGTAACGATGCAGGTAAATGCATCTCCTGTAACAACTTTCTTAGCCCGCATCTTTGGAACGTAAGTGGGCGTCGTTGCAGAAGTGATTGACCTCACGCCGAGCCGGAAATACAGGTTCGACCCCCAACACCAGACTGACTGGGTGGTGCGGACTGCGCATGTATGGGAGATGCCGACATCTAGCGATTGAACTTTGGTGATCGCCGCACGAACGGGCGTTGTACTTGGTGTGAGTGTGCCGTTACCAAGTTGGCCACGTGTATTGTCGCCCCAGCACCACACGGTGGCATCTTTCAGAAGTGCGCATGTGTGCCGTGCTCCGACTGCAACTGACATGACATTAGCGAGTGGTATTTGTACAGGTGTACTTGTAGGGCTGCGCACAATAACGGGTGCACCCACCGATGAATCAATAGTGGTGGGGATAGAACCCCAGCACCACAGTGTGAGATCTGTTTTGATTCCGCATGTTGTATTGCCGCCGGCTGCAACTGAGATGGCATCTGTAAAAAGTGAAGGAGTAAATGCAGCTGTTCGCACTAGTGAGCCATTTCCTAGTTGACCTTGCGAGTTTGCACCAGTGCACCAAGCCGTTGAGTCGCGCACAACGCAGGTATGTTGCGCGCCAGCAGTGGGAGAAGTGATAACTGGAGCCGATACGACTCCGGGAGATGTGCGAATGCCCGAGTCCGTTGCGCTTAGTGAATGTGGAAGAGCAAAAAATCCTCCGAGGATTACAAGGAGAAGGGAGAGTATCCGGGTGCGGTAAGGGGCCATGGTTGAATTTTCTCGATGTGTGCTGCAAGACCTAATGCAAGTCCATCCTCAAATCGAGGAGCAATAATCTGGAATCCACATGGTACGCCATGGTCGTCGAGCCCCATCGGCACCGTAATTGCAGGATGACCGGTGAGATTGCTGTCAGGAGTATTCAATGTGATCATTGGGTCTTCTGTAGTTCCAGCGAATGTAGGTAATGGTCCTTCTGCGGGCCAACTTCGGGCGTTAGCAGTGGGAACAACGATGACTGCGTCATCAACGAGCAAAGAATCAAACTTGGCTGAGATCTCGTGACGCTTACGTTGTGCCTCAATGTATTGATCGAGCGTGACAGTGCTTCCAAATCGCAATTGCGCCTGAATGTAGTCGGTGAGTTGGTCCCAACGGTGCTCTTCATGTCGCAGACTCTGTGTGAGTTCTGCAGTAGAAATGACAAACCAATTCCAAATGGTGTCGTTGTTGGACGGGGATTCAATTCGCTCTACTGCTACGCCACTCTTGGATAGTGCCTCCAACATGTTTTCGTATTGTGCTTCGACATCTGGGTCCACGTCAGTGCGAAAAGTTCGACAAGCTAAGACAGTTCGTGGCATGCGAGACGCAAGATTAATACCACTCTTTGGAACCGCAAGAAAATCTCCGACTGCGTCTCCATACATAATGCCTGCAAGCAACTCAACGTCTTTTACTGTTGATGCAGTGGGGCCTTGCGTAGAGAACTCAATCCACCGTGGCAGATAATTGCGACCCACAGCACCCATTGTCGGTTTCAGGCCAACGAGTCCAGTCGCTGCTGCAGGTCCACGAACGCTTCCACCACCATCAGATGTGGTGGCAAGAGGAGATAAACCAGCAGCGAGTGCAGCAGATGAACCACCACTAGAACCACCCGGAGATCGTGATGTGTTCCATGGATTACGTGTTGCTCCAAAAAGTTTGTTGGAAGTGAACGCAGTACCGCCGAATTCAGGACTGTTTGTTCGCCCGATAATGATTGCCCCTTCAGCGCGTAGTCGCGCAACGGCGATGTCATCATCTGTATCTGGTGCTGCATCTTTGTATAGCAACGAGCCAGACGTTGTGACGTGTCCCTTCACGCGTGCCATATCTTTTACAAGTAGTGGTAGTCCCGCAAGTGCTCCTTGTCGCGAATGGGATTGCGCAATGGATAAGGCTTCGTCTGCATAGAGATCTACAACTGCGTTTAGTTCACGGGCCGCATCGATGCGACGCAAGCTTTCCTTTACTAAGTCAACTGGGTCTATTTTCCCGTTGCGGACTTGCGTTGCTAATTCATTGAGCATGACCTGAGACTACATAGTCTCGGCCAATGGGAACCCAGCGCCAGTCCAGTGTGCAAATCGTGGGGTCAACAATCTCAAGAATGGAAAGCCCGAGCACGCTTGCACGTGCCGATAGACCAGTGGCCTCACTGACGGGAGCGCTTAGCGGTGCTTTGGCTGCAGCGCGAAGAATCGTCTCACGAGATTGTGCAGCATAGGAGGAAAGTTGTGAGGCAATTGCTGGCGAATGTCGCGCAGCGATGATGCTCTCTAAACGGAATCGTCTCCATTGTTGATAAGACGGGGACATGTAGTTGGCAAGTATGTCTGTGACCACGGCACGCTGATCTGGTGCAGTAAACACTCGTGACCAATCGTCTGCGTCACGTTTGCTTTGCGGAGGAAAAAGCACCTCTAGGCAATCACTCACAAGAGAATCTTTGTTTTCGTATAACCCGTAGATGGCACCCACGCTGACACCTGCGCGTCGCGCAATTCGCGACACTGTTGCACGGTGAATTCCGGATCGCGCAATGACGTATTCACTTGCTGCAATCAATGCGTCACGTACATCATCATGGGTTGTAGGAAATTTGTATGGCTCCGCATTCTTTAACGCTTGTGGTGCCTTTGCCGGTTTCTTAGGAGACGAAACAGCTTGCGTAAACATGTAGATCAAGCCAGTCGGGTCAATGGCGTGACGCCCCGTAAAATCATATGCAGAGTTAAGAAGCGATGCACCAAAGAGTGTGCTGATTGCAGCGACAACAGATTGACGATGTACACCATCTGTAGAAGGACCAACTCCGCGATCATCAAGCAAAGTATTGATATCTCGTTGCACTACTTCAGCAATTACTTCATCACGACGCGAAGCGATGATGACCTCCATGGCGCTCCCTAAGTCAGGTGTAGCGTCTGGCGCGCTTGCCGTAGTAAAAAGTTGGCTGATGCGCTCGATCTCATGCGTCGTAGATGTCATCACTGCATCAATTAGCGGTGTAAGAATTTCGGACAGCATTGGCCAGAAGCTTTTTTCCCAGGCAAGTACAACTAACTCTGAGCGGTCATCGCAGCGCGCGTAAATTGCGCCACTTGAGAAACCAGCGTCGGCAGCTACCCGAGTGAGAGCCATCTGGTCGACGCCCACGGTGCGCACGGCACGGGCGGCGCTTTCGGCCACCTTGATGTCCGTCTGTTTTGATTTTTCAGACTGTTTGACTGCAATGGCCATATGAGGATTGTTCCACACTTGGAGGCCTGTGAGACATCCCTAGAGTAGGGATGTGACACTTTCACTGGCAGCAATACAAATGGCGATGTCGGAGAACACCTCTGACAATGTGGCAAAGGCAGAACATTACGTTCGCGAGGCCGCAGCAGGTGGTTCTCGAATAATCCTTATTCCTGAATTATTCGAGGGAGAGTATTTCTGTAAAGACTTAGTCGCAGAACATCTCAAGCGTGCACTGCCGCTTGATGAGAATCCAACAATCAGGCATTTTCAACAAATTGCGAAAGAACTAAACGTTGTCCTTCCACTCAGTGTTTTTGAACGCGCGGGAAATGCTTTGTTCAACACCGTGGTGATGGTCGATGCAGATGGTTCAAGAATGGGCATCTACCGAAAGAGTCATATTCCTGATGGCCCCGGCTACACAGAGAAGTATTTCTTTAGTCCAGGTGATACGGGGTTTCGTGTGTGGAATACGCAACACGGCAGAGTCGGTGTTGGAATTTGTTGGGACCAATGGTTTCCCGAAGCAGCACGCGCGATGGCACTTGCCGGAGCGCAATGCATCATCTACCCAACAGCGATCGGAAGTGAACCTCCTGATCCTTCGTGGGATTCGTCACGCCATTGGCAACGAGTGATGCAAGGACACGCAGCGGCAAACATCATTCCAGTGATGGCCGCGAATCGAGTTGGCTATGAAAAAGGTTCCACTACGGAAATCACTTTTTATGGTTCCTCATTTATTGCTGACTACACGGGAGAGATTGTCGCAGAAGCTGGTCGTGATACTGAAGAAGTAATTTCAGCAGAGTTTGACGTTGCGGCAATTGAAGCATTGCGAACATCGTGGGGTCTATTTCGAGATCGGCGACCAGATTTGTACGGTTCATTGCTCAGTCTTGATGGCAATGTCGAATAGTTACATGATGCCTGCTGAGTACGCAGCGCATCAGGGGACAATCATGTGCTGGCCTGCTCGGGCTGACATTTGGCAAGGGAATCTTGTCGAGGCTGAATCTGCATTTGCTGAACTAGCGAACACCATTGCTCAATTCGAACCGGTGACAATGTTTGTTGATCCGAAATACATTGAGCACGCCACCTCGTTATGTGGTTCTGGCGTCAGCATTTCTGCGTCGCCACTTGATGATTCGTGGGCACGTGATTCTGGCCCTATCTATGTACATCGTGCCGATGGCTCCCTAGTAGGGCTTGATTTTGTCTTCAATGGCTGGGGGAACAAGTTCAATCCACACGATGCCGATGCAGTGTTTGCACAGCACGTAACAGGTGTTTTCGGTGACGATGTGTCCTCCATCAATACGGTTCTTGAAGGTGGATCCATCAATGTTGATGGGGCTGGAACTCTGATAACGACGATGCAATGTTTGTTGCATCCGAATCGAAATCCCCGCATGTCTCAAAAAGAAATACAAGAAGTCCTATGTGAGGAACTCGGTGTGTCGTCCGTGGTGTGGCTTCCGCATGGATTAGCACTTGATTTCGACACTGATGGCCATGTTGACAATGTGGCGGCCTTTACGCGACCAGGCCATGTGTTGTTACAAGGTTGTTCAGATTCATCAGAAGAAGATTTTGTGCGCTTAGTTATCAACGAAAAAGTTGCTCGCTCAAGTACCGCGGCAAATGGTGAGCATCTTCAAGTAGACGTAGTTCCTGTATTGCCATTTGTTGAACACAACGGTGAACGGATTGTTGTGCCGTACTTAAATTTCTATGTTGGAAATGGATTTGTAATAGTTCCTGTGTGCGGACATGCCGCAGACCATGACATGGTGCAAATGATTAGTGAATTCTTCCCGGGACGATCCACTATCCCTCTCGACATTGGTCGCATCTTGGCTATTGGCGGTGGGGGAATCCACTGCATCACTCAACAACGACCAGCAACAGCCTGACAAGCCCTACTGACTCCAATCAATGGGGGATATTCCAGCTTCTTCCAGTGCTGAATTAATTCGGGAGAATGGTTTACTTCCAAAGAATCCGCGATGTGCAGATAGCGGTGAGGGGTGCGCACTTTCGATGACCACATGATGGGCCTGCGTGATCAACGTTTTCTTATTGCGGGCATGAGCGCCCCACAGAACAAACACAACCCGAGTTGGTTTGCCATTTAGTGCACTGATGACAGCGTCCGTGATGTGTTCCCAACCGCGATCCTTATGCGAACCTGGTTCTCCTTCGCGCACTGTCAGTGTTGTATTTAATAGCAGTACTCCCTGGAGCGCCCATCTAGTTAAGTCACCGTTTTGTTCACGCTGTATTGAAACATCGGAGAAGAGTTCTTGAAAGATGTTTCGCAACGATGGAGGAATCGGTGTGTTGCCGCGCACAGAGAAACTCAATCCATGTGCCTGTCCTGTGCCGTGATACGGATCTTGTCCTAAAACAACCACTTTTGTTGACTCAAATGATGTGAGTTCTAGGGCTGCGTATACGTCCTGCGCTGGGGGAAACACTGTGCGTTCGACACGCTCTTGTTCTACAAATCGTTGCAGTTCCACATGGCGTTCAGACTCAATTTCGCGCTGCAAGAGTGCGGCCCACGTATTCATTACCTAAAAATCTTAGTTTGATTTGTATGTGTCAACCAACGCCCATTGCTCGAATAAGCGTGTTTTTTGTTTGACATATTGCGAGAATGTACATCCCATGGACCTCGCACTCTCAATCGATATCGGCGGCTCAAAAATTGCTGTCGGTTTAGTAACTCGTCAAGGCGAGTTAATCGACCGAACACAGTTTGTTGTCAATGCGCAAGATTCATCCGAAGAACTTTTCGATGATCTCAGTCGGGCGGTTGATGCGCAGTTGTTGCGAGCAGTCGAACATCATGGTGTACGTCCATCGGTTGTGGGTGTCGGTTCAGCTGGACCAATTACTTCGAACGTTGAGACAATTTCTCCACTCAATATTCCTCAGTGGCGTGGTTTTGAATTACGTCAGCGCTTAGAAGGTCTCACTGGACTGCCTGTCTTTGGAGATGGTGATGCAAAAGCGTTAGCCCTGGCTGAAGGATGGCTCGGCGCGGCCCGTGGCGTAGACAATTTCATGGCCATGGTGGTCTCCACCGGGGTCGGTGGGGGCATTGTGCTCAATGGCCAGTTGCTAGACGGCGAGACAGGCAATGCGGGCCATATTGGACACGTCATCGTGGAACCCAATGGTCGTCGGTGCACCTGTGGCGGCCGTGGATGTCTAGAGGCAGAGGCTTCAGGGCCTGCAATCGAGGCCATTACTGGTCGTTCGCCAACACAGCCCACTTACGAAATTATGGTGCGCACGGGGCGCCTCGTCGGGCGCGGCGTAGCGTCCGTGTGCAATCTTCTCGACCTCAAACTTGTGTGTGTTGGAGGAAGTGTTGCTTTAGGTTTTGGTGCAACGTTCTTCAATGCAGCTCAACGCACTCTTGATGAGTTGTGCACCATTGAGTTTTCGCGTAAGGCACGTATAGTTCCGACTCGACTTTCAGATGAAGGTCCCCTCATCGGTGCATCTGCCGTAGGTTGGCGCGGATTAAACCGTATGGCAACCGTGCGCGACTAGTTACTAACTAGAGATATTGCAATAAGTCAACTTGCACTCGAGTGAGTGGTTGTTGCACATCGATCCACTCACCGATGCTTGGAATAGGTCTGCCTCGCGCAACAAACAACATTGACGTATGCATGTGTGGTGCTTCAAGCAAGTTGAGACGTTGACTGCGGAAATGAAATGGGCTACGACCGTCAGGCAGCACATTGACACCATGTGCAGTGCCGCAACCGACCAATACAACTTCTCCCGGGCCGTTGATGAGGGTTTGTTTATAACCAGCCTTTGTGCCTGATTCCACTGGGTGATGGTCCACTACATCTGCAGATAATTGCAGTGCAGATTTGTCTCCGTGCCATAGCGAAGTGCCAAGGCGAATACGGAACGAACGATCCGGAAATTTTCCACAGAGGTAGGCATATGCGTTTGCATCAAGATGACTGACGTAAATTGGTTGCGACGGTTCAAGAAGTTCTACCCATGAAGCAATGTTTTCGATATGCGATTTTGGGTCACCTTCAAGTGGAGGGTGAATTGAGAAACCACGAAGCGTAAATTGCGCATTGCGAACATCGCGCATCAGTAAATCAAAATCCTGTTTGGCGACGCCAAATCTCATTGTTTGTGATTGCAATTTGATGATGACGTCACCGCGCCACCCTGCAGAGGTAAGGGCAATGACATGGTGTGCACTACCAACGGTGAGAATTGTGTTGAGAGGAAGATTCTTTGGCGGTGGCGTAAGCGTTGGTGTGAGAACAATGGGAGTGACGTGTGTGGGAATATCACGCACCTCAAAGATGGTGCCTACTGCAATCTCGTTGGCGAGTTCGCCGGCCAAAGGCATCAGATTCCATCGACGAAAGCCGTAACCATTGCCCTTAACAACAGGGACAATGCCCGGCATCGAGTCGGCAACGCGGTGCACATGGGCCAACCATTGGGCTCGTTGCACGGCAAGGCGGATAGTCACTCCATTGACCGTAGTCGCCACGACTATTGCTGAGTTGTCAGACAGAAATATTGCCCTAGCGTGATGTCATGACCAGAATCTTTGGGTTTCCAAATCCCGTCAATGAAACTTCAGCGCGCATCGTGGCTGGTGGGGCCGTGGCGATGAGCGTGGCTTTTGTAATCACGGGAAATCCATGGTTGCTCTTGCCCCTCACATATGGATTTATCGCTCGAGTGAGCACGGGGCCATTGCTGAGTCCATTGGGAAGAATTTCTACACAAATCATCACGCCACGCCTCAAGCGCGATCATCGTCTTGTGCCGGGACCGCCCAAAAGGTTTGCCCAAGGAATTGGCGCCCTATTTTCTGTCGTCGGTTCAGTGCTGTGGTTCGCCGATGCGCAAACGGCGTCTCGAATAGTGATCGCCATGTTGGCAGGTGCCGCTTCATTGGAAGCTTTTGTCGGCTTCTGCTTGGGGTGTGCCATCTTTGCACGTCTCATGCGATGGGGTTTGATTCCAGAATCAGTCTGTGCTGAATGCAATGACATCAGTCAACGCATCCAATCGTCATCTCCGGCTTGATGCACGCACGGTGAACACTGGCAATAGGCAGCGCAGATTCTTTCGCTTAATCGCGCCCTTCCACACTCCAATTCCATAACTCATATCATCGAGGCTTCTCACCACGAGATAGGAAAGCGGTTGACGTGGTTTATTTCTTGTCAGCCCAAACAATGTTGGAATGAGTACACAGAACGACCACGTGATAATTGGTCGGGTAGTGACTAGCGATGCAACAGCAAACAATGGCCACCACACTCGTCGTATTGCAGACGCAGTCAGTTTGGTGGTGCTCACTAAACCCCACCATGTGATTCGAGTGCGCTGCGGCAGAGACATTCCGGTATTCCGTAATGTGAGCGCAAAATAAAAGAACATTGGGATCAGTGCTATTGCTGCGGTCACCAAATAGCCCAAGAAAAGCAACATAACTGGCACGAAGAAGAACAAATGTGTACGCAATGGTGCCGAAGAGCGGGGATGTCGCTCATCTAAGACGGCACTACTTGAGCCATAGGAGATGCGCTGTTTCAACATTGAACGCACAGTGCGGCGTGGAGAATGTGTAGCAACTGTTGTAGGTGCATATCGCACAACAAACTGGTTTTCAACTGCTCGCCAGATGAGATCTACATCTTCACCCACGCGTAGTTCTTCGTTGAATCCATTCAATTGATGAAGGTGACTTGCATTGCAGGCGAGAACCGCAGACGGCACATATGCAACACGCGACAAGGGTCGCACGACGGCTGGGTCTGGCCCAAGATCTAGTGGCGAATGAAACGATTCGTATTCATTGATAAAGGATTTAGTTTTCCCTGTCTCCACTCGTGGTGCGACGGCCAGAAGTTGTGTATCAACCAGATGGCCCACCAAATTGAGTACCGCTTGAGCGGAAATCTGAACATCTGTGTCTACGAAAACTACGTACGGTGATTCAACGTGTTGCAAGCCAGTGTTGCGAGCAGTTGCAGGGCCACTGTTCTTTTCAAGACGGACCATTGTGGTCTTAACAATCTCATAGAAAAATGGTGAGGCATCATCGACGATCACGATTCTGAGTGGTCGCAATTCATCAACCAATACCTGTAGGGCTACCTGGTCTTCTTCATCATGAATGAAGGCCGGAATAACCACAGTGACCTGATCAGGTGAACACGGCGCGACGTTCCTCGGGTGAATAGCCCCAGTTGCGGAGAGACGTTCGGTGAGTTGTCGATGTTGGGCGGGCAGAGGAGTATCGCTCTCGATCGCATCGAGGACGGCGCTTCCTGCTGACGAAACAGTAAACATTGTGAGGGGAGAACCAGCGAGAAGCTTTTTCCCGTCTTTTGAACGAAACCATTGCTTGTCGGCGGAATAGTTGTTGGTCATGTCCAAGAAGTCTGTATCTGTAGCAAGAGCTTTGTTAAGTGGTCTGCATAAAAACTCAACATGGTTGCTCCATGTGCAGCGGTGGCGTTAGTGGGGTCGCCCACAACTCCATTTGATGACACTTCCTTTATTCCACCAGCTCGCATGCGTTCAATCAGAATTTCAGAGTCTCCGATTGCGCCAACTTCTGCGAGGTCCATGCGCACAGTGTCTGGAGCAAGGTGCAGCATCAATGAAGTTTCGGTATGACCTGCGTGCATGTCTGCACCTTCGTAGTAAGGCAAGGACCAAATAGCGTGTTGAATTTTCTCGTAGTCAAGTGCTGAATGGACAAGTCTCAGTGCGTCGGCATTGCCACCATGACCATTCACAATGCAAATACCACGCGCCCACGACGCGGAACGAGCAATGGAAACAACTGCCTCGGACAAAGCGTTTGTTCCAATACTCAACGTTCCTGCAAACCCGTTGTGTTCGTCACTGGCGGTAACTCCAA
>DAISXE010000003.1:35953-49115 GCA_036826015.1 Ilumatobacteraceae bacterium
CCAATACTCAACGTTCCTGCAAACCCGTTGTGTTCGTCACTGGCGGTAACTCCAATAGTTGGTACAACTGAGAATTGTGTGCTCTCTGGATCAACAGAACGAATCGCCGCATCTACGACAGCTTCAATAATTACGGTGTCGGTATCAAACGGTAAGTGGGCGCCATGCTGTTCCCAAGAACCAAGGGCAAGAAGAACAATCGGTGGTGTCATGTTGTTTGGTCAGGCGACCACAGTGTTAATGGCTGACGCCAGTAACGGGAGGCTCACTGCCAGATATCAGACGTTTGATATTGGAGATATGACGAATCTCAACAAGTACACCCATTCCGAGTAGGGCTAACAATTCCCAGCCAGCAGTTCCGCGCACAGCAAGCGCAATGAGCATGATTGGAACTATGGCAATAGATGCAATCGATGCCTTCTTGCTGACTTTCATAATGAGAAGCCATGCGATGAGTGTGCCGATCATGACGGGTGGGTGAAGTGGAAGTAACACTCCACCACCAGTCGCCACTCCTTTGCCACCTTTGAAGTGTCGGGTGATCGGAAACATGTGGCCGATAATCGCTGCAGCAGCACATGCAAAAGCGATTGGTCGGTAACCGAGCATCAGTACTACGGGGATCGCTCCCTTTGCTGCGTCAAGCAGAAATACCAGCGCGCCATACTTTGCACCGAGTGCTCGCGAAATATTGCTTGCTCCTGGATTACCGGAACCAAAAGTTGTGATGTCAATGCCTTTTGACTTTGCAATCAAGATGGCGCTTGGCAATGTGCCGCAGAAATATGCAATAACAATGGCAAGAACAGCGACAATCGGGTTCATGCGTTGACCTTATGGCGTGGCGGTTTTGAATGGTCCATAGATGGACGTGGGGTCAATGCAACTGGCACTGACGCTAAGAGAATCTCGCCGTCGCCGCCTACGCACTCTGGATCTGGTCCATCAAGAGGCAACCCTGTAAAGAATTTTGCGGCCATGCATCCGCCTTGGCACGCATCAAAGGCTCCACATGATGCACATGCTCCAGCACTTTGTGGCTCACGCAATTCAGTAAACAAATCTGATTCACGCCACACATGTGTAAATCCACCAGTGTCCAAAACGTTGCCTGCTTTGAAAGTGTCATGGATAACAAATGGGCATGCATATACATCGCCAATTGGATCGATGAGGCACACAACACGTCCGGCGCCACACAGGTTGAGGCCAGGCAGTGATTCGCCGAATGCATTGAGGTGAAAGAAGGAGTCTCCCGTCAATACGTTTTCGCCGTGGGCAAGCAACCAATCGTAAATCTGTCGTTGTTGAGCGTTCGTAGGGTGAAGTTCATTCCATGTATCGGCGCCGCGACCAGCAGGACGCAAGCGAGTGATGCGCAGTTGTGCTCCATAGTGATCTGCAAGTGCTTTGAACTCATCTAGTTGGTCAACGTTGTGACGAGTTACGACTACTGAAATTTTGAATTGACCAAAACCTGCAGCCTTCAAGTTGTCCATTGCACGAATTGCTGTGGCATATGAACCTTCGCCACGCACGGCGTCATTTGTTGCAGCATCGGTGCCGTCGAGGCTGATTTGAATGTCGAGGTAATCCATTGCTGCCAGGCGTTCAGCATTGCGCTGATCGATGAAAGCACCATTCGTTGAAAACTTCACGCCAATCTTGTTGGAAATTGAATATTCAATAATCTCAAAGAAGTCGCGGCGGATCATTGGCTCGCCACCACCAATGTTGATGTAGAAAACCTGCAAGTCGCGAAGTTCGTCGATAACAGCTTTTGCTTGCGCAGTTGAAAGTTCACGCTCGTCGCGTTGGCCACTACTTGACAAGCAATGGACACATGCCAAGTTGCATGCATAGGTCAATTCCCATGTCAGACAGATTGGCGCGTCAAGGCCTTGCTTCATTTGTGCTGAGAGTGTTTCAGAGGACACGAATAATCTCCGATGTAGTTAGTGATGACAGGGCGCTAACGAATGATGGCCAACGATTCTCGTCGACGCCTTCAGCGAGCAGCGCTTCGCGTAGGGATGGATGTTGTCCCATGGTCTTCACCACTCGAACAATGTCGGGGTGTTTGAGAAAAACCAGTCGCCGATTTCCATAGTGGTACGCAAGTGCACCAAATGGTTCTGGTCGTAATGCCACCTGCGGGTGTAACTCGCATGCCGACTCAAGAGTGACGGTCATTCATCGCCCCGCTAAAAGGTGGGGCTCAGTACACGCCGCACATGCCGTCAATGGAGATCTCTTCCACGAGGAGTTCCTCGGTGACGGGAGATTCCACTGCAGCATCTGCAGTCGGGGCGACGGGGGTAGGTGTGTTGTCCTGTTCCATGGCGCTAACAGTAGTTGGAAAGACGCCCACTAGAGAATGTTGGGGGGATAGGGCTATTCTCAAAGGACACCGCCAGGTTGCCTGGCTCGTCAAATAGGGGGCATTCGATGAAAACGAAAGCTGCAGTTCTCTGGGAAGTTAATGCGCCGTGGAGCGTGGAAGAGATTGAGCTCGATGCTCCTGGACCAGGCGAAGTGTTGGTCAAGATTGCCGCTTCGGGCATGTGCCACTCTGATGAGCACCTCACAACTGGAGACCTTCCATTCGCCCTCCCAATCGTTGGTGGCCATGAAGGCGCCGGCGTGGTGGAAGCCATCGGCGAAGGTGTGAGTTGGTTGTCGGTCGGTGACCATGTGGTCTTTGGCTTCATCCCCTCATGTGGTCGATGCCCAAGTTGCTCCACCGGACATCAGAACTTGTGCGATCTCGGTGCACTCATGGGACTCGGTTTGCAGATTTCAGACGGCACATCTCGTCACCATGCACAAGGCAAAGACCTCACTTTGATGTGCATGCTCGGAACTTTTGCGCATCACACAGTGGTCAACGAAGCATCTTGCATCAAGATTGAAAAAGACGTTCCACTCGACAAGGCATGCCTTCTTGGTTGTGGTGTTGTTACTGGTTGGGGTTCTGCGGTGTATGCAGCAGATGTTTCGCCTGGCGACACAGTTGTCGTAGTCGGAGTTGGCGGTATTGGTGCAAATGCGATTCAAGGCGCACGTCTTGCTGGCGCAAAGCGCATCGTTGCAATCGACCCAATTGAATTCAAGCGCGAAAAGGCCATGGAGTTCGGTGCAACACACACAGCAACTTCAATGACTGAAGCGTTGCCACTGTTGCAAGATCTCACATGGGGCACATTGGCAAACAAAGTCATCATGACAATGGGTGTTGGCGACGGACAATTGATGGGTGAAGCAATGGCGCTCGCAGCAAAGCGTGGTCGCGTTGTTGTCACCAACATTCACCCAGCGTTTGAAATGGGTGGAGCAAACATGAGCCTTCTCGATCTCACACTCATGGAGAAGCAGGTTGTTGGTTCACTCTTCGGTTCAGGCAACCCTCGCGCAGACATTCCAAAGCTTCTCGGCTTGTATCGCGAAGGTCAACTCGATCTTGACGGCCTTGTTACGAAAACGTACCCACTTGAAGGAATCAACGAGGGCTACCAAGACATGCGTGATGGAAAGAACATCCGCGGAGTTCTGGTTTACGAATAAATCATTTCGCTTCGGCGGAGATACACAAACAATTACATAGGGGGAATAATCATGAAATCCAAAGCAGCAGTGTTGTACGGAATCGATCAACCATGGGTGGTTGAAGAGATTGAAGTCGATGATCCAAAAGCCAATGAAGTGTTGGTGAATTGGAAAGTTGCCGGAATGTGCCACTCAGATGAGCACTTCGTCACTGGTGACATGGTTCCCCCCAAAGAACTACTCGCCATGATGGGTGTTGACGACTTCTTTCCATTCATTGGTGGCCACGAAGGTGCTGGTGTTGTTGTGAAGGTTGGGCCTGGTGTTAGTTCACTACAGGTAGGCGATCATGTGTCGGCAAGCTTTGTTCCGTCATGTGGTCGTTGCCGTTATTGCTCTACCGGCCGCCAGAACCTCTGTGACCTTGGTGCCGGAACCTTGACAGGCGGAATGATTACCGATGGCACGCATCGCCATCACGTAAAAGATGGTCGCGCTGTGAAAATGATGGCCAAGCTAGGAACATTCTCCGAATACGCAACTGTTGCAGAGGCGTCACTTATCAAAGTTGAAAAAGACCTTCCGCTTGACTGCGTGGCACTTGTTTCTTGTGGTGTTGCTACCGGTTGGGGTTCAGCTACAAGCCGTGCCGATACGCAGCCTGGCGACACAGTGGTAGTCGTTGGCATTGGCGGCATTGGTGTCAACGCTGTGCAAGGCGCACGCATGGCCGGAGCAAAGCACATCATTGCTATCGACCCAGTTGAATTCAAGCGTGAGAAGGCCATGGAATTTGGCGCAACGCATACGTTCTCTTCCATGACCGAAGCTATTCCACATCTCATGGAATTGTCATGGGGCCAGATGGCCGACCGTGTCATCATGACCCCTGGTGTGTTGCATGGCGACATGATGGGTGAAGCAATGACAATGGTGGGCAAAGGCGGCACATGTGTTGTTACTGCTATCTCTCCAATGGACGAGACAAGTGCTGACATCAACTTGTTCCAACTTGCCATGTGGCAAAAAGAAGTGAAGGGCACCATCTTTGGCAGCCTCAACCCACGTGCCGACATTCCACGTCTATTAGATATGTATCGCGTTGGCGACCTAAAGCTTGAAGAACTCATTACGAAGCGCTATCCACTTGAAGACATCAACGAGGGCTACCGCGCAATGCGTGAAGGCGAAAACATTCGCGGCATCATCGTCAATGACTGATACTGCGTCACTCCGCTCGGCGTTGTCGAGTCAAGTAGTTGGGCGTCAACGAGAAGTTGAATTGGTGCTTGCCGCTTTGGCCGCAGATCGTCACGTACTTCTTGAAGGTCCTCCAGGTACTGGCAAGAGCACCTTGCTGCGCGCTGTCGCTCAAGGTTTAGGTATCGGGTTCGAGTTCGTTGAGGGTAATGCTGAATTAACGCCGGCTCGCTTGGTGGGACATTTCGACCCAGCACGAGTTCTCAGTGATGGTTACGACCCGTCCGTTTTTGTTGATGGACCACTTGTGACTGCCATGCGTGACGGTTCTTTGTTGTACGTGGAAGAAATCAACCGCATCCCTGAAGAGACCCTCAACGTACTTATCACTGTGATGAGCGAAGGTGAACTCAATGTTCCTCGGCTCGGTCGTGTTGCTGCAGTAAGCGGTTTCCGTCTCGTTGCGGCCATGAACCCATTTGACGCTGTGGGTACTGCACGCATTTCTGGTGCTGTGTACGACCGCGTATGTCGCGTATCAATGTCGTACCAATCTGCTGAAGACGAAGAAGCAATCGTGCGTCGACATACAGAGGGCTCTGGCCTTACTGATGCTTGGTTGTCGAAGGCGGTCAAAGTTGTTCGCCTCACTCGCTCTCACACAGATTTACGAGTTGGTTCTTCAGTACGCGGCGCAGTCGACTTTGC
Organism: Ilumatobacteraceae bacterium; assembly: GCA_036826015.1. Lineage (GTDB taxonomy): Bacteria > Actinomycetota > Acidimicrobiia > Acidimicrobiales > Ilumatobacteraceae > UBA2093. The sequence goes on from DAISXE010000003.1 coordinate 41,411, forward strand.
AAAGGTTGCGGTGTCGTTAGCTGCACTTCGCGAATCAGAAGTGACACAGCCAAGCGTTGGACTCGATGCTGCGTTAGTTGCGCTGTCTGGTCGTGTGCGTGTGCGTGAAGGTGGCGTGCGCACCTCTGAAGAAATTGTCACAGAGATTTGGCAAGACGTTTTTGGCAGAGTCGACGGTGAAGGAGATGCCGGCGAGGGAAAAGCTGGAGCCCCGACAGGGGCCACGACCTCCCGGTAACGAAGGAAGGCGAGGCTGCTGACCAAGCAGTCGCAGAAGCTGGAAAGAAGACCACGTCACGGCGTGATCTTTCGCGCAATGAAAACTTTGAACAGATTTCGCCCGAAGTAGGTGAACTTGACGAAGCAGCAGTTGATGAAGCAATGCAGAATTCACCAGATGAAATGCTTGGGTTACTTGCAGATCTCACTGGAGCAACAGATCCGAAACTGCGTGAGTTAGCACGACGACTAGCGGGTCGACTCATGCTTGAACTTGGTAATCGAGGGCAAGCGCGTCCGCGGGGCATTGGCAAGATGGTGGAGTTGCCATACCGAGCAGATGGTGGCGATCTTGACATTGACGCCAGTCTTGATGCGATTGGTGAGGCGCGTGCTGGTCTTGCGGTAGACCCCGAAAGATTACGCATTCGTGGATGGAGAAAACCAGGAACGGCGTTCTGCTTGCTACTCGATAGAAGTGGCTCTATGGGTGGGCAACCACTTGCAACGTCAGCGGTGGCTACTGCTTCAATTGCCAGTCGAAATCCCGACGACTACAGCGTGATTGCGTTTGGAAAAGATGTGGTGGTCACCAAATCGCAAGATGTTCCAAAATCTAGTGAGCGAGTGATTAACGATGTTCTTACATTGCGCGGTTACGGCACTACCGACCTTGCTGGTGCTCTCATTGCAGCGCAACAACAATTGACGCGCTCACGTGCTGGACGGCGCATTGCGATTTTGTTATCAGACTGTCGCGCAACAGTAGATGGAGATGCAATCGCGGCTGCTGCTGGCATCGATGAATTAGTTGTTATCGCACCTGCAGAAGATCATGACGAAGCAACAGCTTTCGCATTGAAAGTAGGAGCCGTCATTTCATTGGTCAACGGTCCAAGTGAAATTCCTGAGGTTCTAGCTCAGGCACTCGAAGCGCGACTTTAGAACGGGCAGGTTGGATCGTTCGGAGGAACGATGCCGCGAGTGTCTTGGTTGATGGTGACTTTAGGAACCGTTGTAGTTGGTGTGCGCGAAATGGTGACTACTGGAGCAACTGTGGTGGGAACTGTTTTTACGGTGGTGGTTGGCTGAGGCTTTGTTGTAGTTGTGGCGGCGGCAACTGCCAAAGTTGTAGCGACAACTGTTGCTGATGGGTCTGCTTTTTCTGACCCGGGAACCGTAAGAGAAAGACTCGCTTTTCCTTGGAACACAGACAGAATCTTTTTCGATGTTGCGCTTTCAAAATCTGGAACGATGACAGATGCCTTGTCGATCATTTGACCAACACCAGGCATGGTGTAACTACCCATGGTGTCTGCATTGAAGTTCTTCATTGCTTGACCAAGTTGTAAGACACTGAGTGGGGTAAGCCGATCATCGGTAATGACATTCTTTAGCGCGGCATTCAAAATGTTTGTGGCGACTCGTGGACTGGTGCGTGACTTATCGAGCGCCTTTCGAATCATGCGTCGCATGAAGTCTTGTTGGCGAGCAATTCGACCCCAGTCAGATGACTGGTCTGTTCGCCACTTCTTCAGTGTGGAGTCGTACCAGCGGTAATGACGTGAGCGCATGTATGCAAGTGCATGATCGCCGGCGAATCGATAGCAAACATTTTTCCGTAGAACTTTGAATCCGGTGCGGTAATCCTGTGCTCTAAAGATGAAAGGAACTCGGACGCCACCAACTGCATCAACAATTTCTGCAAATGCACAGAAATCAATGTTGACGTAGTGATCAACCGAGATGCCAAAGTTTTCCTTGATGGTACGGATCAGGCGATTCGGGTTCTTCTTGTCGAAGTTTGAGTTGATGCGACCGCTACGTGACGAACCTGCCTGCTTCACCCACATGTCGCGAGGGAAGGAGATGACCGCAGCTTGGTTGTCGATGGGGTTGACGCGAATGACCATGATGGAGTCACTACGTTCGCCAAAACTTGTGCGCTTACCGAAACCGCCGGCATATGGGGAATCGGGAGCAACACATGCACTGTTATCAGAACCAGTAATTAGGTAATTCTTTGCAGAGAGGTCACCAGGTGGAAGGTTGAGTGCGCCGTCGCCTTCAGGAACAGTGTCGATAGTGACAACTTGGCGATTGCCCAGTTTCCAGTTCGCATACAGCAGTCCAGACCCGGCAGCCACGGTGGTCATCGCCAGCACCACGTTGAATACAAGAAACGCTTTGTGCTTTCCACTGCGACGGGGCTTAAGTAGGGCTTCAGTCATGGCATCTCTACGGTAGTCCTAGTGGGTGCTTCGGGTTGGTCGCATCAGTGCAGGATGCGTCTATTGCGCAACTGGGGCGAGAGTTACTACAACAGCAATTTCCGCGTTCTCAGCTATTGCGATTTCCCATTGTGCAACTGACCCAGCATTTGCAATGTCAATCCAGCCAGCGGTGATTGCCCGAGCGGCATCTGCAGAGGCAGTGATGGATGCCATGTCGACACCTTGGCGTTGGCTGACTTTTGCTTCAGTTTTCGAACGACGAATGATGGCCAAGGTTGTGCAGACAGCATTCAGTAGCGCTTCGTCTGGAGATGTAGAGATAGACGCAGTGAGTTCTGCACTGGTGGGCCATTGTGCTTGGTGCACAGATCCGGTTTGCCACCAGTTCCACACCTCTTCAGTTGCAAAGGGGAGTAAAGGTGCGAATAACCGCTGCAAGGTAGACAGTGCGCGCCGTAGTGCGATTCGTGCTGAGAGTGAACCCTCAGGTGAATCTTCTGAATAGGCACGCGTCTTGACAAGTTCTACATAATCGTCACAGAACCACCAGAAGAATGATTCTGTTCGCTCAAGTGCTCGTGCATAATCAAATGCTTCAAACGCAGTAGTGCATTCTTCAACAACTGCTGCAAGTCGATGCAGCATTGCGCAGTCAACTTGTTCTGTCGGGGCAACTGATTCGTCGGCATCACCGAAACCAAGAACAAACTTGGTGACGTTAAGAATCTTTGTGGCGAGCTTGCGGCCCACTTTCATTTGATCTTCGCTGAATGCTGTATCTACACCAGGTCGCGCTCCGGCAGCCCAGTAACGAACTGCATCGCTGCCGTACTGTTCAAACAAGTCCACAGGTGTAACAACGTTTCCTTTGGACTTTGACATTTTCTTGCGATCAGGGTCGAGAATCCAACCAGACAACGCAGCATTGCTCCACGGTGCGGTCTTGTGTTCAAAGTGTGAGCGCACCATGGTGGCAAAGAGCCATGTACGAATAATGTCGTGACCTTGTGGGCGCACATCGAATGGATACACGCGTGCAAAGAGGTCGTTGTCGTCTTCCCATTTGCCAGCGATTTGCGGAGTAAGAGAAGAAGTGGCCCATGTGTCCATGACATCGGGGTCACCAATGAATCCACCAGGCTGGCCTCGTTGTGCTTCGGTGAAACCTTCTGGCACATCGGTGCTTGGGTCGATAGGCAAGTGTGATTCGTTGGGAACAAGTGGCGATTCATGAAGAACTTCGCCATGTTCGTTGAGTTGGTACCACACAGGAATTGGCACGCCGAACCAACGTTGACGGCTTACTAGCCAATCTCCATTGAGTCCTTCCACCCAGTTCGAGTAACGGTGACGCATGTGGTCTGGGTGCCACGTAAGACCCGCGCCGCGTGCAAGAAGTGCGTCGCGTAATTCTGCATCGCGTCCACCATTGCGGATGTACCACTGGCGGCTCGTAACGATTTCAAGTGGGCGATCGCCCTTCTCGTAAAACTTCACAGGGTGAGTAATGGGTCGCGGTTCGCCCACCATTTCACCCGAGCTTGCGAGCATGTCTGCAATTGCAGTTTGTGCTTGCTTGGCTGACTTTCCTGCAAGTGCGTTGTAATGCGCAATTCCAGTTTCGTCGGTAAGGCCGTGAGGTGCTTCTGCGATCAAACGACCATCGCGAGAAATGATTGCTCGCATGTTCAGTTGCAGTTCGCGCCACCAAATGACATCGGTGAGGTCACCAAACGTGCAGCACATTGCGATGCCAGTGCCTTTGTCGATTTGAGCAAGTGGATGTGCAAGTACTGGCACTTCAACATTGAAGAGGGGAGTGCGCACCGTGGTACCAAAGAGAGGTTTGTACCGCTCATCATCGGGGTGTGCAATGACCGCGACGCACGCAGGCAACAATTCCGGACGAGTCGTATCAATAAGTACATCGCCACTGCCATCAGATTTATGGAACGCAATGGTGTGATACGCGCCAGGACGTTCACGATCTTCAAGTTCTGCTTGAGCTACTGCAGTACGAAAGTCAACGTCCCACAATGTTGGTGCTTCTTGCGTGTATGCCTCACCGCGTGCAAGGTTTCGCAAAAATGCACGCTGACTAGTGCGACGTGATCTGTCCTCGATGGTGGTGTACAGCAAAGACCAATCGACAGAAAGTCCGAGACGACGAAAGAGATCTTCGAAAACTTGTTCGTCTTGAGCAGTGAGCTCTTCACACAATTCAATAAAGTTCGGTCGCGATACCGGAACAGGTGTGTGGTTCTTCGGAGGTTCACCACGAAACGGTGGCTGCAAGTTCGGAACATATGGAACCGAAGGGTCACATGACACACCGAAATAATTTTGTACGCGACGTTCGGTGGGTAGACCGTTGTCATCCCAACCCATGGGGTAAAAAACACTCTTGCCACGCATGCGCCAGAAACGAGCCACAGTGTCTGTATGGGTATAAGAAAAGACATGGCCCATATGGAGAGAGCCACTCACCGTGGGTGGAGGGGTGTCGACGGAAAAGACGGCATCTCGGGTGGCGGAGCGATTGAAGTCGTATGTGCCCTGGGTACGCCAGGTATCCATCCACTTTGTCTCGATGTTGTCGAGGGTGGGCTTCTCAGGGACAGTGGACATACCTCATAAATCGTAGGCTGGTCAGAGTGCTGAACCTCTATGACACCGCCACACAAAGTGTGAAAACCCTGGCTCTGCGCGAGCCGGGCAAGGTGGGCATCTACCTCTGTGGCCCCACGGTGTACGGGCCACCCCACTTGGGGCACGGGCGAGCCACACTGGTGTACGACATTTTGCGCCGCTACCTCACCTGGTCGGGCTTGGAAGTCCGGCTCGTGTCGAACATCACCGATATCGACGACAAGATCATCGATCGCGCCAATCGTGAGAATCGTGCGTGGGAAGACATCACCCACAAGTGCGAAAACGTGTGGTTTGAAGCAATGGGCAAGTTGGGCGTATTGCGTCCCGATGAAGTTCCGCATGCCACTGATTACGTCGACCAGATGGTCAGCATGATTTCAACACTTATTGAACGCGACGCTGCGTATGTCACTGACGATGGTGTGTATCTCAATGTGAAGTCTGTTCCCGATTACGGACTACTCGCACATCAAAGTCTTGATGACATGCTGAGCGGCGGTGGCGACCGAGAAGTATTGGGTGCGAGCAACAAGAAAAATCCTGCGGATTTCGCGTTGTGGAAATTTTCAAAACCAGGCGAACCTGCGTGGTCTGCACCATGGGGTGATGGTCGGCCAGGTTGGCACAGTGAATGTGTTGTGATGAGTCTTGAACTTTTGGGAGAAGGTTTTGATCTTCATTGCGGTGGAGCAGACCTGCGCTTTCCGCATCACGAAAATGAACGAGCACAGGCAGTTGCATTGGGAAAGACTTTTGCGAAGCATTGGATGCACAACGGATTTGTTGTGGACCTCGAGGGCGAAAAGATGTCGAAGAGTTTGGGCAACGTAGCCAATCTCCTTGATCTTCTCGACCATTACGACGCACGCGCATACCGCATGTTGTTGTTGCAGACCCACTATCGCTCGCCGGTGCGCGTGGGCCAAGACAATATTGATGCATGTGTTACAGCATTGGCCGGTCTTGACTCATTTGCTGCGCGAACGAGTGCGCATTCGGCTGGCACACCAGACATAGAGGTGGTGCAAAACTTCCGCACTGCAATGGATAACGATCTAGACACCACTGCAGCAATGGCATTGGTGTTTGATTCGGTGCGTCGCGCAAATGCGGCCATGGATGCTGGCGACGTTGCCACTGTTTCATCTGTTCGCGCGGCAGTAATTGAAATTCTTGGTGCACTTGGTCTTGAGCTATCAATCGGTGATGACATTGATGCAGACATTGTTGCTAAGGGTATTGCGCTAGATGCTGCGCGTGCCGCTAAAGACTTTGCTGCAGCCGATTCAATTCGTAATGAATTACAAGCTGCTGGATACGTAGTTGAAACCACAAAAGACGGAACGCGCGTACGACGTGGCTAAGAAAGAACGCACACCAATGCCCAAGGGGTATTGGACAATCTGGACAACAGTTGCGCTCGACCTTGTAGGTTTTGGCATTGTTGCGCCAATCCTTGGGCGATATGCAGAACGATTTGGTGCAAGTGGTTTACAAGTTGGTCTGATGTTTGCATCATTCTCGGTTGCACAGATGTTCTTTGCACCAATTCTTGGTCGTATCTCCGACAAGGTCGGACGTAAGCCAGTCATCGTTTTTTCTCTCATTGGTACTGCAGTTGGAAGCTTTATCACTGGTGCAGCCGGTGCACTCTGGGTGTTGTTCCTAGGTCGACTCATCGATGGTGCATCGGGTGCGAGTATTGCGGTGGCACAAGGTGCCGTTGCAGATATTGCGCCACCAGACCAACGCGCACGGTTGATGGGTCTACTTGGTGCAGCGTTCGGAGTTGGTTTTGTTGTGGGTCCGGCACTTGGTGGTCTTGCTGCTCTTGGTGGTCCGCATGTTCCGTTTTATGTTGCCGGAACTATTGCTGCAATTAATGCAGTTGCCGCAATTATTCGATTGCCGGAGACCAAGCCAGACACATCGCACATCACGGAAAAATCTGAACGCGGTAAGGCACTGTCGCCAGCGTTGCAACGATTCGCGATGGTTGGATTTCTATCCATGCTCGGTTTCGCTGGCTTTGAAGCAACTTTCTCGTTGTGGGGCGAGAAGCAATTTGGTTTCACTGAGGGATCAGCATCGCTGGTGTTTGTGTTTGTAGGAATCACATTGGTGGGAGTGCAAGGTGGGCTTATCGGTCCACTCACACTTCGGTTGGGTTCTCGTAAAATGTTGCGACTCGGTCTATCGCTTGTTGCTGTTGGGCTGCTTCTTTTGAGCGTTGCTTCTACGTGGGCTGTGATGTTCATCGCTTTGTTCTTGCTATCGGTCGGTCAAGGCGTGTCGGCACCATCGGGAAGCGCGTTGGTGGCAGAGTTGGCTCCTGTTGATCGCCGAGGTGAAGCGTTGGGGTATCAGCAAAGCACGGCAGCGTTTGGTCGTGTGGCTGGCCCAGTATTAGCTGGTGCACTTTTTGACCATGTTGGTCTTGGGGCTCCGTTCTTTGTGAGTGGATTGCTCATCTGCGCTGCGGTTGCCTCGGTGTGGGACATCACGCGTACTCGCGTGGCACACGCACAGTAGCTATCGAAGCGAGTTCACCATTGATGCCATGATGGCAACTGAGATGCTTTGTGTCGCAATCATTGAAG
>DAISXE010000004.1:0-30648 GCA_036826015.1 Ilumatobacteraceae bacterium
ACGAACTCTGAGTAAATCTTTGGCCCACACACAACACGTGTTGCTGCTGTGCAATCTTGACCTGCGTTGAAATACCCCGCAGCAGCGATACCGGCAGCAGCTGCTTCAATGTCAGCATCATCAAACACGATGACTGGCGCTTTGCCTCCCAATTCGAGATGCACGCGCTTCAGGCTCTTTGCTGCAGCCTCGGCGACCTCCATGCCTGCACGAACAGAACCCGTGACAGAGACCATGGCAGGAATGTCATGAGTAACCATGGCTCGACCAGTGTCGCGATCACCACAAATGACATTGAGAACACCGGGCGGCAAGAACTCAGCTGCAATCTCTGCGAGCAACGTTGTGGAGGCTGGAGTGGTGTCAGACGGCTTCAACACCACCGTATTACCTGCAGCAATAGCTGGCGCAAACTTCCACACCGCCATCATCATGGGGTAATTCCACGGCGCAACCTGAGCACAAACACCAACTGGTTCGCGCCTAATCATTGAAGTCATGTTTGCCATGTACTCGGCAGTTGCTTTGCCTTCCAACATGCGTGCTGCGCCGGCGAAGAATCGAATCTGATCCACCATCGGAGGAATCTCTTCACTTGCTGTCAATGCGATTGGCTTACCAGTGTTTTTTACTTCGGCTGCCACGATCTCGTCTGCACGCGCTTCAATTGCATCTGCAATTCGATACAACGCGAGTGACCTCTCAGATGGAGTGGTTTGGCTCCACGACGTGAATGCCTTTCCCGCTGCTTTCATTGCGATGTCAACGTCTGCTGCACCGCTAAGAGATGCCTGCGCATAGACCTCGCCAGTGGATGGATCAATGACTGAAGTTGTCTGACCATCGGCCGCATCTACAAATTGCCCATTAATGAAGTTCTTGAAAGTGCTCATATGACAAGGATTCCACATTCGACAGCCTGTTGCTAGCCCTCCGTTGAGTCCCAGGCCCTGTTGAACCCATAAGTTATAGCCATGGCAACTTTGGCTTCCGACCTGTCCCTCCCTGAAATTCCAGTCATCATGGACCAATCCAGAACGGACCGGCATCAGTTTCTCCGAGATGTTGCCGATCAGAGTTGGCTTGCCAAGACCGAGATTGGCTACAGCGTCCTGACATATGAATCCGTCATGGGCATCTTGCGCGATAAGCGTTGGCAATCCGCAGTTGGGTTCATTGCACAACTACAAGGAATTACCAACGAAACCTTCATGAGCAGACGCCGTGAGTCAATTCTCAGCGCCGAAGGGGAAGTACACGTTCGTCTGCGTCGACTTGTGGCACCAGCATTTTCTCCACGCAGTGCGGACCGTCTGCGTCCATTCATGCGTGAGGTGGTGAATGGCCTCATTGACGATGTTGCGCAAACTGGGCGGGCAGAAGTCGTGCGCGACATTTGTGAGCCCTACCCCATTCCCATCATCTGTGAACTTCTCGGCGCACCAAAAGAAGACTGGAAATTGTTTAGTCGCCTCGCTACGGATGTTCTTCGCATTTTCGGCTCAGATTTGGCAACCGAACTTCCAACAATCATGGCGGCTCAAGAAGAACTCGATGAATACACCCGCGGTCTTATCGCAGAGCGCCGATCAGTTCCACTCGATGACCTTCTGACTGATTTGATCTCTGCTGAAGAAGCCGGCGACAAATTGAGTAACGAAGAACTGGTGATGATGGTGGAAGCTGTCATCGTTGGCGGCACCGACACCACGCGCAATCAATTGGGACTTGCATTGGCATTGTTCGCCGAGCACCCAGACCAATGGGAACTTCTACGAAACGACCCGTCTCTTGCTCCCCGTGCAGTCGAAGAAGTGATGCGCTACAACGGCGCAGTTGGTGGAACCATTCGATACGCGTCTGAAGACATCGAATACAACGGAGTCCTCTTTCCCAAGGGAACATTTATGAGCACTTCGATGGCCACAGGCAACTTTGATGCTTCAGTTTTTCCGGAGCCCAATACTTTCAACATCATGCGACCCCCTGTTGGGCAACCGCACTTATCTTTGGGTGCTGGAATTCACTACTGCCTGGGAGCTTCTCTCGCACGTGCAGAACTTCAAGAAGCATTTACTGTTCTTTCGGAACGTATGCCTCAACTTCGTCTTGATGGTCCAGTGGAATACAAATCAACTGGTGTTGGCATTTTCGGTCCTGCCTCACTACCAATTGCATTCAACACAAAGTGAAAGCAATGCAGTTGCACTAACTAGTTGTTAGTCGCAGCAACTATCGCGCCAGCCACACGAGAAGCACTTGAAATGTGCATGCTCGGGCTGCAGATCTCCGCCACAGTGTGGACACTCAGGAAAAGTTCCGAATCGTGTTCGACATGACTCATCCTTGGGGCGGGCACCCGGAATAACACTTGGTGGCTCGTACGCACTCATAAGCACATTCTTACCACTCATCAACGCACTGTCGGGGACCAACAACCCCCAATCACGCTGGAGGAACTAGCGTCGGTATGACCCCTATGACAGATACCCCCCAAGAGGCTTCACGCCGCACGCCTCCACGGCCAGGAACTGCACGTGCCGCATTTGGATACCGCGACTTTCGCATCATGTGGTACTCAAACTTTGCATCAAACATCGGAACGTGGATGCAAAACGTTGTCTTGCCCGCCTATATCTATCAACGCACCCAACGTGCCTCTGCAGTAGGCATATTTGTATTCGCCCAACTGGGGCCTTTATTGCTTCTCTCCATCCCTGCTGGCGTGATGGCCGACCGATTCAACAAACGAAAGTGGTTGGTCTTTGCACAATCCATTCAGATGGGCGGGTCGGTGTTGCTAGGTATTTTCACCATCGCGCATGCACCCATTTACGCCCTCTTTATCGCACAGCTCTGTGTCGGAATTGGCAATGCGTGTAACGCACCTGCATTCTCCGCCGTGCTACCGAGCCTCGTGCGTCCTGAAGACCTAGGTGGGTCTATCAGTCTGAATTCTGCGTCAGTCAATGGATCCAGAGTGACTGGGCCCATCTTGGTGGCGCTCATGATGAGCTGGGGCGTTACTGCCGGACAAGTATTCATTTTCAATGCTGCAACATATTTGTTCGTTACGTGGGCCGTCTTGCGCATCACGATCCCCGCAACGCCACCTCGCAAAGAACATGGCCTTCAATCATTCACCGCCGGTTTCAGAGTCGCGCGGGACAGAAAGACCATCGGGAGAATGCTGCTGTCCATGAGTTCGTTCTCGCTGCTGTGCTTGCCGTTCGTTGGGCTATTCCCCGCAGTCGCAGACTTAGCATTTGGCATTGAACCCAAAACCGTCACATATAAATGGCTGTATGCAACGTGGGGAACCGGAGCGCTTGTTGGCGCGCTTGCCATTGGAACAGTTCTTGCACCATTCGATAAACGCACACTCACACGCCGAGGATTCCTTGCATTTGCAATCTCAATGATTGCTTTTGCCTCTGTACGTGGAACTCCACTTGCTTTCATTACTGGATTTTTCCTCGGTGTTGCATACTTCGGAACAACTACATCGATGATGACGGTCTTTCAAAGCAGACTCGAAGTCGAGATTCGTGCTCGAGTCATGGCTCTGTGGTTTATGGCCTTTGGTGGCACGATTCCCATCGGCAACGCAATCTTTGGTCCCGTGATGGATGCCATCGGCGCTCGTCCTGTTTTGTACCTGGGCGCAGCATGGGCACTCTTCTTGGCATGGTGGTGCGACATTGAGAAACTTGACCGCAAATTAATGTCACAGCCGCAATTTGACTAAGCGATTAGTGCGTGAACAACGCGTTCGGTAGCCGACACGCGTGAACCTTTCACGAGAACGACAGTGTCAATACCCTCGATTGACAATCGTTTGACAATCTCTTCGACAGACATGGCCGCCGTACCGTATGAATCTGTTTCGAGAGGAAGAATTTCGATTCCTAAATCACGACAGGTTGCAGCGACGGAAAGGTGCGCGTTGACTTCATCGTCTACTTCAGCCATTTGACCGAGGACCGCAATCCTCGATGAGGCCTCTATTTGAGTAAGCGTATGAAGCGCAGCCTCCACCGACAATGAATTGGCGTTATATGAGTCGTCCAAGATGCGAAGACCCGCTTTGGTAGCAACCCACTGCATTCGTTGCGACGCAATACCAGCCAATGTCATGGCATGCACAGCATCCTGTAACGACATACCGCAGTGAATACCCACTGCAATTGCCGCTGCTGCGTTTGAGACCATGTGTGATCCAGGAAGAGGCACTAATCCAGATGCCTCTTCGGCGCCATTTTGAAAGACAGCAAGATGACGACCGGATTCATCAACGGAACGAATTGACCACACGACATCGGCCCCATCATGAGATCCAAACGTAACGACTCGTGCGTTAATACCAATGACGGTGCGCATTGCATTAACTGAATCAGCATTCACGATTGCAATTCCATCGGCTGGAAGCGACTGCACAAGTTCCGCCTTAGCTCGCACAACTCCATCTATTCCACCCACGCGCGAACTATGAGCATCACCGACTTCGGTAATCACTCCGATCATTGGCTGACCGATCACACAGAGACGCGCAATTTCGCCAAATCCTCGCATGCCCATCTCAAGTACCAACGCATCACACCCTTCAGGAGCGTTTGCAATTGTTATTGGCACCCCTATGTCATTGTTCAAGGATTTTTCTGGACCATGTGCATGCGAATATCCACCCGAGAGAACTGCAAGAACTAAATCTTTCGTGCTGGTCTTTCCTACAGAACCCGTAATGCCGACGACACGATGCTGTAGTTGTGCAGACATCTTCTGACGCAAGTACGCCCCGATTGCCGCCAGTGCATCAATAGTGTCCTCTACTTCCACACAGGTAACCCCATCCAATCGTTTCCCGTGGTTAACGAGCAAGAACGCGGCTCCACGCGAAATGGCATCCTGACAAAATTCGTGTCCGTCGCGCTCTGCGCTCACTGCTACAAAGGCCTGTCCTCTTACCAAAGACCGACTGTCAAATGAGATACCGTTCGCCTCAACATCAGGCCCCGTCAAGGTTCCATGGGCAGCAAACGCCACTTCTGAAGCCGTCATGCGCATGTGCAGACCCTAGTGGCGAGTACCGTCGTGACGATGGACAGCAACTCCCCCCTTCTCAATCTTGTGGTCATCTATGGGGGCCAGTCCGCCGAACACGACGTCAGTTGCGTGACTGCAGCACATGTGCTGAAAGCAGTCGACCCCAAGAAATACAGGACCACTGCAATTGCGATTAGCAAAGACGGACAATGGTCACTTCCTGCACTACCTGTTCACGCCGATGGAACAACCAATCCTGAAGCACTTCCCGACACCCTCACTGCAACTGGACCAGCCACAACGTCGGCTGCGCTTTCTGCTCTTGGCACCAACACGGTCGTCATGCCATTACTTCACGGACCCTTAGGCGAAGACGGCACCATCCAAGGTTTGTTGGAATTATTGAATCTTCCATATGTAGGTAGTGCCGTATTGGCTAGCGCCGTTGCGATGGACAAGGGAGTTTCAAAATCTCTATTTGCTCAACACAACATTCCCCAAGCACGCCACATCACTTTGCGCGAAGACATGATTACTCCGTCTGTCTTGAAAGATGCTGCGTCTCAATTAGGGCTTCCACTCTTTGTGAAGCCCGCCAACATGGGTTCATCAGTAGGCGTTACAAAAGCGCACACAATCGAAGAGTTTCAGGCGGCCGCGCAGCACGCAGCGACCTACGACGAATGGGTTGTCTGCGAAGAATGCATTAGCGGCCGTGAAATAGAAGTTGCAGTTATAGGCAACCGATCACCACGCGCCTCTGTCGCTGGCGAGATTATTCCCGGTAACGAGTTCTACGACTACGAAGACAAGTACGTCACCGATTCTGCAACGCTCATGATCCCTGCTTTATTGACTGAACAAGAGAGCACCACAGTTCGAGAGTTAGCCCTACGTGCCTACAACGCATTGCATTGCGAGGGAATGGCTCGCGTTGACTTCTTTTACGAAGAAGATGGTCGCGGTTTTTTGTGTAACGAAATCAATACGATTCCGGGATTTACACCTATCTCTATGTACCCGAAACTGTGGAATGCAACAGGCCTGCCCTATTCCCAGTTGATTGATGAACTCATTGAGTTAGCTATCGAACGACACGCTCGTCGTAAACGAACGACGTCTCGTTAACTGCCAGCTGCCGGAATGTTGATGACTTCACCTGGCAACAACATCTGAGAACTATCCGCCCAGTTGTTGGCCGTGAGAAGCCCACCGAGAGTGACGCAGAACTTCTTCTGAATCGCAAAGAATGAATCGCCCCTTTGGATTTCATATGTGCCAGCAGGCCGTGTTCCGCATCCTGCCGATACAGGGCCAGTACCGCCAGTAGTACCAGGGAGCGTTGTGCCCGTATCTGGGTTAACAACAGCAGCAGCTGGAATTCGCAGCGTCTGACCGGGATACGGGAATTGATCTGGACTCACCATGGCGTTGTAGGCAAGCAAAGTATTGAGAGAGATTCCGTATCTGTTCGCAACCCCAATTGGAGTGTCACCAGATTTGACCGTGTAAATAGTTTCTTGTCCAACAGCGCCAGTAGGAAGCGTGGTTGTAGTGCCTGGCAATGTGCTTGCAACTGGCGGAATGGTGGCGAAGTTAGTCGGCGTGACATTGACAACGGTGGTTGCGACCCCCAAAGTGTCACCACCGCAGGCGGACATAGTTAAGAGCGAAATGGTCACCAAAGAAACTGCAACTGCAGTTCTGCTTTTGAGATGACCAATACGTTGCAACAACACGACAACTAACAGTAGAGCCTCAAGCACCCTAAAAGGTGGCGCATCGAAGTCACGGGCAATTACAGCAGTGGACGAGCTGTGGGGAGAACTGGAGATGGCAACGATGTTTCTCCCATCAGGTATGTGTCCACACCTGCTGCGCATGATCGACCTTCAGCAATTGCCCACACAATCAGACTCTGACCACGCCCCATGTCTCCGGCCACAAAGATGCCAGGAACATTGGTCTGGTAGTCAGCACCGCGAGCCACATTGCCGCGTTCGTCGAGTGCCACGCCCAATTGATCTATCCACGAACCTTTTTCAGGACCAACAAAACCCATCGCCAAGAAAACAAGGTCGGCAGGAATTTCAATCTCTGAGCCTTCCTTCTTTTCGAAACGACCGTTCACCATCTCAACTTCATTCAGCAACAGTGCGCGCACATTTCCGTTTCCATCATCGAGGAATTTTTCAGTATTCACACTGAACATTCGCTCGCCACCTTCTTCATGTGCAGACGAAGTGCGATAGATCATGCTCCACTGTGGCCATGGGTTACCCGCAGCACGCTCTTCAGGTGGTCGCGGCATGATTTCCAATTGAATAACTTGCTTTGCCCCTTGACGAAGCGATGTGCCCAAACAATCAGCTCCAGTGTCTCCGCCACCGATGATGACAACGTTCTTTCCCTTTGCATCAATCGATGCATCCGAAAAATCGCCTTCTTGCACTTTGTTTGCAATTGGCAAGTACTCCATCGCTTGATGAATACCTGCGAGCTCCCTGCCAGGCACATCTAGGTCACGCCATGCTGTTGCACCACAAGCCATCACAATTGCGTCGTGAGAAGCGAGAAGGATCTCTACGTCTACTGCCCCACCCACATCTGCGTTGGTACGGAACTCTGTTCCTTCTGCACGCATCTGATCTAAACGACGATCGAGATGGCTCTTTTCCATCTTGAATTCAGGAATGCCATAACGAAGCAACCCGCCGATTCGGTCTGCACGCTCCAACACAACCACTTCGTGACCAGCACGCGTGAGTTGTTGGGCCACTGCAAGACCAGCAGGACCACTGCCGATGATTGCAACGCGCTTTCCTGTTTGCAATGTTGGAATTTGTGGCGTTACCCATCCTTCATTCCAAGCGTGATCGATGATGGTGACTTCAACCTGCTTGATTGAGACGGGATCTTGGTTGATTCCCAAAACACATGCAGATTCGCATGGCGCAGGGCAGAGACGCCCTGTGAACTCTGGAAAGTTATTGGTGGCGTGTAGTCGCTCTATGGCATCTTGCCAATGTTCGCGGTACACCAAATCGTTCCAGTCAGGAATGAGGTTGCCAAGTGGACAACCGTTATTACAGAACGGGATACCACAGTCCATGCAACGACCTGCCTGGCTCTTCAAGATGGAACCATCAAATGGTTCGTACACCTCTTTCCAGTCTTTCAATCGCAGTTCCACTGGACGACGCGTCGGACCGCTACGGCCCCACTTCAAAAATCCGGTTGTCTCACCCACGTGCTGCCTCCATCACTCGGTCGTCGATTTGATCTTGGGTCAACCCTTCGGCTGCCGCTTCTGCTTGCACTGCAAGAACTCGCTTGTAATCGCGTGGCATTACTTTGCGGAA
The DNA here is from genome assembly GCA_036826015.1 of Ilumatobacteraceae bacterium. Classification (GTDB taxonomy): domain Bacteria; phylum Actinomycetota; class Acidimicrobiia; order Acidimicrobiales; family Ilumatobacteraceae; genus UBA2093. Next base: position 8,406 of record DAISXE010000004.1, read on the forward strand.
GCGTGACACTTCCACAGTCCATGCTGCCAAGATGCGCTCAGCAATGGCTGAATCAGTAAAGGAACCATGTCGAGCGATTGCCGCACGGAGCCATTCCTCATCTTCACCACCCACATGTTCAAGTTCCACCATCTCGTAGTTCACATTGCTTGGTAACTGACCATCAGGGTCATACACATATGCAATACCGCCAGACATACCAGCTGCAAAGTTGCGCCCAGTAGCGCCAAGCACCACCACGCGACCACCGGTCATGTATTCACAACCATGGTCACCAACGCCTTCCACTACTGCAGTGGCGCCTGAGTTACGTACGCAGAAACGCTCACCAACGGTTCCACGAATAAAGATTTCACCACTAGTGGCGCCGTAACCAATGACGTTGCCAGCAATCACATTTTCTTCCGCAACAAATGTGGATTCGCGATGTGGGTGCAAAATGATGCGACCACCAGACAAACCTTTTCCGAGATAATCGTTACTGTCACCTTCAAGTCGCATTTCTATTCCTGCTGGAACAAACGCACCGAAGCTTTGACCAGCAGAGCCCGTGAAGTGAATCTTGATGGTTCCATCAGGCAGACCTGCGCCGCCCCATGCTTTCGTGACTTCGTATCCAAGCATTGTTCCCACGGTGCGATTCACATTTCGAATCGGGATGGAAATGTTTACTGGACGAGCGTCAGCAATTGCAGTTTGGGACTGTGCAATCAATTCGTTGTCGAGTGCTTCGCTCAAACCATGATCTTGAGCAACAGACATAAACGGAGTCTGGTTGTAGGGGTTCTGTGGAACTTCCAACATCGGAGAAATATCTAGACCCTTTGCCTTCCAGTGCTCAACAGCTTTTCGAGCATCAATCATTTCCACATGACCAACGGCTTCTTTCAAAGTACGGAAACCAAGTTGTGCGAGATACTCCCGCACTTCTTCGGCGATGTACTCAAAGAAGTTCACAACAAACTCCGGCTTACCAGAGAACCGTGACCGAAGCGTTGGGTTTTGAGTTGCAATACCCACAGGGCATGTGTCGAGATGACAGACGCGCATCATGATGCAACCACTCACCACTAATGGTGCAGTCGCAAAACCAAATTCCTCAGCACCAAGCAAGGCGGCAATCACAACGTCGCGTCCGGTCTTCATCTGACCGTCGGCCTGCACAACAATGCGGTCGCGCAATCCGTTCAGCATCAGGGTTTGTTGGGCTTCGGCAAGTCCGAGTTCCCATGGAGCTCCTGCATGCTTCAGAGATGTGAGTGGAGATGCTCCGGTGCCACCATCGTGTCCAGAAATGAGAACGACGTCTGCTTTTGCTTTGCTCACGCCGGCAGCAACAGTGCCCACTCCCACTTCAGCAACCAACTTCACGTGAACTCTCGCCAATGGGTTCGAGTTCTTCAAGTCGTGAATCAATTGCTTCAAGTCTTCAATGGAATAGATGTCGTGGTGCGGTGGCGGACTAATCAGACCTACTCCTGGTGTGGAGTGACGCGTTTTTGCTATCGACGGATACACCTTGTGTCCTGGCAACTGGCCACCTTCGCCAGGCTTTGCACCCTGAGCCATCTTGATTTGCAAGTCGTCTGCATTCACCAAGTATTCGCTTGTCACACCAAAACGACCCGATGCCACTTGCTTGATGGATGACCGCTTTGAATCACCATTTGCCATCGGCGTAAAGCGTTCTGGGTCTTCTCCGCCTTCGCCGGTGTTGCTCTTTGCACCGATACGGTTCATTGCAATCGCGAGTGTCTCATGTGCTTCGGCTGAAATAGAACCGTAACTCATTGCGCCTGTTGAAAAACGTTTCACTATTTCAGAGACTGGTTCAACCTCGTCGATAGAGATTGGGCCACGTTCACTGGAGCGAAGTTCAAACAAACCACGCAGAGTTGCCAAACGTTGCGACTGATCGTCAACATCTTTGGTGTACTGCTTGAACAAGTCATACCGACCAGCTCGAGTGGAGTGTTGCAAGCGATACACGGTGTCTGGATTGAACAAGTGATATTCGCCTTCACGACGCCACTGGTATTCGCCACCAAGTTCAATACGACGATGCGCACGAAGGTCGGGGCGCTTCGGATGTGCAGTTGCATGACGTGAAGCCACCTCTTGTGCAATCTCTTCAAGACCAATGCCGCCGAGACGAGACACTGTGCCTGTGAAGAATTCGTCGACAAGGTCTGTTGCTAAACCAATCGCTTCAAAAATTTGCGCTCCGGTATACGAGGCCACCGTTGAGACACCCATCTTTGACATCACCTTCAAGACGCCCTTACCAGATGCCTTGATGTAGTTCTTCACAGCCTGATATGGCTCCATGCTTCCCAACATGTACATGTCATTCGAGATGATGTTTTCAATGGTTTCAAATGCGAGATACGGGTTGATAGCGCCGGCGCCAAAACCAACAAGCAATGCCATGTGATGCACTTCGCGCGCATCGCCGCATTCCACTACTAATCCAACGTTTGTGCGACGCTTCTCACGAATGAGGTGGTGATGCACCGCGCTTGTCAACAACAACGAAGGAATCGGTGCAAACACCTCATCGGAATTGCGGTCAGACAACACAATGATGCGAGCTCCCTGAACAATTGCTTCGCTGACATCTTGACGAATTTTGTCTAAAGCGGAACGAAGACCTTCGCCACCCTCTGCAACTCGATACAAGCCACTAATGACTACTGCTGCCAAATGTGGATGTGTGTTCTCGTCATTGATGTGGATGATTTTTGCAAGATCGTCATTGTCGATAATTGGGAATGGCAAAACCAACTGGCGACAACTATCTGGACCTGGTGCCAAAAGGTTTCCTTCTGGGCCAACACTTGTACCAACTGCTGTCACTACTTCTTCACGAATGGCATCCAACGGCGGGTTCGTTACTTGTGCGAAAAGTTGCTGGAAGTAATCGAACAACAAGCGAGGTCGATCCGAAAGAACAGCAATTGGAGTGTCTGTACCCATTGACCCAAGTGGTTCAGTACCTGTGCGGGCAGTTGGCGCAAGAATGACTTTCAGTTCTTCTTCGGTGTATCCAAACATCTGTTGCCGTCGCATCACGCTGTCGTGGCTGTGCACAATATGTTCTCTGTCTGGCAGGTCTGCCAAATGCGTGAGGCCTTGTTCAAGCCACTCTGCATACGGATGCTCCGACGCAAGTTGCATTTTGACTTCTTCATCATCAATGATGCGACCTTGTGCGGTGTCGATAAGGAACATCTTGCCTGGCTGCAAACGACCTTTTTTCACTACGCGTGAAGGTTCAATATCAAGAACACCAGCTTCTGACGCAAGCACGACAAGATCATCTTTCGTGATCCAATAGCGTCCAGGGCGCAGACCGTTACGGTCAAGCACTGCGCCAATGAGTGTGCCATCGGTAAATGCAACGTCTGCTGGTCCATCCCACGGCTCCATGAGCGAAGAATGGAACTCGTAGAAAGCACGCTTGCGTGGATCCATGCGGTCATTGTTTTCCCAGGCTTCTGGAATCATCATCAACAATGCATGCGGCAACGAACGACCTGAAAGATGCAACAACTCCAACACTTCGTCGAAACTTGCAGAGTCACTCATACCTGGTGTGCAGATTGGGAACGCGCGTTCAAGACCATGAATCGTGTCGCTAGCCAACAACGCTTCGCGAGTGCGCATCCAGTTACGGTTGCCCTGCACCGTGTTGATCTCACCGTTGTGAGCGATGTAGCGATACGGATGAGCTAACGGCCACGAAGGAAATGTATTTGTAGAGAATCGACTATGCACGAGTGCAAGCGAAGACTCCATGCGGTCATCCCAAAGGTCTGGGAAGAAGTCACCCAACTCGGGAGTCGTGAACATTCCCTTGTACACAAGCGTGCGCGCCGACAACGACGAGAAATACGTGCGCATGTCACCAACGAGTTCACGCTCGATGCGCTTACGTGCCACGAAAATCTTGCGGTCTAGATCTATGCCCTCTGCACCTGCAGGGTCATCGAGGAAGAACTGCTGAATTGCTGGCATGACGGCACGTGCGGACGCACCCAGGCAATCTGGGTTCGACGGAACGACACGCCAACCAAGTGGTCGCAGCCCTTCTTCAACAATGACGCGCTCCACAGTTTCAATTGCCGTTGCTGTACGCACTGGGTCAGCTGGAAGGAATGCGATGCCTACGGCGTATTTACCTATGGCAGGAAGTTCAAAACCTGCAACTGCTCTCAAAAATGCATCGGGTACCTGAATCAGAATTCCAGCGCCATCGCCCGTGTCTGCTTCTGCTCCCGTAGCTCCGCGATGCTCCATGTTGCATAGCGCGGTAATACCAAGCGTCACTATCTCGCGACTGCGAACGCCTTTGATGTTGGCAACGAACGACACGCCACATGCGTCGTGTTCAAAGCGTGGGTCGTACAGGCCGTGGGCAATGGGGAGATCTGGGTTCATGAGCGTCGAGTCCTTACGACTGCTACGAGAGCAGGGGTAATCAGGTGGATTGTCCACCCGGGACGACGCTGGCCCGAGCAGAGTCAAGGCTACCCAGGCCGACGCCCTGATGCCAAGGGATTTATGACCCTATTTGGGGTCGATATAGGCAGGCGCGCGCTTCTCGAAGTCGCTCATCACTGCCTCACGCTGGTTGTGTCCACCAATGAGGCTTCCAATGATGCGACGTTCTGCAGCAAATTGGGCAGCAGCGAAATCCATGGTGAGACGGTTCAACAACTCTTTTGCACCGCGAACTGCATCTGGGCTGCGCTTGCAAATCTCTTCGGCATAGGCAAATGCATCGTCACGTGGATTCTCTGACAACCGAGTCACCACACCAATTTCGTGCGCTTCACGACCGTCAAAGATGCGAGCAGACAACACGATGTCTTTCATCACGTCGGGACGTACAAGACCCTGCAAGAGAACTGTGCCTGACATGTCGGGTACTAAGCCCCAGTATGTTTCGCGAACACTGAACTTTGTATCAGGATGCGCAATACGAATGTCGGCACCGAGAGCGATCTGGCAACCGCCGCCAAGAGCATGACCATGCACTGCTGCAATCACTGGCACTGGCACTTCTTGCCATACCCATGCAGATTGTTGACCAAGGTGCGTGATGCGGCCTTCTTGCATGTCACCAGCAGATGGTTGTTTTTGCGTGGAATCGCGGTCACCACCACCGGCCATGGCTCCCATGGACGCAAGGTCGAGGCCGGCGCAGAAAGAAGCACCTTCACCTGAGAGCACTACAACACGAATCTTCTTGTTGGTCTTCAATGATTCGCCGGCATCCACAATCGCTTGGAACTGCTCACCATCGAGTGCATTGCGCTTGTCGGCACGGTTGAATCGCACATCTGCGATGCCGTCGGAAATGGAAATAGTGACTCTGTCGCTCATATTCCTAGTTTGGCACGGTCCCACTCGTCTGATGCCAGCGAAGCCGTGGCAGACTGCCCACTATGCATTTAAACCTTTCCGCCGATGAAGTACTCAAGACCACCCGCAGCGTGCGTAAGCGCCTCGATTTCGACAAGCCAGTAGAGCGCGAGATCGTCGAGGAATGCCTTGAAATCGCCCTGCAAGCACCCACAGGTTCAAACAGCCAAGGCTGGCATTGGATCATCGTGGAAGATGCGGCAAAGAAGAAGGCACTTGCCGACATTTATCGCAAGAACTGGGACCTGTACTCCAATGCACCTGCTCGCCAATTCGCTGAAGGCGACACACGCGGAGAGCGCATGCCACTCGTTCGTGACTCTGCAGCATTTCTTGCTGAGAACTTTGAGAAGGCACCACTGTTATTGATTCCAGCGATCGACGGCCGTCTCGACAACCTTCCTTCATTTGCAACTGCTAGCCAGTGGGGTTCATTGTTGCCGGCCGTATGGAGTTTCATGCTTGCACTGCGTGAACGTGGAATGGGTTCTGCATGGACCACCATCCACCTCATGAACGGTGGCGAAGAAGAAGCCGCCAACTTGCTCGGCATTCCACATGATCGCATTAGCCAAGCAGGCCTCTTCCCCATCGCTTACACAATCGGAACAGACTTCAAGCCAGCGAAACGCGAGCCACTCAGCAAAGTCCTTCACTGGGACAAGTGGTAATGACCGACATTGTCACGTATGTGATGACTGATGGCGTTGCAGTCATCACCATGGATGACGGTAAAGCCAATGCAATGTCGCTTGCACTGCAACAAGCAATTCACGCAGCACTTGATCAAGCAGAACGCGATGCAGCACCTGTTGTACTTGCAGGTCGCCCAGGCATCTTGTCCGCCGGCTTCGACCTCAAGACACTCGCTGCAAGTGGTCAACCAGCAGTCGACATGCTGAATGGCGGACTTGAACTCGCTATTCGCTTGTTGTCGTTCCCCCATCCTGTTGTGATTGCATGTGGTGGTCACGCCATTGCCATGGGTGTGTTCATTCTGTTGTGTGGCGACTACCGCATTGGTGTCCGTGGCAATTTCCGTTACACCGCAAACGAAGTTGCCATCGGCATGACAATGCCTTTTTCAACAATCGAAATCCTTCGCCAACGCGTTACGCCTGCTGCGCTCACGCGTTCAGTCTTACTTGCAGAAATTTTCACTCCAGACAATGCAGCGGAAACAGGATTCCTCGACCTCGTTGTTGACGAATCGGAACTAATGACAACTGCAATTGAGTTTGCCAAGTCCACGTCCTCATTAAATGCAGATGCGCACACTCACAGCAAGAAGCGCTTGCGTGCAGATGTGATCACCGCCATTCGTGAAGGCCTCGTAAAGGACTACGACGGCTGGAAGAAGCAGTTCCTCTAGTCCACTAAGCGCAAGCCGCTTGGCGCAATCGACTGATCGACAAACGGTAAGTCCACGACGAACTCTGTGCGGTGCGCAGGGAAAACGTGACGAGACACCAACACGGTCTTGCCTTCAACGCTTTGGGTTGTTCGTTCACATCGCAATACGGGTGAACCGACAGGCACCTTCAACAATGCAGCTTCATCTGCCGAGGCGGCATCTGCGCCAATTGTTTGTGTTGCTCCTGCAAAGGGAATGTCGAGCAGTTCATAAAACGGAGAACGTTCAACATCTGCGCGAGATAAGTGTTGACCCAAATCACCGGGACACCACACCGTGACAATCGCAAACGGCTCACCATCAGCAAGATTCACACGGCGCACTCTTAACACTTGAGAAGTACCCAACGCCTGCGCAACATCTTTTGGTGCTTTCTCAAACGCAAACTCCAATACACGACGTTCAGGGGTTGCCCCAGAGTTGCGCAGTTGATCTTCCAAGGTGGCCAATCGCGCTAGTGGTTGTCGCACTGTTTCGCCGGCAACAAACCATCCGAAACCTTGTCGTGAATCAACAAGACCACCGTCGCGCAATAATTCAAGAGCCTTGCGAATGGTCACGCGGCTGACTTCGAATTCGGCAGACAAATCAGATTCGCTCGGCAGCAGACGTCCGGCCGCATACGAACCCGAGAGAATGCGACCTCGAAGTTCTTCGGCAATTTGGTGATAGCGAATTGTTCTCACTTGTATTATAGTTGTATACATCTGAACAAAACGCAAGTACTCGTTACTTGCCCACCGAAAGGTAACCACCATGGCTGTTTCTGCTGGCACCCCGATTGAACTTGTACAAGGCGTGTACTCAACACTTCCCGCTAATGCCGCACTAGGACGCAAGCGCCTTGGTCGTCCACTCACATTGGCCGAGAAAATTCTCATCAACCATCTCTCAGATCCTGCCTCACAAGAAATGGAACGCGGTCGCAGTTACGCAGACTTTCATCCCGATCGCGTCGCCATGCAAGACGCAACAGCACAGATGGCGTTATTGCAGTTCATGACAGCAGGCCTTCCCACCACTGCCGTGCCATCCACAGTGCACTGTGACCACCTCATTCTTGCCAAGGTCGGTGCCAAACTCGACTTACGTGACGCAAACGATGTGAACCGCGAGGTGTACGACTTCTTGCGCAGTGTGTCTGCAAAATACGGCGTTGGTTTTTGGGGCCCGGGCAGCGGAATCATTCACCAAGTAGTTCTCGAGAACTATGCATTCCCTGGTGGAATGATGATTGGCACCGATAGCCACACACCAAACGCTGGTGGTCTTGGCATGGTGGCAATTGGTGTTGGCGGTGCAGATGCTGTCGATGTCATGACAGGCTTTCCGTTCAACGTGCGTTGGCCAAAAGTTATTGGCATCAAACTCACCGGAACACTTTCTGGTTGGGCTAGTCCAAAAGATGTCATCTTGGAAGTTGCACGCCAACTCACAGTAGAAGGCGGCACCGGAGCCATCGCTGAATACTTTGGCCCTGGCGCAGACAGCATTTCTGCAACAGGTAAGGCAACTATCTGCAACATGGGTGCAGAAATTGGCGCCACATGTTCAGTATTCGGATACGACAGCAACATGAGTGACTACCTGCGAGCAACTGGTCGTGAGGCAATCGCAGCAGCAGCAGATGCTGTAGCCGACGACCTTCGTCCAGACGATGGTGCGCAATACGACCAAGTCATCGAGATTGACCTCACTTCTTTGACTCCTCTCATCAACGGTCCTCACTCCCCTGACCGTGCCCACAAAATTGGTGCACAAGGCGTCGGTGCAGCAGCACGCGAAAACGATTGGCCACTGAATATTTCTGCAGCTCTTATTGGCTCTTGCACGAACTCGTCATATGAAGACATCACACGTGCAGCATCAATTGCGCGTCAAGCAAAAGCCAAAGGTCTCAAGGCCAAGGTTGAACTCCTCATCTCACCGGGAAGTGAACAAATTCGTGCAACCATCGAGCGCGATGGCCTTCTTGCAGACCTTGAAGCAATTGGTGCAACGGTGTTGGCCAATGCATGTGGTCCTTGCATCGGACAATGGGAACGCGCAGCCGATAAAACTGCAAAGCCAAACAGCATTGTGAACTCTTTCAACCGCAACTTCCCGAAGCGCGCAGACGGGTCGGCAAATACGTTGTCATTTGTAACAAGCCCCGACACCGTGATGGCAATTGCGCTCTCCGGTCGTCTCGACTTTGATCCAAGCGTTGACACCATCACAGCAGCAGACGGCACCGAAGTAACACTCGATGCACCACGTGGCGACATTCTTCCCGCAAAGGGCTACGACCCCGGCGTTGACACCTTCACTGCCCCACCAGCAGATGGAAGCGGTGTTGTTGTGGAAGTAAGCCCTACCTCTGATCGTTTGCAACTTTTGCAACCATTCAGTGCGTGGGACGGCAACGACTACATCGAATTGCCCATCTTGATGAAGGCACAAGGAAAGTGCACCACAGACCACATCTCTGCAGCTGGAAAGTGGCTTACGTACCGTGGTCACCTTGAGAACATCTCGGGCAACTTGTTCATTGGTGCTGTCAATGCATTCGGTGGCGCAGTGGGCGAAGGACTCGACGTAATCGACGGTTCGCGTCGCAGCTACCCAGACATTGCCAAGCACTATGGCGAGTCCGGTGTGCAGTGGTGCGCAATCGGAGACCAGAACTACGGCGAAGGTTCCTCACGTGAGCACGCAGCGATGGAGCCACGTTTCCGTGGCGGCGTCGTTATTTTCGCTCGGTCATTTGCTCGTATTCACGAGACAAACTTGAAGAAGCAAGGTCTAGTTCCACTTACTTTCGCCAATCCAGATACTTATAACCAGATCGAAGAGACAGATCGCATCAGTGTGTTGAATCTTCCTCCAGTTCCCGACAAACCAATGCAGTGTCGCATCACCAAGGCAGATGGCTCCACCATCGACTTTGAGGCAAAGCACACATTTAGTCCTGAACAAGTGGAATGGTTCAAAGCCGGTTCTGCGCTCAACATTGTGCGCGCAAAAGTTGCCAGCCAGAAATAACTAATCGGTACCTGGGCGCCGATCATCTTCGGCGTTTGGGTCGCCTTTGTAGTTCGACGGGTACGACCGTCGCAGTTCGTCTTCAGTGGGTTCGTAGTATTCGCGTCCCTCTGGCGGCAACAATGCACTAATTGCAGCCATGATTGCTGCAGTATCTGCATCTGCATCTGTGTACGACAACGCGACTGGCGCACCAACAACAATGATGACGTCAGGAGGCGATGTCACGTTTGTGATGTTGGGCAATTTTGCATTGCGTGGCCACACTTTTTCAGTTCCCCAGATACCAATCGGGATGACTGGAGCTTTGGTTTGTGCTGCCAATTTTGCTGCGCCCCAACGCCCCTTCAATACCGGATCAAAAAATGCACGACCACGAGGAATTGTGCCTTGTGGCATTAACGCAACAAGGTCACCAGCGACTAAGGATTCTGATGCTGCGCGCAATGGTTCGTCACTGCCAGTTCCGCGTTCTACACGGATGCCACCGAGTGCGGCCGCGAGTGGCCCAATCACTGGTGCATCGAAGACTTCTTTTTTGCCGAGGAACCGCACTGCTCTGCCTGTTTTTGCTACCGCTAGTGAAACCGCGGCGATATCGAAATAGCTGCGATGATTTCCACAAATAATTGCGGCGCCATCCGTAGGAATGTTTTCAGTTCCTGAAATTTTGAAGCGTGCATATGGGAACACTTCGGGACGTGCAAACTTCATCAGTACTTGTTGTGCTTCAAGACCCACTACAGGCACCTTTGCAACACCGAGCGGCACATCGAGATGCATGACAGGCCAACGACGTGCCGCGGCCATGAGGCGTAAACGCCAATCAGGGTTTACACAAAATGGATTTCCCACTGAGGCAAGTAATGGCTCATCAAAAACACTGTCGCTATACGCATACGAACCTGCAAGATCAACTCCGTGTTCTTCAGCCCAACGCTTCACAGCATCACGTTTGCCACGTGACCACACATATTGACCGTCTAACTCACCCGTGTAACAACCATCTGCGTCAACTGCATACGTTGTTGCTATCACATCGTCAAAACCCATGAGCTCTGCAAAAGGTTCAATGAGATCTCGCGGAGTTGTAGTTGCCAATACAACTTTTCTTCCTTCCGCACGATGTCCGTCGATTACTTGTTTCGCATATGGCTGCACCATCGCAAGAATGTCGGGCGCTGCTGTTCGCGATGCTGCGCGCACTTCTTCACGTGAATGACCACGCATCGCGATGACTGCCTGGCGACCCAACACCATGGACGGAAGATTTTCACCGAACGTTTCAAAGACTTGATACATGAGTGATTCGCCAGGAATATTTCTGCTAACCACTCCTGTTTCGCGCAACACTCGACTCACAACATGAGCAGATGCGCCCGAAAGAATCGTGCGATCAAGATCAAAAAATGCTGCGTGCTCCACGCGGGCACACTACGCCTGAATTGGAGCGTTGTATATGGGCAGAAATGGGAAAGGCCCCGCACTAGGCGGGACCTCTCAACCGAAACCCGATGGGGGGGGACCATCTGATGGGTTCTTTCGGCCGGACTAAAGGGGGGATGTCCGGCGCGATTTGTTAGTGAAATTATGCACGTGAATGCGTGAACACTCAAGTCGAACGGCAAGATACTTGCTATCGTTTTTAGTGATAGGTCGTTTCCGACCCAGAAAGCAGCCTGAGCTATGGAAATCAAGCAACTTCAGAGTCTCGTCGCCATTGCCGATCATGGGTCGTTCTCGGCTGCTGCCAAATTCCTCGACACGGTCCAGTCGAACGTGTCCGCTCACATTGGTCGACTTGAAGCGGCACTTGGCACCATACTCATCGACCGTTCCACCGGCGCTCTCACTGACGAAGGTGACCTTGTGCTCACACGCGCACGGCGCATCTTGCACGAAGTAGAAGACATTGATGCAGACATTCATTCATTGGGAGACACAGCAAAAGGAGACTGCCGAGTTGGCACTATCGGCACCACCGCACGTTGGCTAATGCCACCACTTCTTTCATCATTGTCGCGGCACCATCCAGATGTGCGCACAACCATCGTTGAAGGAGCCACCTCTTCATTGTTGCTTCGACTTGCAAACGGCGAGATCGATGCTGCGATTGTCCACCTTCCCATTGCAGATACCACGCTAGATATTCGTGAACTGTTTGCTGAGGAACTATTCCTTGTTGCCCCGACGCAACATGTCTTGGCCAAACACACTTCCATCTCATTAGAAGAACTTGCAGAGCATCCCATCATGCTTGCCCCACGAGGAACTGCACAACGCCGCATTGTTGACCGAGCTGCAGCAAACCATGGAGTGGCTCTGCACTCTTTGGCAGAGATTGATGGCGTACGACTCATGGCATCTCTCGTTTTCGAAGGTTTCGGTGCCGCCATCGTTCCTGCAAGTGCCGTCCCCGGTTGGCTAAAGGGAAACTTTGTTCGCATCCCGATTGAAGAGATGCCTCGTCGAGTTGTGGGCTGGGTGCAGCGACCGAGGCCACGACCTAACAGAGCCACATTGGCAGTACGAGAGCGTGCAATAGAAACCGTGCAACGACATGCCCCACGACAACCAGGAATCACCCTAGAAATAGGCGTGAAACCTGCCAAAGGACCCCGCCCCTCGCTCAGTGTCTAGTCTGTAGTGAGTGAGCGCTACCGACATCAATACTTTTGACGTTGTGGTTGAACTACAGCACAGTGTTCCTGGTGCAGCTTCTGCCGCAGTCGTGCGCTTTTCAAATGGTCGAGAAGCAGTCTGGCTCACCGTTGATGGTGAAGTTCATAAAGGAGCACTCTCTGCTGCTGCTTCACATGTGATTGCAACTGCAGCACAAACAGCACGTTCAAAGGGACTCCCCCTCGTCACGCAGATGGAATCATCGGGCGCAGACATTCTTGAAGGAATCGCCGCACTGCATGGTTGGGGCACAGCAGCCAAAGCGTTAGCCGATTGCTCAGGAGTTGTTCCCACCATCAGCATTGTGACTGGTCCTGCCGTTTCTGGTCCGGCACTACTCATCGGACTTTCTGACTTTGTAGTGATGACAGATGAGTCGTATGCATTTGTTAGTGGTCCAACAATGGTTGCCGAGTTCACTGGAATAGAAGTGTCAACAGATGAACTTGGCGGCGCAGGAACACATGCTCGCCATAGTGGTGCAAGTTCAGTAGTGGTTCCCGATATTGCAGGTGCCATTGCATGGGTCGAAGAACTTCTGGAGTTTTTGCCCTCCAATGTTGACCAACTCGCGCCCATCACAGAGACCGATGACTCTGACGATCGGCTCACACCCGAAGCTGGCGCACTTGTTCCAGAACTATCAACGGGCAGTTACGACGTTCGTGATGTGATCGCATCCATCGTGGACGATGGTCATTACCTGGAGATTCGTGCACGCTGGGCCGGCAATGTCATCACCGCCTTTGCAAATATGGCGGGCTACTCCATCGGCATTGTGGCCAACCAACCCATTTCACTTGCTGGCACTCTCGATATTCCTGCATCACAAAAAGCTGCCCGCTTTGTTTCATTCTGTGATGCATTCAATATTCCGGTTCTCACTTTGGTCGACACGCCTGGCTTTTATCCAGGAAAAGACTTGGAGTGGCGAGGCATGATTCGCCATGGCGCGCAATTGGTATTTGCGTACGCACGAGCAACAGTTCCGCGTATTTGTGTGATCTTGCGTAAGTCATACGGCGGCGCATACATCGTGATGGACTCAAAAGAGATGGGCAACGACTTATGCCTTGCATGGCCATGGGCTGAATTGGCCGTTATGGGTGCCGGCCAAGCTGCCGCAATTCTCCAACGGCGTGCCACAGACGAAGAACGTGCTGCGTTTGAGGCCGACTATTCACAACGCCTCTTGAATCCATACATCGCCGCAGAGCGTGGCTACGTAGACGCCGTGATTGATCCCGCCGATACTCGGCGTGAAATATGTGCCGCTTTGCATATGTTGCGAGACAAACGCGAAAAGCTTGTCTCTCGTAAACATGACAACACGCCCCTGTAAGCAAATATCAAGCCACGTAAGTGGAATAGAGCACTCTGCTTCGCCTAATCTGTCTCCTGGGGGAGAAAGCCCCCACACACAATTCGTCACTGTCGAGGGGATCCCAAATGACTGACACAATCACTATTACTGATGACCGGACGGGAAAATCCGTCACAGTGCCCATCACAGGCGGGGTCTTCAACTCTTCAGCACTGCGGGAACTCGATCCAAACCTCTTCATGTACGACCCTGCATACCTCTCCACCGCAGCGTGTGCATCTTCCATCACCTACCTCGACGGCGAAGCCGGCATCTTGCGTTACCGCGGCTACCCCATCGAACAACTCGCTGATAAATCTTCGTTCCTTGAAGTTGCCTACCTGCTTCTCAAAGGTGAACTTCCCACCACTGCCGAATTAGAAGACTGGCAGTTCAACGTGACTCGCCACACCATGATTCACGAGAACATGCGTAAGCGATTCGTTGATGGCTTCCACTACGACGCACACCCAATGGGCATGTTCATTTCCGCCACTGCAGCACTCGGCACTTTCTATGTCGATGCGAAAGACATTTTCGATTCAGAATCATTCGACAAGCAAGTACTTCGTCTTGTTGCAAAAGTTCCCACCATTGCAGCCATGTGTTACCGATTCAGCCAAGGACTCCCCTTTGTGTCTCCGAACAACGCATTGTCATACGGTGAAAACTTCCTCAACATGATGTTCCGCATTGGCGATGACTACACCGTCAACCCAGTTTTGGCTCGCGCGATGGACATCTTGTTCATCCTGCACGCAGACCACGAACAGAACTGTGGCACCACAGCAATGCGCGTCGTCAGTTCAGCCAACTCAGACCCGTACACAGCTACTGCAGCAGCAGCCGCTGCCCTATACGGCCCGCTTCATGGTGGGGCCAACGAGGCGGTAATCCGCATGCTCGCTGAAATCGGTGACGTGAAGAACGTTCCTGCATTTATTGAAAGCGTGAAGTCTGGCGAAGGTCGACTCATGGGATTCGGTCACCGCGTCTACAAGAACTTCGACCCACGAGCCACCATCATCAAGAAGACTGCATACGACGTCTTTGAAGTGACTGGCATGAACCCGCTTCTCGAAGTCGCTATCGCGCTTGAGAAGGCTGCGCTCAGCGATGAATACTTCATCAAGCGCAAGCTGTACCCGAACGTGGACTTCTACTCAGGACTCATCTATCAAGCACTCGGTTTCCCTGTCGACATGTTCACCGTGTTGTTCGCGATTCCACGCACAGTCGGCTGGTTGTCACACATGCAAGAACTTCTTGCCGACAAAGATCAAAAGATCAGTCGTCCACGCCAGTGGTACACCGGCTCTGACGAGCGCAATTACACAGCAATCACTGCGCGATAAACAGTGTGGCGTCTACGCCACTGAGATAACTATTTTGCCAACGTTGCCATTAGACGCCATGTATTCCTGCGCTGGCGCAATGTCTGCAAAGTTGTAACGCGAATCAATAACTGGTCGTAACTGACCAGTAGAGAACAATGGCAACATTTCTGCAGCGAATCGTTGAGAAATTGCAACTTTCTCTTCTAGTGGACGAGCGCGTAACACGGTGCCCGTGATGGAGGCTCGTTTCGCCAACAAAGCACCAACGTTGAATGGCACTGGCTTACCCGCCATCACTCCCACTTGAATAATGCGACCCTTGACTGCAAGTGAAGCAACATTGCGCTCCACATAGTCGCCGCCAATGACATCGAGAATGACATCAACGCCATTCCCACCTGTTGCCTTTTGCACTTCTTCTACGAAGTCCTGCGAACCGTAATCAACAACCACATCTGCACCAAGATCGAGACATGATTGAACTTTGCCAGACGAACACGTGACAATGATGCGCGCACCAATTGCTTTCACTATCTGGATTGCGGCTGTGCCAACGCCGGACGCACCAGCATGCACCATGGCCCACCGGCCAGACGTGAGTCCGCCCTGCACAACAAGAGCATCCCAGGCAGTAATGAATACTTCTGGAATTGCAGCTGCATCGTGAAGTGACATGCCGGCAGGAACTGCCATTGCTTGTCTCTCGTGAGTGACGAGTTGTTCTGCATACGCACCGCCACTGGTGATACCCATGACGTGGTCGCCCACTTTCCAAGCAGTGACACGCTCGCCCACTGCCGCCACTGTTCCGGCGAACTCAAGACCTGGAATTTCAGGACCGGAAGGAAATGGGTTCGGATAAAAGCCCAACCGTTGAAGCAAATCAGCACGGTTCAGTGCTGTAGCTGCAACAGTTACAAGAATTTCTTCGGCACCAAATACGGGCGTAGGAACATCTTCGAATTGCAGAACTTCTGGTCCGCCGTGGTCGCGAAGCACCACTGCTTTCATGTTTAGGCCATCTTTGCTTGTAGACGACGATCGATTGCAGCGAGGAAATCTTCAGTCGTGAGCCATGGTTGTTCTTTAGAGATGAGAAGCGAAAGGTCTTTTGTCATCTCGCCGGCCTCGATGCACTCAACACACACTTGCTCGAGCTTCTCTGCGAATTCACTGAGCTTTGCATTGTTGTCGAGCTTGCCGCGGTGCTTGAGTCCGCCTGTCCATGCATAAATAGATGCAACAGGGTTCGTTGAAGTCTTGTTGCCCTTTTGGTGCTCGCGGTAATGACGCGTGACTGTGCCGTGAGCTGCTTCTGCTTCAACTGTGCGACCATCGGGTGTCATCAAGACTGATGTCATCAGACCAAGAGAGCCGAAACCTTGAGCAACGGTGTCGGACTGGACGTCACCGTCATAGTTCTTACATGCCCATACGTAACCGCCCTCCCACTTCATTGCGCTTGCGACCATGTCGTCAATCAGACGGTGCTCGTAGGTGAGTCCGGCTTTGTCAAAATCAGCTTTGAACTCTGCATTAAAGATTTCCTCGAACAGATCTTTGAACTGACCGTCGTAGGCCTTCAAGATGGTGTTCTTCGTGCTCATATACACGGGATAATTGCGCGAGAGGCCGTAACGGAACGATGCACGAGCAAAATCGCGAATGCTGTCGTTGAAGTTGTACATACCCATGGCCACTCCACCGTCGGCTCCATACTGTGCAACCTTGAATTCCATTGGCGCACTGCCATCTTCAGGCGTGAACGTCATTGTGACGGAACCGGCACCAGGAACTTTAAAGTCGGTTGCCTTGTACTGGTCGCCGTGAGCATGACGACCAATCACGATGGGCTTGGTCCAGCCAGGTACAAGCTTTGGAATATTGCTGCAGATGATTGGTTCACGAAACACAACGCCACCGAGGATGTTACGAATCGTGCCGTTTGGCGACTTCCACATTTTCTTCAAGCCGAACTCTTCAACGCGAGCTTCGTCAGGGGTAATGGTTGCGCACTTCACGCCGACACCGTGCTTCAAAATTGCGTTCGCCGAGTCAATTGTGACCTGGTCGTCTGTGGCATCGCGATGCTCCATACCAAGGTCGTAGTACTCAAGATTGATGTCGAGGTACGGCAAGATGAGGCGGTCTTTGATGAACTGCCAGATGATGCGAGTCATCTCGTCTCCGTCGAGTTCAACTACTGGATTATCAACCTTGATCTTTGCCATGGGAAGCACCTTTTCTTGAAGCACCCCCTGGAGGGTGGCTACTTGTATCAGACTTGTACACAATAGCGTGATGGCCAAGGCTGCCCCCTACCATCTGTATTGATGGATTTTGAGTGGAGCCCTGACCAGATAGCACTTCGTGAAGAGGCTGCTGCCGTTGCTGCTGACGCAGTACAACGCTTTGGTCGCCACAACGTCACTTGGATGAATGGATACTCCAAAGAGTTCTCACAAGAACTCGCCCAACGTGGCTGGATCGGCATGATTTGGCCGAAGGAATTTGGTGGCGGTGGCAGACCTCCGATTGACCGTCTCATTGTGGGCGAAGAAATGATCAAGGCTGGCGCTCCGATTGCAGCTAGTTGGTTTGGCGACCGCCAAATGGGTCCGGCACTCATTCAATACGGAACAAAAGAACAACAAGAACAATTCCTCCCAGACATTCTCGCGGGCAAGTCCACGTGGTGCATTGGTATGAGCGAACCCAACTCAGGTAGCGACCTTGCTTCTTTGAAAACGTCAGCACGCGATGACGGAGACGAATGGGTCATCAACGGCCAAAAGATCTGGACAAGTTTTGGCGCCCACGCTGACTATTGCTACCTCATCTGTCGCACCAACAGCGAAGGTCCTCCACACGCAGGTATCAGCGAAATCATTGTTCCGATGAACACTCCGGGAATTGAGATTCGTCCGATCACCGACATGACTACGAATCGCCACTTCTGTGAAGTCTTCTTCACCGATGTTCGCGTACCGAAAGCAAACTTGGTAGGTCGCGAAGGTGGAGCATTCGGACAAACCATGCGTCAACTCGAACATGAACGTGGCGGCATTGATCGCCTCATGTCTAACTACGCGCAGTTCAAACACGCAATGTCACTTGCAGATACATCTAAGTCAACAGTGCGTCAAGAAATTGCCAAACTTGAGACTGGCTATCGCATCGGGCGCATTCTTGTGATTCGTGAAGTCCTCAAACAAGCACCCGCAGGATTCTCGGCTGCAACCAAATGTTTCTGCACTGAACATCAACAAAAGGTCGATGAATTTGTGTATCGCATGATGGGTGCTTCTGGTGCTCTCTGGGACGACATGGTGCAAGGCCTTGTGTATGGCCCTGGATACACCATCATGGGCGGCACCTCAAATGTCATGCGCAACATTCTCGGCGAACGCGTGCTCGGCTTACCAAAACTCTAAATAAGGAGAACGACATGGCAGACCTCATTGGTCTTAGTACCAAAATTGTGGATTCAGGAATTGCCGATCAACCGGTGAATAGAACTACCGGTGAACTTTCTGAAATTGCCGACAAGCTCGCCATGGTGGAGTCGTTTAGTCATGTTGTCACCTGGGATTCGGGAGATGGACTTGTGTGCTTCGACACGAGCCATGTAAATAGCGGTCAACAAGTTGTCGATTCCATTCGATCATGGTCCACTGATCCATTCAATGCTTTGGTTTACACCCATGGCCATTCCGATCATGTTGGTGGCAGCGTTGCATTTGGCGCCAACGCTCTTGCGCTCGGGCATCAGGCCCCACGCGTCATTGCTCATAAAAATGTGCAGCGTCGCTTTGATCGTTACAGATACACCAATGACTGGAACGTTTCTATCAATGCACGTCAGTTCGGCGGCATTAGAGGCGACCTCAACAATGCACTGAATGATTTACGGCCTGCGTCTGGTGGACCGCGCCTCAGTAATTTCATCCCTGAAAACACACTGGAGACAACCGAGACAGTCGACAGATTTGCTTCAATGACATTTGGTGACACCGTTGTGGAATTTCACCATGGTCGCGGCGAAACAGACGACCACCTTTGGTCGTGGTTCCCCGAAAAAAAGTGGGTTGCAACTGGTGACTTCGTTATCTGGAACTTTCCAAACGCCGGAAACCCTCAGAAGGTGCAGCGGTGGCCGATTGAGTGGGCTGAATCGCTACGAGCAATCATCGCTAAAGGCCCTGAGTTGTTGCTCCCTGCTCACGGATTACCCATTGCAGGAAAAGAACGCATTGCACGCGTGCTCGACGAGATTGCCTCAGCTCTCGAATACCTAGTGACATCAACTGTTGAAATGATGAATGCAGGAGAAACACTGAACACCATCATTCACAGTGTGAAGATTCCTGATGCGACACTTGGCAAGCCATACCTTCGCCCGCTGTACGACGAACCAGAGTTTGTTGTGCGCAACATTTGGCGTCAGTTCGGTGGCTGGTGGGACGGAGCCCCTTCTCGCCTCAAGCCATCTACCGATGAATCTGTAGGAACAGAGATTGCTCGACTCTCGGGTGGTGCTGAAGTACTTATGGCGCGCGCAAAAGAATTAGCTGCATCGGGCGATTTACGCCTCGCGTGCCACCTTGCAGACTTTGCAGGCTGGGCCGCACCAGATGACCCAGACATCCATGCATCGCGGTCAGAGATCTATGAAGTACGACGTAAGAATGAGGCGTCACTGATGGCAAAGGGCATCTTCAAAGGTGCTTCGCGTGAATCAGACTCTGTGGTGAAAAAAGCCACGGGCCAATAGTTCACGCCACAGTTATCAGAACCAAAGCAAGAGCAGCCAACCCGAGCCCCATGGCTTGTGAACGGTGAATCTTTTCTTTGTCTAGTCGTGTTGCGAGTAGCAAAGTACTTGCAGGGTAAAACGAGTTGATTGTTGCCACGATGGACATCAGTCCGTGTCGTACTGCAAGCAGGTACAACGCGTTTGCAACGGTGTCGAGAATTCCTGAACCAATAACGAACTTGCGTTGAGCGCCAATGTGGCGAACCCTGTTGCCTGTCACATACATGACAATCAACATGTATGGAACTGAAGTAACACGCATCGCAAATACTGGCCATAAACCTGAGTCATCACTGGTGTGACCCAAGATGACGAACAGCGAACCAAATGTGCAACCCGCAAGTAGTGCCATCAATAAAACCTTTGCTGGCGCACGACGATGGTTTGGACCCATGACATCACTAATCAAAGCAATGGCAACTAATGCAATGGGGATTCCCAACAAGGCAAGAAGTCCAGGACGTTCCCCCGTAGATAAACCAATGATGACAGGAACAGATGTAGCAGTTACCGCAGATACTGGTGCCACAACTGTCATGTATCCGCTGCCCATTGCCTTATAGAACGCAAGCAGACCGGTTGCACCTGCAAGACCACCGATGCCGCCCCAGATCCAGTCACTCAACGGCGGCACTGGCACGCCACTTGCTACAACAAAAACAAGAAGAAGAATTCCTGCGGCGGATTGACCGACAGCCGTGACCGTAATTGCTGAAATTTTCTGTGAGGCACGTCCACCGCTGTAATCAGCAACTCCGTACACACAAGCAGCACACAACGCTAGAAAAATGTCCATGGGAAACTCTGCTGACTAACTACGGAAGGAAAAGTAGCGGCTGCATTAGTGGGCGCGACGGGGCTCGAACCCGGGACCCCCACCATGTCATGGTGGTGCTCTACCAACTGAGCTACACGCCCTTTTCAGGAATCCCTACTTTATCAGGGCTTCAGCGTGAGCGTCACTTCGTTGGCCAAAAGGCGGCCTCTTCGCGTGAGCACTACACGTTCTCCTGCTCGCTCAACGAGATCGCCTAGGTATTCCTCATCAAGCGTCCCAACGGGAACGCCATCGGTTGTGCGCAGAGACAACTCCAGTGCTTCTTTCCTGCGCCCGAAATCATCGAGTACTTCATCAGCCGCTTCCACGGTTTCATTGGCACGCACTGCGGCGATGTATCGCTCTGGTGTGCGCAAGTTCCACCAACGTCTGCCCTCGAAATGAGAATGTGCAGCACATCCGAACCCCGTGTAGTTACCTTGCGACCAATACACCTTGTTGTGTCTACATTCATGTCCGGGCATCGCCCAGTTACTGATTTCGTAATTGTGCATCCCTGCGGCAATCAGCGCATCGTCCACAAGAATGTATTTGTCTGCTTGATCATCGTCGTCTGGATGACGTGCTGGATCATCTGCAAGTGGTGTGCCTGCTTCCACAGTTAATCCATAAGCAGAAATATGCGTGGGTTGCAGAGCAATTGCCTGACGCACCGTTTCTTTCCAATCATCAAGAGATTCGCCATGTACCCCGTAAATCAAATCGAGATTGATGGACGTGATGTTCGCACTACGTACAGCTGCTATCGCTTTTTCTACATTTGCAGGATCATGAGTGCGATTTAACGCTTTCAGCACAGACGTCACCATGGATTGCACGCCCATGCTGATGCGATTCACTCCAGCAGCCGCATACACGCGCATCATCTCTGGCGTCACATCGTCTGGGTTGCATTCGATGGTGATTTCTGCTTGAGCAGAGACAGGAATCGCTTTCACGATTGACGCAAGCAGTTGCGGGTCGAGGCGCGTTGGGGTTCCCCCACCAAAAAATACGGTGTCGGCAACTGGCATTCCATCTGCCACTTTGCGCTCAATGTCGGCAATTACCGCTTGTACGTATGACTCCATGATGTCGTCTTTGTCGGTCCATGTTGCAAATGCGCAATAGTCACAGCGGTGCCGACAAAACGGAATGTGAACATAGACACCAAATTCAGACATGGACGTACTCAGGTAGCAGGAGGAATGAACAGTAACCCGAGTTCGGAAAGCTTGTCTCCTACCCCATCGACTGGCACATCCAACATGACAGCGATTGCGCGAGTGTCGTGGGCGCGCACTGTAATTACTTTTCCGTTGAAGTCTTGGCGTTGCACCTGAATCATGCGCAGCAGACGTTC
>DAISXE010000004.1:30748-38314 GCA_036826015.1 Ilumatobacteraceae bacterium
TCGCTATTGGCCTCAACTTCAGAGAGGGACCATTGCTTTTGTTGACGAATGCGTCGCAGTCGTTCCCCGACTAAGCGGGTAAACGGAGAATCGTGCAGAAGTTCGTCGTCAGAATATGAAGGCATAACACCACACAGTGTGGTTCATTCAACGCCGCGAGTGTGCGACCATCAGCGAAGCGCCCACAATTGCTGCGGTTTCTGCCCTCAAGATGGTGCTTCCGAGGTCAATGGTGGGCAGAGAGGACGCGAGTTCGTTGGGGGAAAATCCGCCCTCGGGGCCAATCACCAACGTGCGAACACCATCCCATGATGCTTGTCCACCGGGTTCGGCCATCGCTATACCGTCAACCCCTAAAGCATCGAGCGATACCGGTCCCACGATTTCTGGAAGATACACACGACGAGATTGCATTGCTGCTGCGAGGGCGATGCGACGGTAACGGTCCATAACTTGACTTGTTTTGTCTGATGCCCAACGCACCACACTGCGCTCAAGAGGCTGAAGAATTGCAATACGGTCGATGCCGATCTCCACGAGTTTTTCAATGGTGAGATCTGTCTTGTCGCCTTTCACCGGCGCAATCGCAACAGTGAGCGATATCGAACGTTCTGGTTCCGTGACTACTTCAGACACAGATTCAACTGCGCCATCTTTCCAGTGCGTCACTCTCCACGCACCATGACCATCTGAACACGTGATGACCTCACCGTTCTTTAGGCGCAACACTCGTGAAAGATGATGTACATCACCGTCTGTGAGTACCGGGTGAGAAATGTCCTCGACGAATACATGCGCTGACGAACGGCGCAATTCATCCATCATGAAAATGCCGATTTAATACGCGAGAAGATTCCTTTATCTGCATTGGCAACTTCTTCGCCCGAGATCTGCGCAAGTTGACGCAAGAGAGCTTCTTGTTCTTCGGAAAGATTCTTTGGCACCGTTACTGCAACGCGCACACGGAGGTGGCCACGACCGCGGCCGTTGAGATGCGGGACACCACGACCACGGGCAACAAACTCATGACCATGTTGTGTGCCTGCGGGCACGACAAGATCTAACTCGCCGTCCAATGCGTCGAGAACTTGATGAACCCCCAAGGCAGCTTGCGAAATAGTGAGTGGCAGAATCCAGATGAGATCGTCTTCGTCTCGTATGAATTTCTCATGCTGAGCAACTGCGACGTGAACATATAGATCCCCCGCGCCACCGCCTCGGGCGCCAACGGCTCCGCGACCAGTGAGGCGCAAAGTTTGGCCAGACCTAATGCCTGCAGGAACATCGACGGTGTACGACTCTTTCGACGCTCGACGACCTTCACCAGAACACGAAGAACAAGGAGTCATGACAACTTGACCCATGCCACCGCAACGACCGCAAGGGCCTGACGTGACCATCTGTCCGAGCATGCTTTGACGAACGCGACGAACTTGACCTGAACCGCTGCAATCGGAACAAGTAACGGGCTTAGTGCCACCACCTGCGCCACTGCCCTCGCAATCGCTACATGCGATAGCTGTGTTGACATCGACTGTGACTTGAGTGCCGAACATGACTCCTGAAAGATCAATACGTGCGGTGACTTCTAAATCTTGACCACGAGGTGGCCCTGCTTGTTGACGGGAACCAAATCCACCTGAACCACCGCCGAAGAATGCTTCAAAAATGTCTCCAAGACCGCCACCGCCAAATGGGTCACCACCACCACCTGCGCCGCCAAGACCTTGTTCACCGAATCGGTCATAACGGGCACGAGTGTCCGGGTCTGACAACACTTCATAAGCGCGACTGACCTCTTTGAATTGATTTTCTGCTTCAGGATCACCTGGGTTGGCATCGGGATGTAGTTCACGCGCCTTTTTGCGATACGCCTTCTTGATGTCGTCTGCGGACGCATTGGAACTAACGCCGAGTAGTGCGTAGAAATCTGCACTCATGACACGCCCTCTGCAATGTGTCTGCCGAGTTGTTCACTGACTACTTCAACTGTGGTGAGCGCCTGTGGGTAATTCATGCGTGTGGGGCCAAGTACGCCCACCGAACCAACAATTTCACCATCGGCCATGACAGGCGAAACAACTACGGAACAAGCCGACAACGGCTCTACTCCATGCTCTGCACCAATTGCTACTGATAGTCCACGGTCAAGTAGGTCTTGCAGCAAGGTGACCACCACAAATTGTTGCTCAATAGTGGAAAGCACATCGCGCACGATATCAACGGCATCGAACGCATTCGCTAAAGACGAAGCACCACCAACAAAAACTGGTTGATCATTGCGATGACGCGACAAGGCGTTGATGGTCGCAAAACACACAGCGTCGACGTGAGCATCGTTCGTGGACGGAACCGAACCGATGTCGCCGAGGGATTTCGCAACAAGATGACGAGAAACGTGTTGCACTGCAGATGCAATGTGATCATCGGAGATGTCTTCCGACATTTGAATGGTTTCGTTTTCCACATTGTGATTCGAGAGCACCACAACAACTGTTGCTGAACGAGGCGTCACACGACTGATGTGCACTGCCAGCACTGTTGTCTTCTCGGCTTCTGGACCTACCACTACAGCCGTATGGTGCGTGATATTTGCAAGCAACGTGGTGGTATGACGAAGTAGGTCTTCGAGCCGACCGTGCGTGCCTTTGAAAAAATCACCAACTTGTGATGCTTCTTCTGCGGCCAACACACCCTGTGGCGTAATGGAGTCGACGAAGTGACGGTAACCCTTATCGGTAGGTATTCGACCGGCAGATGTATGCGGCTGTGCGAGATAACCCTCTTGTTCGAGTACTGCCATTTCGTTGCGAACCGTGGCAGACGAGACCTTTACTGAAGGGAGTGTGGCGATATGCGTTGATCCCACAGGTAAACCCGTAGCTACATACTCCTGGACAACTGCCTTGAGAATTGCGGTCTTTCGCTCATCCAACATGATTCGGCAATTTTACTTTCCGCTCACCGATTTATAACGCGACAGCGCCTCTAAACGTTCAATTGCATGGTCGACCATGGGCGCAGGATACGCAGCCGGTGCCAAAAGCCCTAGTTCCCATGGGGCGTGAATTGCGCTGTTATCTAGGTCTGCAATCTCAGGTATCCACTGGCGTAGGTACTCGCCCGTTGGGTCAAACTTTTCACTTTGCGACGTGGGGTTAAATACTCGAAAGAAGGGAGCCGCATCTGTTCCTGTGCCGGCAGTCCATTGCCAACCATGATTGTTCGAAGCTATGTCTCCATCGATGAGGTGATCCATAAAGAACTTTGCACCCCACTGCCACGGCACGTGGAGATCTTTTACTAGGAAACTCGCCACAATCATGCGCACACGATTGTGCATCCACCCTGTCTGCAACATCTGACGAATGCCCGCATCTACGATTGGGTACCCCGTATTGCCTTCGCAAAACTGTGCAAAGCGTGTGTGAGCTGCAGCATCGGTATCCACTGGCAACACATTCATTTTTGTCTGCAGGTTTACCCATGTTGTTTCGGGCTGATGAAACAAGACATCTGCGTAAAACTCACGCCATGCCAATTCTCGACGGAAGTGATCTTCTCCCTCGGATGAACCCAGATGCTGCAGCAACTGACGTGGATGAAGAACGCCGAATCGAAGTGGAGCAGATAACTGAGACGTTCCATCAATGGATGGAATATTTCGATTGTCGTTGTACCCCTGTAGTTGCGAAGACGACCACTGTGTCCACCGCGCCCACACCGCATCTTCTCCAATTGGCCAACGTGTGCGTATCTCAGAATCAATAGCCGGGAATCCCTTGGATAATTCACGCTTGTCTTCAAACCGCACCTTTACATCGGCAATCTGTTCAGGCAGAAATCCCAACCACCGCTTGTAAAACGGCGTGAACACCTTGAGTGGTGTTGCATCGTCTTTCAGCACTGTTCCAGGACGCACCGCATACGGAGTGTCGGCGGATACAAGTTCAATTTGGCTCTGTGTCAGCGAGGCACGAACCTTTTCGTCGCGTCTGCGGCCATAGGGAGAAAAATCAGCAGCTATGTGCACACTGCTAGCGCCAACCAATTTCGCGAATGCTGGCAATACCTCATCTGGTTTTCCATTACGGACAACGACTAGACCACCGGTTGCTTCATTGAGAGATTGCAATGTTGCAAACATGTAGGAACGGCGTGCTTCACTAGCCGATGCAAATGTGGGATCCACTACAAAAAGTGGAATGACTGAACCAGCAACAGCTGCTGATTGAAGCGCTCGATTATCTTCCAGTCGCATGTCGCGACGAATCCACCAAATAGATGTGGTCATTGTGCCTTCCTTAACAACGGCAACGACATCAGTGCCAGAACGCCACCATACGCAATAGACCAACGAATGCTGACATGATCGCCAATCCAGCCCGTGATTGGTCCGCCAATTGGAGTGGAACCAAGAAACGCCACTGATTGCAAAGCCATCATTCGGCCGCGCATTTCAGATGACACCTTCTGTTGCGTAATGCCTGTCATGGCAGCAACGAGACCAGTGCCACCAAGACCCAAAGGAATGGCAACTGCACACGCCACATAAAAATTGGGAGCGAACCCCATTGCGATACAAGAAATCGCACAGATAGCGAGCATGGTCGCGTACCACTTAATCGTGATGCTTCGGAATCGAGCAGTCGCGAGTGCTCCAACAATGCTGCCGAGGCTTGTCATTGACAAAAGGATCGCGTAGCCATTCGGTTCATTCCACACCCGGTCACTCAATTTCGGAAGCACCACGCTGTAGTTGAAGGCAAACGTACTCACGACGATGAACACAATGAATGAGTACCGAAGTGAGACATCGTTCCACACGAAGCGCAGAGCCTCGCGAACCGGCTTTCCCGAACGCGGCGCAGACTTCACCGGCACCATTTCAGAACGACGCAGCATAAAGATTGACGCAATGACTGCCACATACGACACGGCATTCATTGCGAACAACCACGCAGTCCCAAGTGGACCAATTAGCAATGCGGCTAATGCGGGACCAAACACACGTGAACCTGTCATCACTGTTGTGTTTAATGACATCGCGTTCGAAATCTCGTCGGGTTCCACCAATTCCGTTACCAAACCACGTCGAGATGGGTTATCAATTGCATTGGCAACTCCAAGAATGAGTGACAATGTGTAAATCATTGGCAGTGTGGCAAAACCACCAAAATCAGCTACTGCCAACAACGCTGCTTGAATCAGCAACGCAAACTGCGTCCACATGGTGATGGTGCGCCGATCGTGGCGATCTGCAAATCCACCGGCCCACGCGCCCAAGAGCAACATGGGCAAAAACTGAAACATTGTGTTCCAACCCGCATCTGTTGCCCGATTATTGATGCGATAGATGAGCAACGAAGTAGCTGTGAATTGCAGCCACGTTCCAACGTTGGACAACAGGAGACCGACAAAATACACACGCACATTGCGGTGATGGAGGGAACGAAACGGACTTGCCTTCTCCGAGATCGATTCGGACATCAATCGTCCAATTTCAAAGCAGAAATGAATACATCGCCAGGCACCTCCACCCGACCGATGGCTTTCATCTTCTTCTTGCCCTCTTTTTGCTTCTCAAGCAATTTGCGCTTACGAGTGATGTCTCCGCCGTAACACTTTGCAAGTACGTCTTTGCGCTTTGCCTTCACCGTTTCACGAGCAATCACTTTTCCGCCGATAGCAGCCTGAATGGGCACGTCGAACATTTGACGAGGAATCAACTCACGCAACTTGGCACACATTCTGCGTCCGTAATCGAAGGCTTTGTCACGGTGGACGATGGTGCTGAAAGCATCTGCAGGAATGCTGTTCAAAAGTAGATCGACTAATACAAGGTCGCTTTGACGATAGTTATCTAGTTCATAGTCAAGGCTTGCGTAACCCTGCGTGCGGCTTTTCATTTGGTCGAAGAAGTCAACAACAACCTCGGCCAATGGAATGAGATAATGAAGCTCAACGCGTTCCGGAGAGAGATACTCAAGTTTCACCATGTCGCCACGACGCGATTGGCACAACTCCATGAGAGTTCCTGTGTATTCCTTCGGAGTGATAATGGAAACCTTAAAAAATGGTTCTTCAATGAAGCTGATGTTCTGCATTGGCGGAAGATCTGCTGGGTTTGCAACATCTACAACTATCCCGTCGGTGCGCGTGACGCGATACGCAACGGATGGCGCCGTTGCAATCAGTGCCAGATTGAATTCGCGCTCAAGACGTTCTTTTACGATTTCCATATGCAAAAGTCCGAGGAAACCACAACGGAATCCGAAACCGAGTGCGCCAGACGATTCCGGTTCATATGTGATGGACGCATCGTTGAGTTTCAGTTTTTCAATGCTCTCTCGAAGCGTTTCAAAATCATCACCATCAATGGGATACAAGCCACAAAACACCATGGCCTTTGGGTCTCGATAGCCATCTAATGGCTCAGACGCCGGCGAGGACAACACAGTGACCGTTTCACCACTTCGTGCTTCTGCAACATCTTTAATGCCAGCGATGAGATATCCCACTTCGCCTGGCCCCAGTTCAGCAACTGGTGTTGGCACGGGTGCGCGAGCGCCAATCTCAATTGCATCGTGGGTTGCTCGTGCTTGCATGAATAGCAAACGGCTCCCAGTCGTGAGTCGACCGTTCATCACGCGAACGCTTGACACCACGCCACGATATTGATCGAACTGCGAGTCAAAAATCAGCGCCTGCAATGGCGCATCAATGTCGCCCACAGGTGCAGGGATGCGCTCGGCAATTGCATCGAGCAATTCAGGCACCCCTTCGCCAGTTTTTGCAGAGATGCGAAGAATCTCATTCGCTGGAATGCCCAGAATGTTTTCAATTTCTTGTGCGTACCTGTCGGGGTCAGCAGCGGGAAGGTCGATCTTGTTGAGAGCAGCAACGATTTCCAAGTTGTGCTCTAACGCCAAATAACAGTTAGCAAGAGTTTGCGCCTCGATGCCCTGCGCTGCATCAACCACAAGCACCACGCCTTCGCATGCCGCAAGGGAGCGGCTGACTTCGTACCCGAAGTCCACGTGTCCTGGTGTGTCAATGAGGTGATACGTATGCCCCTTCCATGGGACTCGCACATTTTGAGCCTTGATGGTGATGCCACGTTCGCGTTCAAGGTCCATGGAATCCAGATACTGGGCTCTCATGTCGCGCGCCTGCACCGCACCTGTCATTTCGAGGATGCGGTCAGAGAGGGTCGACTTGCCATGGTCAATATGGGCAATGATCGAAAAATTGCGGATTTTAGAGAGGTCCATGGGCAATGAGAAGCCTACCTGTGGGCAGTTGGGGTCGGGGGTGTACGGCGATAGCCTTGTCCACCGTGGCAAACATCAAGAGCCAAAAGAAGCGCATTCTTACCAACGCAAAAGCAGCCGATCGCAATAAGGCTGTCAAGAGCGAACTCCGCACTCGCGTGCGTAACGCACAGACGACTGTCGGCACCCCAGAAGGTGAAGACAACCTTCGCCTTGCCATCAAGCGCATCGACATGGCTGCTGCCAAGGGAATCATTCATCCCAACTCAGCTGCTCGTCGTAAGAGCCGCTT
>DAISXE010000004.1:38414-40757 GCA_036826015.1 Ilumatobacteraceae bacterium
AGAATCTGCATGGGGTGAGAGCCGCCAGCCTTCATCATGCGATGCAACATAACAAGGGCCGTATTGGCGTCTCCTTTGTCGATTGCATCAGTGAGATCCCATGGGGCCACACTTCCGGCTTCACCAAGAAATACTTCAATGTCTGAACGGGAGAGTTTGGCGCCTTCGCCATATGCAGAAGTAAGTGTGGCAATGAGCCCTGCAACTCTGCTGTGATCGCCACCAAACCAATTTGTGATGAGTCGTGTGGCGTCGGCTGAATATGTGAAACCCGCTTCGATGAGACGTGCCTCGACCCACTCCATTCGTTCTTTGTGATTGTTAACCACTGCAGCACCAATGGTTTCGGTCTTTGCTCGTTTGCACGCATCGGCAATTACCTTGGGAACTCGCCCGGTAATTGTCATCACAAGATCTGTTTCTTCAATACATGCATCAATTGCTGTAGCGAGTACATCGCTTTGCGCCGCATCGAGACTATGAATATGGCGAATGACAACTACTTTGCGCTCGATAAACAGCGACATAGTGGTGATGGCGTCTGCAATGGACGCAAGTGAGACAGACGACTCAGCGCAATCGAAATCGTCGACCATCATGGACCTGTCGTTGTCGCCCACCAACCGATCGACGAGCGACGTGAGTTCAAGACTGATGAGAGCTTCATCACCTGAAATGAGATACGCCGCCATGCCTCTACCCTGCCACAGAGGTGGGTCGATTGACCGAATTACGCATGCGCACCGCGATGACCCCTACGACAACAAGCCAACCACAAAGGTTCCACCACCCCGTGGGTGAGATCTGCGAACAAACCGCAGCGACCCCAGCCACCCAAGCAACGGGAGGCACCATGAGCCACGAAACAATCACGGCCAATGGCGACCAGATGCCGCCGAGAATTGCCAGTGGAAGCCCAATCATCATCACCGCTCCTGCAACTACAAGTGACAATGGATTAGCAATTAACGACACCACCGGCACGTGCCCAAAGACGGCGAACGACACAGGCATGGTGCCTACCAACGCTGCAATTGTGGACGCCATACCGCCACGCGAACCAACAATCTTCTGCAACGGATGAGACAACCACGCCAATCCCAATGTGGCTCCTACAGATAAAGCGAATCCGATACTCCACGCAAGTAGTGGATCAACGACCAGAAGCATCATTGCCGTGAGCGCAATGACTGACCGAGCATTCATCGGTTTGCCACGCAATGAGTTAGTTGCCACAACACCTGCCATGAATGCAGCACGCAAGACTGACGGTTCTCCTCGTGCGAGCGCAACGAACCATAGAAGTAGAAATAACGTGACACACCATCGAGGGACCCGGCGAAGGCGACCTAGCAACGGAGACATCACAGCTAACAGATACGCCACGTTTTGACCAGATACTGCACATAAGTGCGAGAGTCCACTCGCGCGAAATTCGTTCACCATTTCACGTGATTGTTCGCGATCATCTCCAATCACTAACCCCGTGAAGAGTGCACGCAATTGATCCGGCATATGACGGACACCGTGAATCATTGTTTTGCGTGTTCTATTTGCCGCCCGCATATACAAGGAACCATCAGAGAACTTTTCTGACACTTCGGACAGAACGATGCGACCTCTGATGTGACTGACATGATCAAACCGTTGATATCTCCCTACCGATGGTCCACAATCGCCGACAATAAAAACATGTTCACCGGCCATGCGTTCTTTCAGTCGCCACGCAAGACGCCCATGAGTAATGGCGCGATATCGAATGTTCTCAATTTCAAGAACACTGATCACTGCATTGCCTATCTGCGTGGGGTCTGTGCGAATAATCGCATCACCCGAACACGGAACGCTTGCCAATTCGTCTACACCGTTCCACGCAGATGAACCTCCCACTAGACCCACACTTCCGCAGACAACGAAAAACCCGATACCAGCTCGTACATGCTGGCCTGAAAAGACAACGACAACCGCGACTAGCCCAACAATCAATGCCAACGGCCGCAGATGCGCAACCTCACTGACATGCTCACCCAGAATCGTCATCAACCACATCACTGCAGCAGCCAGTGTGATCATGAGCGATGGACCAGGGAGATGCCCCGATGCGCGAGTGCTGGGGTCATACGATTGAGCCATGTCCGCATCTGTTCCCAATTCACGACGGTCGTGGCCAGTAATGCCGGGTGGATTGTTTGCAACGCGGCGCGCAATCCGGCGACGCGGTGGCCTCATCGCGATTGCCATAGCTATTTCACTGTGGTTGCTCGGAGTCGTCGTGAAGTTCGTCTTTTCTGGTTCCATCGGTGGTGGAGTTTCATTTATCTGCATGGTGATGGCTCTACCTGT
>DAISXE010000005.1:0-38141 GCA_036826015.1 Ilumatobacteraceae bacterium
ACCAACGGCGTCGGCATCGTCCTAGTGCGGACGAATTATTTGGCCCAGGGCGCCGGAACGATGTCTTTGTACAGGCGTTCGATTTCGTAGAAACGGCGTGCTTCGTCCACAAAAATATGCACCACTACGTCGCCGTAGTCGATGAGGACCCACTGCTGCTCGCGCGTGCCTTCGGACCTCATTGGCCCACGACCCGTTGCATCGCGAACAGATCCGAGAACCGAATCAGAGATGGCACGAACAAGTCGACCGTTCGACGCGCTTGTGACAACGAAGTATTCGGTAATGCCAAGGACTTCACCAACCGGCAAAACAATGATGTCTTGACCTTGTTTGTCATCGATGACCTGAGCAATAAATGTGGCTAATTCCAGAGATTCTGAAATTGCACTGTTGTTTTCGGTCACTTCGGCTCCGTTGTAGTTGTAGACGTCGTGGCACCATTGCCAAGGAATGCAACAAAATCGTTCCCCAGCACGATACGCAGATTCACACCAGTAACTACATCGATTGTCGAGACATATTCAAGAGGTCCGAGAAGCGTGGCAAAGGTTTCTGCTTCAACCCGTGCAAGATCATCGTTGAAGTAGGCCACCGTACGCTCAACAGGAAGATCATTCACTTGACGCACAAGAACAACATTTGCTCCCATGTATGCAAGTCGGGTCACTGCTTCGCGAGCAATTGCGGTGCTAGCAAAGGGAACGTCCACCATCACAGCTATCCCATTCGAAGTGAGCGACAGTGAACCGGGCAGAACACTTGCCATCACCATCAAGATTTCGCCACCATCTAGTGAATACAGATCAATGTTTGCTGGATTTCGTTGCGCATCAGCAAGAGCAGTTGCAGTGAATTGCCAAACGTCAATTTCGCCACGCAAGAGCGCTTCGAAATAACTCTGTGTCGTTGGTAAATCTGGCATCTCGGGCAGTGACGTCGAAGTAGTAACAGCAGCCCCATCCGATGGCGCCACTGCAACACCCGCACGCGCCACGGCACTCCATAAAGCCTTTACTTGCGCAAGCCTGCTCGACTCGGGAATTCCCTTTTGCGTCGCTACAAGACCGTCGGCAATTTGTTGACCTGTAACAGTGGTTGATTCTGCAGGAATCACTACCACTGGTTTATTCGATGCATCAGTTCCAATAATTGGTTGCGTCATCGTGACTGGTTGAGTGCCGACTGGGGCAAGTAACGCTGCAAGTTCGGCTGATGAAACATCATCTGCAAAATCAAGAGTGACGTTGAACAGGTTCTCTACATCAAAGCGCAATGCATCAAGTCCGCCCTCGGCGTATCCGTCGGCAAGCCTGCTTGGCGCTTCACCTTTAGCGACATCAGCTGCTGCGCCAACTGGAACAGAAATAATGGTGCCGCCATTGCCGCCAGGCGCAACAGCAAGCAACGCGATCGCCGTGAGTTCTTTGTTTGCATTTACAACAGCGAGCAAATTCACTTTTGTTTGCGGAATATCAACAACCACGCCTTGGTCGACCTTGTCTCCACCAGATTCGTTCAACAACGAATTTGCGCCCACGACAATGCCACTCGGCAATGCGATCACTGTAAGAACCGAAGAGACGACTGCTGCCATCATGCGACGGCGCCGACGTGCAGGTATCGCTGTCATGACATCACCTCATATAGATGGTGTTGCACGATGATTGCCTGAACAGCGGGCGACGTCATCGCGTCAATTGACGCACCTGTTGCTACGGCTGCGCGAATATCACTACTCGACACATGAACTGGATCCATGGTGACCACTTCATGGCGTGCGCCCTGCACTGCACTTGGCACAGAAACTATGTCGGACGAACGATTCACTATGACGAGCGTAGAGAGCCTGAGTACGTCAGACAGACGATGCCACGTATGGATTCTTTCGGCCGTGTCTGCTCCCACGATGAGAAACATCTCTATCGATGGGTCTGCGGCCTTCGTGGCTTCCAGAGTGTCGACCGTATAAGTAAGGCCCTGCCGGCGAATCTCTTGGTCGTCAACGCTCAGACCTGGGCGCCCATTCACCAAGGCCTCGGTCATGGCCAGGCGAATCGCCGAGTCGGTCACGACCCGTTCGCTCACTTTTTGCCAAGGCTCATGGGCCACCACGAAACGCACCTCGTCAAGACTCAATTGACTCATCGCCGCATCGGCCATAGCTAGGTGCCCAAAGTGGGGCGGGTCGAAGGTCCCGCCGAGGAGACCCACTCGGCGAACAGAGGGACTAGTCACGTGGCGAGTGTATGAGGTCTGCGACCCCTCGCCTGAGCAGCCCGAAAACATTTTGAAATTGCCCCTAGCCAGGGCCACAGGCGCGTGTTATTCTCATCAGTCCCCCGACTAGGAACCCTCCTTGTTGAAACTTCCATGTGCCCGTTGCCACGGTCCACATGGGAACAACTACTACGAATTAACGGTTGAACACTGCATCATGAATGACTCAATTGGTCTCTATCTCAACGACATCGGCAAAGTTTCTTTGCTGACCGCCGAAGACGAGCGCGAGCTCTCTAAGGCCATCGAAGCCGGCCGCGATGCCGCAACACGTCTTGAAAACGGCGAGCGCGGAGCAGCCCTTCGTCGCGACCTGCGTAATGCAGCCGCTGCAAAGGATCGCTTCATCCGCTCAAACCTTCGCCTCGTTGTCTCCATTGCACGTCGCTACCCATTGCCACAGGGCATGGACCTTCTCGACCTCATTCAAGAAGGCAACCTTGGTCTTGAGCACGCAGTCGACAAGTTCGACTGGCGCCGTGGTTTCAAATTCTCCACATACGCAACATTCTGGATCCGCCAAGCAATTGGTCGTGCACTTGACCAAAAGGCAAGCCTCATTCGTATCCCTGGTGATCGTTCTGCAAGCCTTCGTGCTGCATTGCGTCAGGCATCTGGTGACGGCGAAACACTCGACGTTGGCAATGCTGAACTTCACCGCCTCACCACTCCTGTCTCTCTCGACAAGACCGTGGGCGACGACGGCGACGCAACACTTGGTGACCTCATGGACAACGGTCAGGGAACTCCTGAAGATGCCGTTATGGCCATGGTCGACACCGAATTGCTCGACGAACTACTCGGAACACTCGACGATCGTGCTCGCTACGCAGTCGAGGCACGTTTTGGACTTCTTGACGGAGAGCGTAAGAGCTTCCGTGAAGTGGGCGAAGACCTCGGCGTTACAGCCGAAGCTGCTCGTCGCCTCGTGAGCCGTGCTGTTGAAGGCCTACGCGATGATGCCGAGCGCATCCTCGCCGTCTGATCGCCACCCATCGTCAATAAATCCTTTGCGCTGACCCCTGGTCTGGCGCAAGGCTAGGAACCTTATGGCACGCAGTTGGACTCCCCAGACCTGGCAGACATTTCCTGTACAGCAACAACCTGAATGGCCGAACAAGGCTGCGCTTGATTCTGCACTCGGACAAGTCAGTAGCTTTCCTCCCCTGGTCTTTGCCGGAGAAGCTCGTTCCCTTCAGACTGCATTAGGAAAAGTTGCTGCCGGCAATGCGTTCTTATTGCAAGCCGGCGATTGCGCTGAAAGTTTCGAAGAGTTCTCTGCAGTCAACATTCGTGAGAAGTTACGCGTCATCTTGCAGATGGCAGTTGTACTCACCTACTCAATGGGTGTTCCTGTTGTCAAAGTTGGTCGCATGGCCGGCCAGTTCGCCAAGCCACGTTCATCACCGACTGAAAAGATTGGCGATCTTGAATTGCCGTCGTTCCGTGGTCACATCGTGAATGATGTGCACCCGAATGCTGAAGCACGTATTCCTGATCCTCAGCGTTTAGTGCAGGCATACCATCAGAGCGCCAGCACATTGAACTTGTTGCGTGCATTCACTAAAGGTGGATTCGCAGATCTGAATCGCGTGAATGCATGGACGCAAGAGTTTGTTGCATCCAGCCCAGAAGGCCAACGCTATGTTGAGCTTTCTGCAGAGATCGAGCGTGCTCTCAATTTCATGCGTGCGTGCGGTGTGGATACCGAGAACTATTCAGCCCTGCATGAAGTCGATGTGTACACAAGCCATGAAGCACTCATCCTTGGGTACGAAGAAGCGCTCACTCGTCAAGACTCATTGACCGGCCAGTGGTACGACTGCTCTGCACACATGTTGTGGATCGGTGAACGTACTCGTCAACTAGATGGCGCACACGTGGAGTTCTTGCGTGGCGTTGGCAACCCCATCGGTTGCAAAGTTGGCCCCACCACTTCCCCAGAGTTTGTTCTTGAATTGTGCGAAGCATTGAACCCTGCGCAAGTTCCTGGACGACTGACATTGATTAGCCGCATGGGTGCAGACAAAGTGGAAGATTCACTTCGACCACTTCTTCACGCAGTACGCGATGCTGGCCACCCAGTCGTATGGGCATGCGATCCAATGCATGGAAACACCATCACTGCTCCAAACGGTCGCAAGACTCGCCACTTCGAATCAGTTGTCGACGAGATTGCTGGATTCGTTCGCGCCCACAAGGCCGAAGGCACATGGCCTGGTGGAATTCATATTGAACTCACCGGCGATGATGTCACCGAGTGCACCGGCGGCACGGACGACATCACAAATGACAATCTTGATGATCGTTACCAAACCATTTGCGACCCGCGCCTTAATGGTCGCCAATCACTAGACCTCGCCTTTCGCGTCGCAGAACTTATTCGTGCCGGAGCCTGATATGTCGCTACTCAATGCGGCATGGGAACTAGCCGAGTCCTGGCCAGTCGACAATGTCTCCATTGGGGTGCGTCACGCTGGTGGCACCGAATCATTTGGCGATATTGAACGTTCGCAACGCATTGCATCGGTAAGCAAACCACTTGCCGCTTGGGCTGTACTGATTGCTATTGAAGAAGGCAGCATCAATATGGATGACGCAGTGGGTCAAGCAGGGTGCACTGTTCGTCATTTATTATCTCATGCTGGTGGGTATTCGTTTGACGGCGCCCAACCCATCACTCGACCCGAAACTAAACGGATTTATTCAAACACCGGATTTGAGTTGCTCGCAGAACATGTGGAACAGAGCACAGGTATTGCATTTGTTGAATACCTCGATGACGCCGTCTTTGCCCCCTTGGGCATGCACCACTCCTCTCTTCAGGGTTCGTGTGCAAAAGACATTCATTCCACAGTGCACGACATGATGTTTTTTGTGGATGAGTTACGTCAACCAACTCTCATCGCTCGTGAAACGTGGATGGATGCGATCTCTCCAGTATTTCCCGACCTTGCAGGGGTAGTTCCAAGTGTTGGGTCGTTTGACCCTTGCCCATGGGGACTTGGAGTTGAGATCCGTGGACACAAGACTCCACACTGGACAGCCACACGAAACTCATCTTCCACCTTTGGCCACTTCGGTGGCATAGGAACTTTTCTGTGGGTTGACCCTGTTGCCGACGCAGCATGCGTGATGTTTGCCGAACGAGAATTCACCGAATGGGGCATGCAGTACTGGCCAGTGTTTAATGACGCTGTCCTCACCGCATTGTCGCGCTGATATGCCTCGTTCGTTTCGTAGCGGACAACGTGTTCGTGTATCCACGGTAGACACTGATGGATTGCCCATAGTTCGATATGGAACTGTGGGCGCCGATGCAGTTTCCAATGGACGAATCGCTGTCATATACGACAACCTTGCCGGTAGCGACCTAGTGAATAGTTCAGAGATTGAACCACTTGATCTTGATCTCATTGAACTACGTCTCACAGGAACAGATTTATTGAATGACCCTTTGCTTCGAGCAGGTCTTGCAGAATTGTGGCGCGCCGAAGTTGCTCGAGCAGGACTTGTTACAGCCACGTTGTTCCCTATGGAAAAAGGTGATGCTGTTGGTGTAGTCGATGGCGAACATTTCCTTCTCGCTGAATTCACGTATAACGGCGAGACCTGGGTGGTACGTGGCGCCCTTGCCTCAGATGACCCCACTATGGTTGTCATTCGTGCCGATCGAATGAATCGGTGGAACGGATTCATTCACTGATGAACAACTCACAACAAGAACACGGCTTGGCCAAGTTCACCATGGGTATCGGTCCACTCCTTATTTGCGCATTCGGGGTCACCGTCTCGAACAGCATGATTTTTGCCGCGCTCAGCGACTTGCAAGACAAGTACGGCTTTAGTGCATCTGGCCTCGGGTTTATTTCTGCCGCTGGATTCATGACGTCATTTATTGTGCAATTAGTTGTCGCACCATTTGCAGACCGTGGCGCACCAAAGCGCTTGGTGCTTGCGGCACTTGTGCTGGCATTTCTCGGTTCTGTGTTGTTTGCTTTTGGAAACAATTTGTGGATTTTTGTAGTTGCCCGCGCACTGACGGGTGCATCATTGGGCACGAGCGGCCCCGCTATCAAAGCAATCGCTGCCAACATGGACAAGAACCGGTCAGCAGAACGATTGGGACGTCTTCGCGGCATCGAGCTTGCTGGCTTCACAGGCGGACCTTTAATTGGTGCTTTATTGATTGGCCCATTCGGACTGCGCGGAGCATTCTTGATTTTTGGTGTCATTGCAATGATTGCTTTTGTCATTGTTGCACCAAAGGATCTACCGCGCCTCGCCACTACCAACGAATCTCGGCGACCAAGTTATGAACTACTTCGTATTCGCGCTGTGCGAGCATCTGTACTTGCATCGCTCACTTTGTTTATCCCAGTAGGAATTTACGACTCACTTTGGGATCGATATGTAACAGACCGCGGTGGAAACAACGTGATGGTGGGAATGACATTCTTGCTGTACACCATTCCGTTCATTGTTCTCGGCGCTGCAGGTGGTCGACTCTCTGACCGACGCGGACCTGCACGCATGACAGTGATTGGTATTTTCTGCACTGTCCCCCTTGTTCTTGTGTACGGGTACTTACCTAATGCGTGGCTCCTCGTTGGTTTTGCAGTTGTAGAGGGAACCATTGGAGCATTGTCGATACCTGCAACGCAATCGCTTATGGCATCCGTTGCACCGAAGGGTCGTGCAAGTGCAGCACAAGGTTTGAATGGAAGCGGCGACTTGCTGGCCGGCACGATTATGTCTTTTATTGCGCCAGCGCTCTACGGCTCGTATGGACCAGGTGCAACATTTGGATTCGCCGCCGCATTGATGACGATATGCGGAACGGCCGTGGCCCTCATGTTGAGAACCACGACCGTTACCAGTACTTCCGAGCAATAGCTCGATTCAGTTGTACGAAGCGTTGATTACTTCAAACGCTCGATGATCATTGCCATACCCTGGCCACCACCAACGCACATGGACTCCATGCCGTAGGTCTTGTCTTCCCACTGAAGACCGTTGATGAGGGTTGTCATGATGCGAGCACCGGTCATACCGAATGGGTGACCAAGTGCAATACCACCACCATGGATGTTCAGTTTGTCCATTGGAATTCCAAGGTGCTTTGCTGAAGGAAGAACCTGTGCAGCAAATGCTTCGTTGATTTCAACAAGGTCAATCTGATCGATTGTCATGCCAGCGCGCTTCAGTGCTTGACGGCATGCTTCGATTGGACCAAGGCCCATGATTTCTGGGTTGAGACCAGAAACACCCGAGGACACGATGCGTGCAAGCGGGGTGAGACCCAATTGCTTTGCCTTGGTGTCACTCATCACCATTACTGCTGCTGCACCGTCATTCAATGGGCAAGCGTTTCCAGCTGTTACTGATCCGTCTGGGCGGAACACTGGCTTCAACTGTGATGTTGCTTCGTATGTAGTGCCGGCGCGTGGGCCATCGTCTTTGCTAACGACGGTGCCGTCTGGCAATACGAGTGGAGTGATTTCACGCTCGAAGAAACCATTCTCTTGGTGAGCAACTGCGAGGTTGTGTGAACGAACACCGAAGTGGTCCATCTCTTCACGAGTGACGCCCTCTTGCTGAACAACGTTTTCTGCAGTCTGACCCATTGCGATGTATGCGTCGGGAAGACCGGTTGGCGGTGTCCACACTGGTGCGCCACCTTCGGCACGTGAACGAGTACGTGCACCTGCATCTTTGAAGATTGCGTTTGGAGCAGAGTCAGATGCACCTGATGCGTAACGGCTCACTGCTTCAACACCAGCAGCGATAAAGCAATCGCCTTCTCCGGCGCGAATGGCATGTGCAGCCATGCGAATGGTCTGCAATGAAGATGAGCAGTAACGGTTGACGGTGACGCCAGGAACATCGTCGAGGCCAGCAAGAATTGCGACCATACGACCAATGTTGAATCCGCCTTCGCCTGCTGGCTGGCCGATTCCCATAATGAGGTCTTCAACATCGGTTGACTTCACTTGTGGCACTTTGGCCATGAGTGCACGAACGATTTGTGCTGCCATGTCGTCGGGACGAAGGTCTTTGAGAGAACCTTTGTTGGCGCGACCGATAGGGCTACGGGCTGTGGCGACGATTACTGCTTCAGGCATGGATTCCTTTCGTGGTTCGCTCTTCGAACCGACCCCATAAGGGTAGTCAGGTTTGTCGGAAAATCTGCCCTCGACTCCCGTCGACTCGCCTCGCTACGCCGTATCGACTCTATTTCTTCTACTATTTCCTTCATGCAGTTGCCCAACGTTCCACTTTCCGACATCGACCTTTCCAGCGAAACTTTCTGGACGGCGTCACGTGAATGGCGCGAGGGGGCATTCAAGACCCTGCGCGATGAATCCCCCTTCCATTTCTTTCAAGAAACCGTCATCCCAGATTCGCCATTTCCCCCAGGTCGTGGATATCGCGCACTGACCCGCCACGACGACATCTGGCATGTGAGCCGCAATGCGTCACAGTTCTGCAGTGGACAAGGTTCAAACATTGGTGACTTGCCTGTTGAGTTGAATGAGTTCTTTGGCTCCATGATCAACATGGACGACCCAAAGCATTTCCGTCTTCGCAGCATTGTTGCAAAGGGCTTTGGACCTCGCGAGATTGCACGTGTCGAAGATCAAGTAAAGATTCGCGCAGCAAAAGTGGTGGACCGCTTGTTGCAAGATTTCCCTGGCCGTTCATGCGACTTCGTAGAACAAGTGGCAGCGCCACTGCCATTGGAAATCATTTGCGACATGATGGGCGTTCCTGAGTCTGACCATTCAGAAATTTTCCGTTGGACCAACACCATTCTTGGCGTTGGTGACCCAGAGTTCGTCACTTCATACGAGGATTTACTCACGGTGGGCATGGAAATCTTTGCCTACGCACAGGCACTTGGCGAAGATCGCAAAGCCAACCCACGCGACGACATCACGAGCGTCATGATGGCAGCTGAAGTGGATGGTGAAAGCCTGACTGCTCAGGAGTTCGGTTCATTCTTTATTTTGCTCGTTGTGGCTGGCAACGAAACAACCCGTAATGCCATCTCGCACGGAATGAAGTTGCTGACTGACAATCCTGATCAACGCAAGATTTGGTT
This sequence comes from Ilumatobacteraceae bacterium, assembly GCA_036826015.1. Lineage (GTDB taxonomy): Bacteria > Actinomycetota > Acidimicrobiia > Acidimicrobiales > Ilumatobacteraceae > UBA2093. Next base: position 9,386 of record DAISXE010000005.1, read on the forward strand.
CGATGATTTTGATACACATAACCGCACCGCAGTCGAAGAGATTGTGCGTATGGCTACACCTGTTATCCACTTCCGTCGCACAGCAACACAAGACACAGAGATCAACGGTCAAAAGATTCTTGAAGGCGAAAAAGTGGTGATGTTCTATTCATCGGGCAACCGTGACGAGCGCACATTTGCAAACCCATACCAATTTGATGTGCGCCGCGAGATTGCGCCTGCACAGATTGGCTTTGGAGCAGGTGGCCCACACTTCTGCCTAGGTGCAAACCTTGCTCGTCGTGAGGTTTCCGTGATGTTCCAAGAGATCGCACGTCGCATGCCCACATTGCGCACCGAGGGCGAGCCTGCATACTTGCAAAGCTCGTTCATCAATGGCGTGAAGCGCCTTCAGTGCTCCTGGTAGGAGCGACTCGAAAGTCTTCACAACCGCTGACGCGAGAAATTGAGCGAATAAAGGGAGTAAGTGGGTGTTCCGGATTCAATCTGTGACCCGTCCATTGTTCATATCGCTGCACGAGAACTAGCCCACTGAGAACTAGGTACGCGAGCACCATCATTACCTGGCTTCGCGATCGGCCACTAATGGTTGCGATGTGCGATGCCGATTCTTGAAACGAACTGCGTCCAAGTATGAAGAGGACATCCCCTTCAACGCCTCTCGTAAATGAATTGAAGGGATTGTGCTGGAGTAAAGATTCATTTGCCATGCGGAAGATGTGTGCGGCAATTCGGTTGTGATGCTGGAGAATCTTTTTTCGGTCGGACTGTCGGTTTTCCACGCAACCCACAGAACTCCCCCCTCTTGTCACGTTTGGATTAACGACACCAAACCTGATGGTTTTCCAAACACCACAACGAGTAGGTGTTTGGTGAGTTGCGTGGAAAACCGACAGTGCTCAGAAAAACGACAGTACGTAGAACACCGACAGTGCTCAGAAAACCGGCGCTGTAAGACTTACTCGCCCACCATTCGAATATCTGCGACGACTGCCGCATGATCACTCGGCTGCACTCCGCCAACAGTCTCTAAACCTGCCAACCACATCCGTGTGGGGTTACCTATTGGCCGTGGGCGCGGCCACGACACAAACAGATAATCCAACCGTCGGTTCGGCCACGCTGAATCTTCGATATACGGATTATCGCGTCGCCACGTAAACCCAGTTCCTTCACCAGCAACTTCCCACATGTCGGTAAACACCAAACCATCAACAGCAGGCTCACTTCGCCCCGTCATCATGCGAATCTCATCTGAATCTGGAACTGCATTGAAGTCACCGGCGAGTAAGACCGGTAGTTCTACTTCTGGATCATTGCGAAGTTGCGACACGATTCCGCACAACGCCTCACACTGAGCCATACGTGTAGCCGATGCATCAAATTTGTAATCCAAGTGCGTACATACGGTCCACATGCGACCAAACGGTGTCTCAACATGTGCCACCACGGCACGCCGGTAACTTGGCGCACCAGTTACGTCAGGCAGACGATGAACTTCCCACGACACAATCGGCCAACGCGACAAGATGGCGTTACCCAAACTGACGCCATTGTCGTACCACGGACCTTCAGTGCGTGCGACAAACATGTTCATCTCATCGGCGAGCCATTGCGCCTGGTCTAGACCACCTTCTTGCGCCCACACTTCTTGCAAGAACACAATGTCTGGCTGCTCGGACTGCAATGTAGACAAGATTGCTTCTTGACGATCACGCCATGGCCCAAACTGCCACCACAAGTTCCATGTGAGAATTCGCGCCTCCATTTTTTACCCTTTCAGAAATTCAATAATCGCAGAGGCTATTGCCTCGGGCTGTTCAGGCAACATCGCATGACCAGCTCCATTGATCTCTACCAACCGCGCGTGTGGTGCAGATTCCGCCACATAACGTCGACCATTTTCTTTAGGTGCGATTGCATCCTGCAAAGCCTGCACCACCAGAATGCGATCCACCGCTGCACCCCACCAGTCATCACGAGGCGTTCTTAGTACAGCAGCTCTTTGATACTTCATAACTTCAGGGAACCAACCGTGACGCCACACCGATGAATCATTACCATCTGCAAAAAATCCCATCTCCACATTCTTCATATGTTCTAGGTCACTCAAAGTTTCGTCATAACAGGCCGCGAGCGCGGCCCAGATATGTTCCTCAGGTTCAACAAGTCCTCCAGCAGCGAGCAGAGTGAGTGACTTCACACGATGATTAAAGTCAGCTGTGATACACCGAGAGAGCCTGTTTCCAAACGCATGCCCTACGAGATGGAATTGCTCTATTTGAAGGGCGTCAAGTTGTGCAACTGTGTCGGCTGCTAGGTCATGCAATGTGGGTTTACCCGGAAAAGTGGGACGTGGATCAATTCCCACCGCATTAAAACCTTCTTCAATTAATGCATGACGGAGCAAATCAAAATCTGAAGCTGGGCGGCCAAGAGATGGAATTAGGACCACTGTTTCCATATGGAGACCCTAATGCTCATTACAAATTGAACCTAGAGATAGAGCAGAATGGAGCATGGAGACAAACCCGACACTTGGTGGCGTCTTTGGCGGTGGTGGGCTCTTTGGCATCGGATACGCACTTGGCGTCATTGAAGGCCTCCGCGAACGTGGCATCGACTTACACGGCTGTCCCATGCTTGGTACCTCTGCTGGCTCCTGGGCAGCCGCAGCAACGGCACTAAAGATTTCCTACAAGGACCTCGCAGGACTCGAAGTTCCCACATTTCCCAACCCTCGTGCCGGAGTGCTCGCCGCATCAGCCCGAGAAGTGTTCGGCAATGCCACAGACCCCACTGTGCGCGTGGTGGTCACTGAAGTTCCGCGACTGCGACGCACAGTCCTCAGTGGCGCCGACACTCCACTTGCTGACCTTGTAGCCGCATCGTCTGCTGTGCCTGGCCTCCTCGCTCCACAGAGGATCAATGGACGTAGATACGTAGACGGCGGAGTGCGTTCAGGCGTCAGTGTCGACCTAGCCGATGGCGCAGAACGTCTCGTCATTATTGCTCCACTCGCAGGTGCCATGTTTGGCCCATTCGGACGATTCGTTGAAAGACGAACAGACGCTGAGCAACGCATATGGTCAGAGACTCATAGCGGAACCTTTATTGAGTTTGCTCCACGCGCCACGACTGCAGGGATTGCTTCTCGTCCTCAACATCTTTTCGATAAAGCACGAGCACTCGAGGCCTACTTCTGTGGCCTCGACGAAGCTCGTCAACGCACTATTGAATAATTGCTCTATTGCGTTGCAAGGCTCGCGCGAAATTCACCCTCAACGATGAGAGCAGCAATATCAGGTGATGGCTCACTCAAGCGTTCCAACGTGACACCGTGAATAACAGCAGTGCACCGGTACACGTGAGGATAAAAGCCAACGGGTGCACCCGTGTCCATTCCGATGTCAAATGATTCGCCACTCATTGAAAACACAATCGGAACTGTGCGTTCTACTCGCACATGTGCAACAGGAATTGCATCGACAAGCAGCACCGCATGGCCTCCCACACCGAAGCCTCCGTCATAGACAAAGTCAACAACAATTTCGTGACGCCCCATGGAAAGCGGCACGAGTGATGTAGCCACAAAATGATCATGACCCATCCAGTTGTAGTGATACACAGGACAACCGTCATCATTTAGATACAACGTCCAGCCCGCCATGTTGCCGCCCTGGCATGCAATCACACCACTGCACGTTGAAGATGACACTTCAACTTCTGCCGTAATGCGGAACGAACAATTCTTCAGATTCACCACAGAGCGTTCTGGCATACGAATGTGATCAGTCGTATACGTCATCTTTTTCAGACCGCCAAGATTTTCGGGTGGCACCACTGTCATTCCCAAAGTGGAACCCGGTTCTCTCAGCGGATACACATTGTTTCGTTTCGCTTCAGAGTCAAATAATGCGAGTAACTCCGCCAGTTTCTCTGGATGTTTCTCTGCAAGGTCTACGCCTTGAGAGAAATCATTGGCGATGTTGTACAACTCCCATTTTTCCTGAGGGCCATCAAATGGCACCATGCCGAATCTGTTCCACGGGACTCGCCCATGGAAACACGACGCAATCCACCCATCGTGATATATCGCTCGATTACCAAACATCTCGAAATACTGCGTGGTACGCGTTGAAGCACCATCAGCACCATCCATTGCGTACAACATGGACACGCCATCAACGGGCAACTGTTGCAAACCATTCACTTCCGTTGGCATAGTTACCCCAGCTGCAGCAAGCAACGTAGGCATTACATCCACCACGTGGTGGAACTGGGTGCGCAACCCACCTGCATCGCTAATGCGTGCAGGCCACTGCACCGCCATGGCATTTCGTGTGCCACCAAAGTGTGATGCCACCTGCTTCATCCACTGAAACGGAGAGTCAAGCGCCCATGCCCATGCAAGGTTGTAATGATTCTCACAACGCGCAGTTCCAAAATCATCCATATGGTCAAGTAGCCATTCGGGATCTTCAGGAATGCCGTTCTGGAATGACGGTGCACTCCATGCGCCATGGATGGTGCCTTCTGCAGACGCACCATTGTCACCAGTGATGTACATGAACAATGTGTTGTCCATCTCGCCCATCTGCTCGAGCGCATCCAATACGCGACCAATTTGAGCATCGGTGTGCGCGAGGAAGCCTGCAAACACTTCCATCAGTCGCGAAGCCACCGGCTTGTAACGATCTGGGTACTCATCCCATGACGGCACTTCGTCAGGTCGCGCAGTGAGTGCAGTTCCTTCAGGAACAACACCCAGCGACAACTGGCGTTCGTAAATCTCTCGACGTAACTCGTCCCACCCTTGATCAAACTGGCCCTTGAATTTCTCAATCCATTCGGGCGCAACATGATGCGGACAATGCATGGCACCAGTTGCGATGTACGAAAAGAATGGCTTGCCGGGCTGCGATGCCTTCTGCACGCGCATCCACGAAATTGCTTTGTCAACAATGTCTTCTGTCATGTGATAGTCATCGCGACCTTCATATGGCATCACCGGTGTTGTCTGGTCGAACATCGGTGGTTCCCACTGCGATGCTTCTGCATTCAAGATTCCATAGAAGCGTTCAAAGCCAAGCCCAGTCGGCCACCTATCGAATGGCCCAGCAAGTGTTTGCTCCCACAACGGCGCAAGGTGCCACTTACCAAATGCGCCAGTGGAATAACCCGACTGCTTCAGAATCTCAGCAACGCTTGCTGCCTCTTTAGGAATGATGCTGTCGTATCCGGGAAATACGTTGGCACCTTCAGGAATGCCACCCATATGCACCGTGTGATGATTACGTCCTGTGAGCATTGCTGCACGCGTCGGTGAACACAATGCCGTGGTGTGGAACTGATTGAATCGCAATCCGTGTGCCGCAACACGATCAAGTGCTGGCGTTGGCACTGGACCACCAAAAGTTCCACACGTACCAAAGCCAACATCATCGAGCAAGATGAGCACGATGTTCGGCGCGCCAGCTGGCGCAGATGCAAGACGTAACGGACTCGGCGTTGAATCGGGAACCGTGTAGCCCTGAATGCCGTCAAACGTCGGCGTTGCCTGCGGCAGTGATGTCACGAAGCAAAACCCTTGTTCTCAAACGCGACTCGAACACGATCTACAACTGCAGTATCTCCAGACACCACGATTGCCCCATCGGCAAGTTCCTTGCTCCATGTTGTTCGTTCTGACAACAAGGTCAACAAAGTAGGTCGAGACATCTTCACCATGGTGGTCGCTCCCCAACCATCGGTTGGTACTGCTACAGAGTTACGAATATGTAGCCCAGCTGTTTCGTCGCCAATCACAAATGCGATGTGATGATTGATTCCGGCAATCTTGTCGGGGTCAACAATCACTCGCAACGTGTGAATTAATCCCACTGCTGATGCCTCACTCAGGAACTTCGGATTGAACCCGTGCTTCATGAATCGATCCATAGAGAATGAACCATCCAAGTGGCGTGCGCGAGTAATTGCCCAGTTGCGAATGTTGGCAGCTGGAGTACGTTCTGCAATCACACGAAGACACGAGGCCAACAAGTTGCGTTCGTCTTGAGTGGCTCCCTCTGACTTTGCCAGCCATGTACCGAGTTCGGTTGCCCAACGAACATCATCGGAAGCAAGTGCGGCTGCACACTGCTGCGCTACTGCTGCGCGCCCACCAAAACCAGAGATCAGTTTTTCATAACGGGATTGAGGTTCTTCCGGGAACAACTTTGCTTCATCGCCGTCAAACCATCCGCGAAGGCCCATAAAGATCTGACGTAGGTGATGCTCAGTGACTCCATATCGTTCACTCGTGAGGTAATCCACGTCATACAACTCTGGCAACGTGATGCGCGATGATACCTCGTCGGCAGTCCAGCCCTTATTAATGCCACGTACTGTCTGATCCCACATGAACTGAATCGAATCGCGATAGCGCGTGGCCTTTTCGCGAATGTTGTCTTTGCCGGTGAGTGCAGGACCATGCGTAGCAACCAAATATTCAGGTGCCCACTTGATGATGTTGTCGATTCCAGGAATCAAAATACGAGGGTCACGATATTCCTCGCCACGAATTGCGTACACATTGAACAGCACCGGCCACACCGTGTTGTGCACGCATGTGCCAATGGATGGGAAATAGAAGTTGATGGAGTCATCGGAATCACTTGGCGAATACTGATACTGAACAGCAAGACCAGCGATTGTGATGGAACCCTTCTCACCCAATATTTCAGTGACGGGAATATGGCCAGGCGTGAATGGCGCATGCATTGGGTTCTTGTAGAAAAACCCAAGTCCAACGTTGACAGTTGCATCAGGGCCTTCTGTTGGCATCACAACAGCAAACTGCTCCACAATGCCTCGCGAATACGCTGGTGAGATCTCGCCTAATGTGCGTTCCTTATTGAACGCAAGTTTTTCGTGTCCATAAATAGGCAACGGCGCGGCGTGATTCCCTTCTTCAAGAATTGCCTTCGTTCCCTCTACATAATGGAAGTGCGTATAAATAACTGCAGCAATGGGAGCTGACGTGAATTCACGCAATCGGCGCAATGCCTCGCGCATCTCTTCAATAGATTCACCTGTGTCAACAGCAATGATGCCTTCTGGCGCTTCAATAAATGTCTGGTTCGACAGGCCGTTACCTACCAAGCACCACACACCTGAACGCACTTCATAGAAGTCAGCACGAACCACATCGCTTTGTGCAGCGTGGTTCTTGTGGACGCGTTGACCACCTGGGGTGGTAACGACGTTTACGTCGGTGTTATCGAAGCTGCGTGTCACGATAGGGACTCCTCTATTGAAGTACCTATCGTGTCACATTTGATCAGCTACAGCCGCTGGTGGAGCCGCATGATGGGCATGCGTGGCATGAGCCAGCACGCTGCATCTGCACTCCACAAAGCATGCACATCGGTGCATCGCTGTGACGGACAATGCCGTTTGGTGATGAATGATCTGAGACCGGAGCCTTCGGCGCAATGCCCAACTCGATCTGTTGAACCAATTCAGACACTGATTGCACTGACTTGATGTCGGTTGCCATCTCGGAACCGTTCTTTGTCTCGATGACTGATTCTTCAACACCAGGAAGTGTTGGCTGAATGCGCTCGTCACGAGTGAAGATGCCCAATTCTGCGCGCTCGTCGTATGTCATGTACTCAAGTGCAAGACGACGGAACAAGTAGTCCATGATGGATGAAGCCATACGGATGTCTGGATCATCTGTCATACCTGCAGGCTCGAAACGCATGTTGGTGAATGCCTCAACGAATGCACGCAATGGCACTCCATACTGAAGGCCATACGAGATGGACTTCGCGAACGCGTCCATGATGCCCGAGAGTGTTGAACCCTGCTTTGACACAGTGAGGAACATTTCGCCGGGGCGACCATCTTCGTATTCACCGATGTTCGCAAAGCCCTTGCAATCAGCAACGCGGAATTCGAATGTGCGACCACGACGTGAGCGAGGAAGCTTCTGACGAATTGGCTGCGTGACAATCTTTTCAACTACGCGCTCTACAACTTGCGTTGCAGCTTCTGACTTGTCACCGTCTTTGGTGTCGTCGTCTTTCTTTGTTGCGCTGAGTGGCTGGCCAACTTTGCAGTTGTCGCGATAGATAGCAACGGCCTTGATGCCGAGCTCCCATGACAACATGTGCAACTTCTCAATGTCTTCAACGCTTGCCTCTTCTGGCATGTTGACAGTCTTTGAAATTGCACCAGACAAGAACGGCTGTACCGCGCCCATCATGCGAACGTGACCTTCGTAATGAATGGTGTTGTCACCCATTGAGCAAGCAAACACGTCGAGGTGGCTTGATTCGATGTGTGGTGCACCAAGGATGGACTTGTTCTCGTCGATGTATGCAACGATGTCGTCGACCTGCTGGGTGTTGTAACCCAAACGGCGAAGCGCGCGTGGAATTGTCTGGTTGACGATGCTCATTGAACCGCCGCCGACCATCTTCTTGAACTTCACAAGACCAAGGTCTGGCTCAACACCAGTGGTGTCACAGTCCATCATGAGGCCGATGGTGCCGGTTGGAGCGAGCACGGTGGCTTGTGCGTTACGCACGCCGTACTCTTCGCCGTCACGTACTGCTGCTTCCCATGATTCCAAGCCGGCGTACAAGAGATCGTCTTGCACTTCCTTGCTATTGAGGATCTCACCATGAGCATCGCGATGCATACGCAATACGTTGAGCATGTACTTTTCGTTCTCGGCAAAACCAGAGTGTGGACCCATGCGACTTGCAGTGCGAGCACTTGTTGCATATGCGTGTCCGGTCATGAGTGATGTAAGAGCTGCTGCCCATGCACGACCACCATCGGAGTCGTATGCCATACCAAGCGCCATAAGCAAGGCGCCCAAGTTTGCATAACCAAGACCCAATTGACGGAACTTGCGGCTGTTGTCACCAATTGCTTCTGTTGGGTAGTCGGCACGACCAACCAAGATTTCCTGTGCAGTGAACATCACTTCGATGGCGTGGCGGTATGCCTCAACATCGAAACGGTCATTGTCGTCGAGGAACTTCAACAAGTTGAGAGATGACAAGTTGCAAGCCGAGTTATCGATGTGCATGTATTCAGAACATGGGTTCGAGCCGTTGATTGGGCCAGATGCATGCGATGTGTGCCACTTGTTGATGGTGGTGTCGAACTGCAAACCTGGGTCTGCGCACTCCCATGAAGCTTCTGCGATTTGACGCCACAGATCACGTGCACGAATGGTGCGTACTGGTGAACCGTCGGTGACGGCCTTGAAGGTCCAATCGCGATCTTCTTTTACAGCGTGCATGAACTCGTCGGTGACGCGCACCGAGTTGTTTGCGTTTTGGTACTGAACACTGAATGAATCTGCACCGTCCAGATCCATATCGAAGCCGGCGTCACGAAGTACACGAGCCTTGCGCTCTTCTTTCACTTTGCACCAGATGAACTCTTCGATGTCTGGGTGGTCTGCATTCAAAATGACCATCTTTGCTGCACGACGTGTCTTGCCGCCGGACTTGATGGTTCCGGCTGATGCGTCTGCACCGCGCATGAAAGACACTGGACCAGAAGCGGTACCGCCGCCTTCCAAGTGTTCTGCGCTTGAGCGGATCTTTGAAAGGTTGATACCTGAACCAGAACCACCCTTGAAGATGACTCCTTCTTCGCGATACCAGTTGAGAATTGCTGACATCTTGTCTTCAACAGCGAGGATGAAACAAGCGCTTGCTTGCTGAGGAACACCCTTCACACCAATGTTGAACCACACAGGGCTGTTGAACGCAGCGCGCTGTGTAACAAGAATGAACTTCAATTCGGAACGGAAGGTTTCTGCTTCTTCGTTGTCGTTGAAGTAACCACCCTCGATGCCCCACGTTGTGATGGTGTCAGCGACGCGGTCGATAACTTGGCGCATTGAGTGCTCGCGCTCTGGTGTGTTTGGTGTGCCGCGGAAATACTTCTGCGCAACAATGTTGGTGGAGTTCAATGACCAAGAGACAGGAAACTCAACGTCGAGCTGTTCGAAAGCAACAGTGCCATCGCGCCAGTTAGTGATGCGAGAATCGCGCTTCTCCCATGCCACCTCGTCGTACGGGTGTACGCCTGGGGTGGTGAAGAATCGACCGATTCCGATAGACAAACGATCTGGTGCTAATGACATTGCGACTCCTCAGTGGCGTATTTGATGATTTTTGGGGTCCGGGGACCGTTATGGAGAGATAGAAGACCCCCAACCACAACATGTAGTAGGTGACCCGCCCCCAATTGCAGGTTTGCTACAAGTGGTTGTGAGATTACAGCACTGTAACTACACCTTTGTCAACGACCCTCGGGAAATTCTTTTGTGAAGGCCGGACAGACCCCCAATTTGTGCCTTCACCATACGGTCCTGCCCCTGTGGATTGGAAGTGGACAACCATGTGGATTTCGGAAAGTTTCTGGGGAAACCCAATGATTTCTAGTGGATAGACCTGTGGGGTACCTGTGCAGAAGATGCCCCTGCCTGTGGACAAGGGTCTTTTAGGCCCCCACCACCTCCACAGTCACGGGAATGGCGCTCAGCACCGCATTGCCCGACAAAGGGTCCAGAACTTGGTCGTCGGTCAAAATGTTCGAGTTCACGCCAGCTTTTTCACCGGCGACTGACATCTTCGTGCCGGGAACAGAGTGACCCCAGCCGTGAGGCAAACTCACAACTCCAGGCCGCACTGAATCGGTGACTTCTGCAGGAACCTGCACCTCACCAACACGACTTGCAATGCGCAACGCAGTGCCAGTGACAGCACCAATACGTGCAGCGTCATTCGGATGAATGTGTGCAGTGCACGACAAAGATCCCTTTGTCAGAACTTTGATGTTGTGCATCCATGAGTTGTTTGACTTCAAATCACGTCGACCGACTAACAACATCTGATCAAGATCAACATCAACCATTGACTCTTTCAATCGTTTGAGATCATTGATGAAAACTTCGGGTGACAACTCAATTCGACCGCTCGGTGTACGCAACATTTCTGGCATCTTTGGTTCCAATGCACCAAGGTCAACACCGTGTGGATTCGCTAACAAAACATCAAGCGATAAGCCACCAGGGTTTGCACCAAACGCTGCACCGTACGGGCCTGTTTGCAATGCAAAGTCAAGGTTGCGCGCAGTACCGCGACGCCCACCCGCACTCAACATGTTCAAAATTTCATCTGCATCACGACCATGAATATTTGATCCTGAATTTGAAACAGCACCCGTCACCATTGCGTAAATGGTTTGCTCTTCAAGTGCTAACGGATCATTGTCAGGACCAAGTCCTTGCAAGATGCCTGCCAACTTCAACAAGATCTCATGTTCTTCAGGCGAAGCGTCATCTTTTTGCAAAACAGGAACGCTGTAGTTCGCGATGTTGCGCACTGCGTATATGTACAGACCGACGTCGTAGTGATCTTTTTCAAGTGCCGAAGGTGGAGGCAAGATCACATCTGCATGACGCGTTGTTTCATTCAAATAAATGTCAATCGAAACCATGAACTCAAGTTCTGCAAGAGCAGCATCTAACTGATTTGAGTGCGGAGTCGACAACACTGGGTTGCCTGCCACCGTGATGAGTGCGCGCACTTGGTTCTCGCCTGGCGTTGTGATCTCTTCGGCCAATACGGCAACGGGGTACTCCCCCAATACTTCTGGCTTGTTTGACACACGACTATGGCCGCGCCCCATGGCAAAGCCTTTACCTTTTCCAGCAGCACCGCGCGTTGTAGAACTACCAGTGCCTGGCGTTGTAAACATTGCGCCACCACGAGAGTCAATGTTTCCCGTCAATACGTTGATGGCATCAATAAGCCATGCATTCGTAGTTCCAAATTCAACTGTGTTCACTCCGATGCGGCCATACACAGCAGCAGTGGGAGCACCACATAGTTCGCGAGCCAAACGAGTTGTCGTCTCTGCAGATACGCCAGTCACTTCCTGCACTGCAGCAGGTGTGAATGCAGCAACTGCATCACGCAATTCATCCACACCATTCAACAAAGATGCGATGCGCGGCTCAATGCTGACCAAGTTCTCGGCAAACATCACGTTCACCATTGCAGCAAGAAATAGTCCGTCTGTTCCCGGACGAATTGAAATCCACTCGTCAGACTCTTCTGCGGTCTTTGTTCGACGTGGATCTACTACAACTACTTTTCCACCGCGTGCACGAATTGCTTGAATGCGACCTGGGAAATCTGGCGAGGTGCACAAACTTCCATTCGATGCATATGGGTTTGCACCCAACATCATGAGGTAGTCCGTGTGATCCACGTCGGGAACAGGAATGGACTGTGGTGTTCCAAACATCAATCCACCAGCCACGTGTTTTGGCACTTGATCAACTGTTGAAGCACTGAACACATTGCGTGAACCCATGGAACGCAACATCACGGCACTAAACAACTGTGGCCCCAAGTTGTGCGCGTTCGGATTTCCCAAGTACGCAGACAATGCGCCTCGACCATGTCGCTCGATGACTCCCATCAAACCGTCATTCACTACTTGCCATGCTTCTTCCCACGACACTTCAACATGTTTGCCATCGCGCTTCACGAGTGGCTTGCGCAAACGGTCGGGGTCCTCATGCAATTGCTTCAGCGTGCTGCCTTTGGGGCAAATGAATCCATGACTGAATACATCGTCACGGTCGCCACGAATACGCACCACTTGTTCCTGCGGATTGACGGAGATCTCTAAACCACATGTGGCCTCGCACAACGGGCAAGTACGAAAAACGGTCCGGTTCTGTGTATCGGTCATCTTGCTACCTTGCCATAATCAGAGCCCACATCTCGCAGTGTTCGTACACTGTCCCCATGACGTCGAGCCAGCATCAGGTGGAGATCTGCATGATCACCACACCAGACGGCACCGTCGATGTGAATGGTCGCTCTGGCCCACTTGGTGGCCCTGCCGATCAACAGCGCCTGCGCAGCCTTCGTGAGACCGCATCTGTTGTGCTTGTAGGCGCAGGAACCGTGCGGGCCGAGTCCTACCGTGCCCCATCGCGTAGCGACCTGCGCATTGCAGTAGTTACCCAATCATGCAATCTTGATTTCTCATCGGGGCTCTTTACATCTGGCGCCGGACTAATCGTCACCACCACTACTGCCCCCGCTGTGCCGGTCGACAGCATTCGTGCCGGCTCAACAGTCGTGGATTTACCCGCAATCATTAGCCAACTCCCTCCAGGCATCGTGCACGTAGAAGGCGGCCCACAACTCAATGCAGCACTGCTTGAGGCAGACGTTGTTGACGCAATCAATCTGACCGTGTCGCCGCACCTCAGTGGATATCGGGCCGCATCACTATCGGCAGCACCTCATGCGTTACGTCAGTTTTCTCTTGTTGATTTTCGTAGAGAAGACGATTTTATATTTGTTCGTTACGAGCGCAATCGCAACGCACAATAAAATTTACGTTTGCTTCAGCAACGCAAGTTCGCGCCGGAAGTCTGCAGCATCGTCAAAGTTTTTGTACACACTTGCGAAACGCATGTAGGCAACTTCGTCGAGTGCTTTCAAATGTTCAAGCACTGCGTGACCAACAGTGGACGACGTAATTTCTGTGCCAGCAGCTGCGGCCAGACGCATATCGTCTTCCACCATTTCGGCCAGCGCATCGATTTGCTCATCTTCCACAGGGCGACCCTTGCAGGCTGAGCGCACACCAAAGATGACTTTGGCTCTGTCGAACGGCTGGCGATCACCAGAACGCTTGGCCACGAGAAGTGGCGCACCTTCTAATCGTTCGTAGGTAGTGAATCGATACGAACACTCCGGACACGAACGACGACGACGAATCGCAGCACCATCATCGGCTGGACGTGAGTCGATCACCTTGGTGTCGTCGTTTGGGCATACGGGGCAATGCACATGGGTACTCTAAATCACCCTGCATTGACATTTTGTAAGAAACGACGATTTTTATGGGATATGAATGACTTGGCCCGCTTCGATGCGAGCACCATTTGCTCGCACCAAAGCAGTGACCAGCTCCGAAATGTCACCCTTCGGAGCGATCGTGCGCGCAATGTCCCAGAGAGTGTCTCCGGATTGCGCAATAACGGTTCGTGGCGGCACTTGATTGGCCGGCGTGGGATTGGAAGCAAAAGCCCCCGTGGAGATGACAACTGAGGCCACAGCGAAGATGAGGACGGCGCCCACCACGCGGCGGCGGCGCTGGAAGACCTGAGCCGTGGGGGCTGGTCGCCTAGCTGAGCGAACAGATGAGACGGAAGTAAAAAGAAGAGGATCGATGGTGGTTGCCATGGGATTTCCTTTCAGGAGTGGGGTTTGGTGGCCGGTTTGCCTATGTGATGAACACCGTAGCGAACAGGTGTTCTATAGTTTTACCGAACAGGTGTTCGGTGTCAAGGCTTTAGCCGAACATTCGTTCTCCGAACAGGTGTTTGACCTTTATGGCGAACACCTGTACGCTTCCACCTATGTCTGAAGCCCTCACCCCACGCCAACGCGAAATCCTCAACGTCATCTCCCAGAGCATGCAAGACCGTGGCTATCCGCCATCCGTGCGTGAGATCGGCGAGGCAGTCGGCCTTAACTCACCCTCCACGGTGCACAACCACCTCAACACTCTCCAGAAGATGGGCTTCTTGCGCCGTGACCCAACAAAGCCTCGCGCCATCGAAGTGCGCTTCGACACCAATAGTGAAGTAGCTATGGAACGTCGCCCTTCACGTCACGTGCCTCTCATTGGTGATGTTGCTGCAGGTACTGGTGTCCTCGCACAAGAAAATGTTGAAGACCTCATTCCGATTCCAACTGACTTCACTGGCGAAGGCGAACTGTTTATGTTGCGCGTTCGTGGTGACTCAATGATCGAAGCAGGAATTCTCGATGGAGACTTCGTTGTTGCGCGTCAACAAACCGTTGCAGAAAATGGCGACATTGTTGTTGCAGGTATTCCGGGAGACGAAGCAACCATTAAGACATTCAAGAAGTCTGGCAACAACATCACACTTGTTCCGTCTAACTCTTCAATGAAACCAATGGTATTCACATCAGACGAAGTGCAGATCTACGGAATTCTCGTCACAGTTATGCGTAAGTTGCGCTAAACGCCCAGGCGTTTTGCAACCATTGCCAGCTTGGCGTCGGGCTGCACCACGGCAACTCGCACATTGTGCGACCCACCTGCACCATAGAAATCCCCCGGGCTCACCAATGCCCCACCCTCACGAGCAAGCTTCTCAGTGAACTCCCACGCATCACCTGCGTTGAACCACAAGTAAAAGCCACCGGCCGGCAAGGCGATATCGATACCTGACCATGCCGTCAAAGTCTTGGCCATCATTTCTAAACGCGACATGTAACGATCACGTTGCACGCGAACATGCTCATCGTCATCAAGGGCGGCAACGCCAGCTGCCTGTGCTGGGCCGGGCACCATAAAGCCCGCATGCTTGCGCACTTCTTTGAGATAGTCCACGATCTCTGCATCACCTGAGTAGAAACCCACGCGCACACCTGCAAGGTTTGAACGCTTCGACAATGAATGAACAGCAATCACGCCGTCAAGACCGTGCTGCAAAATTGTTTGAGGAGATGTGCCCCATGTGAACTCGGCGTAACACTCATCGCTAAACACTGGAATGTCATGTTTGCGTCCCCAGTTAGCTGCATATTTCAGATCGTCTAATCCGCCGGTGGGATTGCTTGGGCTATTCACCCACACCATGAGCGCACGCGCAATGTCGTCCTCGGACAATGACGCAAAATCCATGTGGCCTTCTGCATTCATGGGAACTGGAAGCGCACGCAAACCAGCAAGAGTTGCACCCATCTCATACGTGGGGTACGCAACGGCTGGATAGATGACTGTGTCGCGTCCAGGGCGACGCAACTTCATGTACTGCGGTGTAGTTGCAACAAACTCTTTTGTGCCAATACACGCCGCTATACGCGAAATGGGAACATCAATCGCAAAACGCCGACCCATCCAGCGAGCAATGGACCTACGCAAGTTTTCAGAACCAATAGATGCTGGGTACCCGCGCTCTGAACCAGAGCCTGCAAGCGCATCAATCACTGCTTGTGGCGGCGGATCACATGGCGTGCCGATGGAAAGGTCAACTATTCCACCGTCGAATTCACTCGCCATCTTCTGATACGCGTCGAGTCGGTCGTACGGGTACGGAGGAGGCTCAAAGCCCACCTGATTTCTATTGACGCCTGCGCTACTCATGAGACCTCAAGTTTCCTTCATCGTCTACCTGTACAACGAACTCGCGCAAACGCCCCGCCGAAGCCTCGGACAATCGTGCACGAATATGCATGCCATCGGGGTGGTCTTGTGAGAGAACCACTTCACCTTCACGATGGATAGAGGCCAAAATATCGCCACGCTCAAACGGCACCACAAGGTCTGTGACCTGAGTGATCGAACGCATGCGATCTGCAAGCTTTCGCAACAACACATCGAGCCCTTGGTTCTGCAAAGCCGAGACTGCAACTGCACCGTGATGGGCTTCCACCAACTGTGCTCCGAAGTCTTCCAACTTGTCTGCCTTATTGAAGACAATGAATTCGGGAACTTGATCTGCGCCGATTTCTGCAAGCACTTCACGCACCGCAGTCATTTGCTCTTCTGGGTGTATGGCACTTCCATCAACTACATGCACAAGCAAGTCTGCTTCAGCCGCTACTTCAAGCGTGCTCTTGAAAGACTCGATAAGACCGTGTGGCAGTTGACGAATAAAACCAACTGTGTCTGTAACCAATACTGGTTCACCACCTGGCAAAGCCAACCGACGCGTAGTCGGATCAAGCGTGGCAAACAATCTGTTCTCAACAAGCACGCCTGCTTGAGTAAGCGAATTGAGCAACGTGGATTTTCCAGCGTTGGTGTAGCCAACAATGACCACCGAGGCAAGACCACTTCGGCCACGACTCTTTCGCTGGGTATGACGCGTGCGCGATAGGCCTTTCAGGTCTTGTTCTAGTTTTTCAATGCGCCGCATGATGCGACGACGATCTGTCTCTAGACGAGTTTCACCAGGACCACGTGTTCCAATGCCGCCACCTTGCTGTGACAATCCGGCCTTTGCACCACGACGCAACCGGGGCAACCGATAGCGCAACATTGCAAGTTCAACTTGTGCCTTACCTTCTTGCGTGTGTGCATTCTGAGCAAAAATGTCAAGAATGACAGCAGTACGGTCGAGCGCTGTACGGCCAAGCACACGTTCCAAGTTGTATTGCTGGCCAGGTGTGAGTTCGTTATCAAACACCACTGTGTCTGCATCAATTGCGAGGCACACTTCCTTTAGTTCTTCTACTTTTCCCTTACCAATGTAAAAAGCGCTATCGGGAGTATCGCGTCGTTGCGTGAGGCGAGCAGCTTCGTCGGCACCAGCAGTGTCTACCAACAGTGACAGCTCGTCGAGACCTTCTTCTGTGTCTTCATCTGTGTGGCCGCCAAGTGTGACTCCCACCAGAACAATGCGTTCTCTGAATGTGCGTTCAATCAGTGTGGCGCCGAGGGCCTCCTGGTACGGATTGCTCACGCTGTTACCGAGTGTTCACTCATAAATACTGCAGGCCCTGTGAGAACTGCATGTCGATTCTCGGTGATGTGTACAAGAGCATCGCCACCATCCATATGCACGATTACTTCAGACGAAGTGCTGGGAACAAAACCCCATGCGATTGCTGCATCTGCTGCTGCACACGCGCCCGTGCCGCACGCCTGGGTAATTCCGGCACCACGTTCATGCACCCGCATCGTGATGGCGTTTTCTTCAGGGCCAGGCTGAATGATCTCAAGATTGATTTGTGGCACTACTGCGCCAAGTGATTCCAAATCAACAGACACAACATCATCGACACCTACTACCGAATGAGGGTTACCGAGGGACACATGACTCACTGGTCGCAATGGGTCACACTGCAATTCATGCCAGTTGCTGGGAGCATTCAGATCGGACACCTCACCCATGTCTACGCGCACCAAAATCTGCTCGTCAGAGTGATGACTAACAACCGTTACTTCGCGAACACCTGCATCTGTGATGACTTCATACGTTGTTCCTGCATTGTTGCCCAATGTTGAATGTGCGGCCTGTACCAAACAACGAATTCCGTTGCCGCTCATTTCAGCAACGCTTCCGTCGGCGTTATAGAGCCGCATGCTCAACGTGGTGTCGTTCTCAATTCCAAGCAACAACAGACCATCTGCACCAATGCCGTTCTCGCGATGACACCACTCAAGTGCACGATGTGGCCACTCGCCCGCTATCTCACCTTGTGCGCGGTTGTACACCAAAAAGTCGTTTCCGAGTCCGTGGTGTTTTGTGAGTGAAACCTGCATGTGCTCCAAAGACTATGCCAAGGCACCCAGAACACGAGGGGTCACTTCCGCGATTGGGTCCTTTTGTACCTCAACCCACTCAATGCGTGGGTCGCGGCGGTACCAGCGTTCCTGACGTACGGCGAACTGTTGTGTGCGCAACACCGTGGCAGCCACTGCTTCGTCCAGACTGCACCGGCCCTCAACGAATTCGATGACCTCTTTGTACCCAAGTGCCTGGCGAGCCGTGGGCGACATGCCCTCTGGCTCTGCGCACAAGGACTTCACCTCGTCTACTAATCCGGCACTCATCATGATGTCTACGCGGCGAGCAATACGTTCTCTCAAGACATCTCGATCCCAACGGATTCCGATGAGTCGAGTCTCAGTGGGAGCAAAAGTACCTATTCCCTCGCCGAAGGAACTGAACTTCTCACCACTTCCCAAACACACTTCAAGAGCACGAATAATGCGACGTCGATTGTTCGGCTCCATCTTTGTAGTGGCTTCCGGATCTAACGCAAAAAGTTCGGCAAACAACGCTTCGGTATCGTCGCGCGCCTCGAGTGTTGCGCGAATCTCTGGCCACTCTCCTGGCATCTGTAGTCCATCAACAATCGCCGTGACATACAAACCTGTTCCGCCCACAATGAGTTCTGCAGCATTTTGTGCACCAATCGTTTCACGAGCCAACGCAATGTCGTCCATATACCGAGCCACTGTGTATCGCTCACTTGGTTCAGCAAGATCAAGACCATGATGAATCACCTGGTCACGATCGGCACGCGTTGGTTTTGCCGTACCAATATCCATCCGTGCGTATACCTGCATGGCATCAGCGGCAATGATGTGCACTTCACCTCGTTGTGTGGCAGCAGCCATCGCAACGTCGCTCTTGCCGCTTGCGGTTGGCCCCAGCACAACCACTGATGTAGTAATTGTCATGCGATCTATACCGACGCCACAGGAATACGGATCTTGTGTGTTGGTTCATGCAAAATGTCAACAAGGCGCCCTTGTAAGAAGTGTGGCGCTGCACGTGTGATGTACACGGTGCAATACGTGCCAGGGCGTAATTGGCTCGGAGTCGCAAAGTGCACCAGTTTGTTCTGGCGAGTACGTCCTGTCATCACGCCTTCGTTCTTGCGGCTCGGGCCTTCTACGACCACTTCTTCCACAAGCCCAACTCGTGCTTCGTGCATCTCGAGCGCATGTGGCTCCACTATCTGGCGCAACCGTTCAAACCGGCGTGACACCACTTCTGGTTCAATGAAGTGCTCGGTCATGAGCGCTGCTTCAGTACCTTCGCGCGGTGAAAAAATAAAAGCAAATACCAAATCAAATTTCGCTTCACTTGCGATTGCAAGTGTCTGTTCGAAGTCTTCTTCTGTTTCGCCTGGGAAACCAACGATGATGTCCGTGGTGATAGCAATGCCAGGCATGAGGCGACGAGCCTCGCGAAGTTGCTCCATGTATCGCTGAGCGGTGTACCCGCGGTGCATCAGTGCCAACACACGATCTGAACCAGATTGCAGTGGGTAGTGAAGGTGCTCACATACAGCTGGCGTCTCGGCCATTGCCTCCAACACATCTGATCGCATGTCTTTCGGGTGGGGGCTCGTGTAGCGCACACGTTGAATGCCGGGCACAGCGCCTACTTCGCGCAAAAGATCAGCAAACATTGTCTTTACTCGAACATCGGCGCCAGATTTACGTTCGGCCAAGTTGATGTCGCGGCCATAACTGTTCACGTTCTGACCAAGCAGAGTTATCTCAGTAACGCCATTTGCTGCAAGTTGTTTCACTTCATTCACAATGTCGTCAAATGGTCGACTGATTTCTTTTCCTCGCACCGCGGGAACAATGCAATACGCACACGTGTTGTCGCAACCAATCTGAATGGTGACCCAAGCGTTATATGAGGTCTCGCGTCGCACTGGTAACGCACTAGGAAACAATGCGTGATCATCTATCACTGCTTCGTCAAGAATCTCAGTAACAGGGCCATACACAATGGCCAACTGCAACAACTCGTTTGTGCGGTGCACGTTATGTGTGCCCATCACAACATCTACCCATGGGGCACGATTACGAACAACGTCTTTATCTTTTTGTGACAAGCACCCGCCCACCACAATGCGACGTCCGTCCTTGGCGTCTTTCCACGTCTTGAGGTGACCCAACGTGCCGTAGAGCTTGTTGTCGGCATTTTCGCGAATGCAGCAGGTGTTCAACACCACAACATCAGCGTCGTCATCAGTATCTGCGCGAGACATGCCGTCGGCCTCCAGAAGCCCCGCAATGCGTTCGGAGTCGTGTTCGTTCATCTGGCACCCAAAGGTGCGCACAACATACGACTGTGGAGTGGTCCCGCTCACGGGACGAAGGCTATCTAGGTACGCCCGCTACTTGGTCTGTGATGAGCCCCTCAGAAACGCCAAAAGGCCAGATTCCCCCAAGAGAATCTGGCCCCGACGAGAGTGGCAACTCAAGAAAGTGACTATAAAAAGCCGTCAGCCGAATTGTTAGTCGAGCTCGATCGGCTCTTCGTCCTTTTCGGAGAACTCTGCTTCTGCTTCACCGTTGAGACCAGCGATGGCACGGATCTTTTGTTCCATGTCCATCATGATTTCTGGATGGTCGTGCAAGAAGTTCTTTGCATTTTCGCGGCCTTGGCCCATTTGCTCCCCTTCGTAGGTGAACCACGCGCCTGACTTCTTCGCAATAGCCATTTCCACTGCCAAGTCGAGCAATGCGCCTTCACGACTAATGCCCTGGCCGTACATGATGTCGAACTCTGCTTGACGGAATGGTGGAGCAACTTTGTTCTTCACCACTTTGACGCGAGTACGTGAACCCACGACTTCTGTGCCGTCCTTGATGGCTTCGATACGACGAATGTCGAGACGAACTGATGAATAGAACTTCAACGCACGGCCACCAGGTGTTGTTTCTGGAGAACCGAACATGACGCCAATTTTTTCACGCAACTGGTTAATGAAAATACAGATGGTGTTTGACTTGTTGAGGTTTGCTGTGAGCTTGCGCAAAGCCTGGCTCATGAGACGCGCCTGCAAGCCAACGTGAGTGTCGCCCATGTCGCCTTCAATTTCGGCACGTGGTGTGAGTGCAGCAACAGAGTCGATAACGACCACGTCGAGTGCACCAGAGCGAATCAGCATGTCTGCAATTTCGAGCGCTTGCTCACCGGTGTCTGGCTGCGAGATCAACAATTGATCGATGTCGACGCCAATAGCTTTTGCATAGACAGGGTCCATAGCGTGCTCTGCGTCGATATAGGCACAGATGCCTCCGTTGCGCTGCGCTTCTGCAACAACGTGCATGGCGAGAGTTGACTTACCAGAAGACTCTGGTCCGTAGATCTCGACGACACGACCGCGTGGCAAACCGCCAACTCCGAGTGCGAGGTCGAGAGGAAGTGCGCCAGTTGGGATTGACTCGATAGCCAATGAACCCTTCTCGCCCATTCTCATGATGGAGCCTTTGCCGTATTGCTTGTCGATTTGAGCAAGGGCCGCGTCGAGGGCCTTGTCGCGTTCTGGGCTTGGTGTGGTCATTGGATTGCCTTTCGTTGCTTCTTCTGGCTGGTGCCTTTGGAATTGCGGACTGTATGTGATGGGTGTGTTCGAACAACAACACTGTAACTACGAACACCTGTTCGGTCAAGCATTGTCGACACCTAAATGTGGACCGCTAGGCACCCCCATGGGCACCGGGGAAAGGCTTACTTGGTATGGGTTTGAGCAGAAGCCATCTGTGCCCGACACGCCTCGGCCTGCACAAAATCTTCTTCAGAGGGTGGCCGAATGGCGAGATCTACGCCAAACCACACGGAGTACGTGAGGGGGTACGTGATGATCGGCACGAAGACAGCCAGGCTGCCGGCGACAATAAGCAACGGCACCAGGGGCACACCGAAAATGACTGATGCAACCATCCAGAAAATAATGGAACCGAACGTAATGAAAACGCCCATGGTTGCTGCACCAAGTTCGAAACCTTCGTACCCACGTTCCCAATTCATGCCGCACGTTTGGCAACACAATTCTTTGCGATACCACGAAGAAAAGAATGAGCCTTTACCGCCACACCATGCACAACGACGAAGGAGACCACGCAGAATCATTCGCGGGAATGCAGGTTTTGTTCGATTAGGCAGTGAGTTCGTCAACGAATTCTCCAAAGATAGATGCATATCGAAGAGCTTCTTCTTCTGTGTGCACTACCGATATTAGCCATTGCTCATCAAGACCAGGTGGAAGCATGATGCCGCGGTTGATTCCGTGAATCCATTGCGCAAATGCAATGTCGAAATCTGTTGCTTTGTAATCGCGATAATTCTTAATGGGTTCAACTGCCCAAGTAACGCAACCTTTGGCACCAAATTGAATTGTGTGCGCTGGTAGCGCTGCTTTTTCAATGATGGTCGCACAAGCATTCACTAGCAATGCATTGCGAGCGACTGTTGCTTCCGTAACAGCCGGCGTGCACACTTCGCTAAGAACAGCTTTTGCTGCTGCCATGACAAGTGGGTTTCCGTTGTATGTACCAAGGTGCAAAACACGCCCAGAATCAATTTGTTCCATGCATTCTGCTGTGCCACCGAATGCACCGATTGGCAAGCCGCCACCGATACTTTTCGCCAAGCACACAAGGTCTGGTTGCACACCAAGAACACCGGTTGCACCACCCCACCCTGCGGTTATGCCGGTTTTTACTTCGTCAAAAATCAACATGGTGCCGTGTTCGCGCGTAATGCGTCGCACTGCTTCGAGATAACCAGGTTGTGGCAAACAAATACCGATATTTTCCAGCACGGGTTCAACAATGAATGCTGCAACGTCGTTGTTCTTTAGTGCGCGTTCCAATGCGTCAGCATCGTTATACGGAACAACAATGGTGTCGGCCATCACTGCTTTTGTGATGCCGGCAGTTGCAGGAACCGGAGTTGGATTATCTGGTGAACCCGCAGCGCTGAGCAACGGCTTCATAGAGATCATCACTTCATCGTGGTGACCGTGATATCCGCCTTCAACCTTTACGATTTTGTCGCGACCAGTAACACCGCGTGCAACACGGATGGCATCCATGGTTGCTTCGGTACCAGAGTTAGTAAAACGCCAGAACGGAAGTTTGTAGCGATCTGCAAGAAGCTCAGCTACATCGGCATTTGCTTCACATGGTGTAACAAACAATGTTCCATTGTCGAGCTGCAATTCAATTGCACGACGCACGATGGGGTTGACATGGCCGGCGAACAACGCGCCGTATCCCATGCTGTAGTCAACATATGTGTTGCCATCGATGTCTTCGATGGTGCAGTTCTGTGCTCGACGCAACACCAAAGGGTGCGGGTCATATGCTTGGAAACTGGAAGGAACACCGAGCGGCAAGACTTTTCTCGCTCGAGCGTTTGCAGCCTGCGAACCCACCGTTCGCTCTGCGTATGTGCGCAGCTCACGCTGCGTTATTGCCTTGGCTCTGTCTGCCAAGTTGTGGTGCAACGTGTTTTTCGTTGCTGACATGAATATCACCCCGTTTAACGGACTAACTCCACTCTACTTCACTTTTTATATGGTCGTCTCGGCCAAGTGTTTTTCCTATGAAGTTGGCAGTTTCGGCCCTGCGTGGCAAACTGAACATCCACTTGGTGGGCGTAGCTCAGTTGGTTAGAGCGCCAGGTTGTGGTCCTGGAGGTCGGGGGTTCGAGACCCCTCGTCCACCCCAATTCGGATGCCGGCATCGAGTCATCGGTGCCGGCAGAGCCGTTCTCTTTAGGGAATTACACCGGCTTTCGCCTAGTGTGGAAACTCGTAACGCGCCTTTAGCTCAGCTGGTAGAGCAACGGACTCTTAATCCGCAGGTCCTGGGTTCGATCCCCAGAGGGCGCACCATCTCGACTGAATTGGTCATCATGTTCAGTGCACTTCTTAAGTGCGCATGCGTAACCTATGTGACCATGACAGCAAAAGAAGGAATTGAGAGACTTCTCTTTGCGTATTGTGACGGCCTTGACCGAGGAGACCTGGTAGCGGCATCTGAGTTATTTGGTTCAGATGGCCTCTACGGGCAAGTTGATGGCCCTGCAGTTCGTGGCGCATCACAGGTGCTTGCAGCGATGCAACACAGTGTCCGTCTGTATGACGGTGTTCCGCGGACACGCCACATAGTCACCAACATCGTCATTGACATCAACGACGACCAGATAACAGCGCAATGTCGATCGTATGTGCAGGTTTTGCATCAACCGCCAGGTGGTGTGCTTGGTCCGATTGCTGCTGGGACATATATCGATCGCGTGCAGTTAACAAACGGAACCTGGAAATTTGCCGAACGACGCATGTTGATCGACCTGATTGGCGACATGAGCACGCACTTATTTCACAATCCATTTGTATAGCTGAGAACATTTACTTTTCAGGGCGACTTCCGTTAGGCGGAATTTTGCAACGGACACACCTGAAACGGTTCGTAGGAGGCTCAATCAGTTGCTCGTTCCCCACTGGATAACGTCTCCAATAACCCCACGGACGATCCGGAATCAATACAGGATCATTGCTCTCGTTCTCCTCTAACCAGTCCTTAAATTTTTTTGGAGTTGTCAAGTTTGCATCAGTCAGGTTTGCATCCCTCAAGAGTGCTCGTCGCAATGCTCATGTTTGTGGCCGGCGGCGACTAACGAATTCAAGACGTCGCTGTTGAGATCCACCGCCAAGGGTTAGTGTTGCACTCATGGCAATTCTTGAGGTTGAAACCTTCACACTGAATACAGGCGTCGATGCCCCTGCATTTCGCGCTCTCGATGAGCAGATGCAGGAATGGTGCTACGTCAATCGTCCCGGCCTTGCGCGCCGCACAACAGCACGCAACGACGACGGTTCATACATTGTGATCACCTTGTTTGGTGACGCCACGCAATCTGATGCCAAGTACTACACAAACTCAAACGCTGTAGTCGCCTCATGGAGCGCTGCCATTAATGAATCAAGCCGCTCACTTGCGGTGTATTCACTTCTGTAGTTACTGCTGCACCAACGTAATTGGATTGCCTTCAGGGTCTTCGATACCCGCAATCAATGCACGACCAGGAATCTGAAACGGTTCCGAAGTTAACTTTCCACCAAGTGACACTGCCATCGCACGTGATGCTTCAACATTCTTCACCTGAATAAAGAGTGTGACTCCCCCACGAGTGCCTTCACTCATGTGGCCACCAATGCCATTTTCTGGGCCACCAATACCTGTAGGAATCTGACGAAGGAAACCTTCGCTGATATCCCAATTAAACATCTGGCGATAAAAAGGTTCGAGCACATCAATATTCAGTGCTTCAATCTGGAAATACACAACCGGGCGTGCCCATTCGTTTGTCATACCGTTTCCCCTATCGAGTAAAGATGCTCACCACTTCAACATGATGAGTCTCTGGGAAGATGTCTAGCACTTCCATTTCTTCAAGCGAATACCCAGCGTCACACAAGTACTTTGCGTCGCGCGCACCAGCAACCGGATCACAACTCACTAGCACCACCACAGGCGCACCAGTATCAATCACTGCGCCAGCGCCCATCTTGCCAAGGCCATGGCGCGACGGATCTGCAATCACCACATCAGCCTCCATGGAATCCCACTGGTCCATATTTTCCTGCTCGATTGTGGCGGCACAATCAGCAAGGTTGCGCACCGCATCTCGACACGCAGACTCTGATGATTCAACCAGTAACAATTCGTCGAAACGATGTGAGAACGCAAGGCTGAAGAGACCAATGCCGCCATATGCGTCCACCATGTAGCCGCCTTCGATACCCAAAGAATCAAGACGACGAGACACAGAGTCGATAATCAATTCAGCAGCCTCAGGTGACGATTGGAAGAAGGATCCCATTGACACCTTGTATGTGTGATCGCCCACCACTTCTGACACCGTTGCACGCTCACCAGTCTTGAGACCAGCAGGTAAACCGTTTGCCAGTTTTCCTTCGTGACACCACACACCAATGTTGTTTGTGCGTGCGCCAACTCGAATAGTGACTTCGCCCGCGCCTTCAAGAACTGGTTGCGAAATGAATTCATTAATGAGTGGGTGCGCAACCATGCACTGACTCACGGGAACAATGTCGTGTGATTCGTGCGCACGAAAACCAAGAACACCATCTTCGTCTGCCACCATGCGCACCGTGGTGCGACGAGCATCTTCTGTGAGGCGACGCAATTGTGGGGTCACTTCCATCTTTGCGGTACGAGCAAATGCTTCGATGACCACTGCCAGTTTTGCTTGACCTTGCACGCGACGTTCAATGTGTTGCCAATCGCAACCGCCGCAGCCTTGCGCAACATGTGGGCACGGTGGTTCTCGACGCTGAGTCGATGGCTCGAGAATGTTCAACAACTGACCACGACCAAAATCGCGCTTTTCCTCAGACAGAGTGATCTCCACCAACTCGCCAGCCAAGACACCGGGTACAAAAACCACACGGCCATCTTCAAGACGAGTGAGCCCTTCGCCCCCCGCAACCAGCTTTTCAATACGTACAGAATGGGGAGTTGTCACCGTGACAGCGTAGGTCACCTCTCTGCAAAGCCTCGGGACACTTGGTGTTTCGTTGACTAGGGTGAAGGTGTGACGTTGCCGGTTCAAATTGCCCCATCTGTATTGCCCGCCGATTTTTCCAAGATCGGAGAAGAAGTCCGTGCTTTAGACGAAGCCGGCGTCGACATCATCCAGTGGGATGTCATGGATGGCCAGTTCGTCCCGAACCTCACTTTCGGGCCAGATGTCATTGCCTCTGCTCGCTCGTACAGCACTAAGCCGTTTGAAGCACACCTCATGGTGCTCACGCCAGATGTCATGGCGCAGCGATACGTAGAAGCTGGCTGCCAACGACTCATCGTTCACGCCGAAGCATGCACACACCTTCATCGCACATTGGAAAACATTCGCAACATGGGCGCTTCAGCAGCCGTTGCACTGAACCCCCACACGCCAGCAAGCACTGTTGAACACGTGCTCGATCTTGTTGACATGGTTCTTGTGATGACAGTGAACCCTGGGTTTGGTGGTCAGAGTTACATCTCCACCATGGAGCCAAAGATTCGTGAAGTGCGCAACATGATCACAGCGCGCGGTCTTGGCGACACTGTGCATCTTGAAGTTGATGGTGGCATCTCGCCCACCACTATTGCTGGTGCAGCGCGCGCTGGTGCCAACGTGCTGATTGCTGGAAGCGCGCTGTATCGCGACCCACTTGGCTTGGGACATGCTGTGACTGAACTGCGCGCTCTTGCTACTGCAGCATTTGCTGACTAGTTAGCGCCGTGTTCCCCTGCGGAACCACACCAAGCCAACGAGTCCCATAAACACCAACACGGGTGGAAACAGAAACGACGCCAGCAATAACAGCGGCTTGTCGAAGAAGTTGACAAACAATCCCGAGTCAATGGATGTCCCATCAACATTGATGGTGCGAGCAGCAGCTTCAAACCGTGGGCACTGAACATTTGAACCAATCGCTTCTGGCACACCAAAAATTTCTGCAGAGTCGCGCACCGTTGAAGCAAGTTTTCTGGTGGTCTCGTTGACTGCAACACCAACGATGTAGGACTTCCCGGTATCCAGATACTTCACATCGCCGCCGTAACGAACTTCTACGGTGTTTGCAGTACTGATGTAACCGTCTAACGAACCCGCACGAACTTGCGACACAAGAAAGATTGCCGACACGGGATCTGATTGCTTCACTGACCCCACAAAAACCGCTTGGGCAATAGGTGGCAATACACACCCCTCAGGAACTGTGGTGACTGCGCTTGGCACGGTTGTGGTCGTGGTGGAAGTAGTACTTGTTGTAGTGGTGAGCGCAGGATTGATGCAATCCACTACAGGCACCGTGGAAACCGTGGGGTCGGCTGACGGTGCACACAGAATAGGAAGACTTGTTGAGGTAGTAGTGGTAGCAGCCGAGGCAGTAAATGCCGGCGCACAAAGCCACAACAAGAACACCACTAGTGAAGATGTAAATACTGTGCGGCGCATTGTCTCCACGCTAGTCACCATGTGTCCGTGTTGAAGGTCGTTCGAGGAGCGATACTAGAGATATGGGATTTAATCCGACACGCAAACAAGTAGCCCGCAAAAGTGATATTTGGTTTGTCGGCATGGCCATTGGTGTGGCTGTGGTTCTCGTGGCGTGGGCATTCTTCGGATAACAATGGCACGCGATATTTGGGACAACTTGTACGGCGAAGTAGAGACTCGACGGATTCAGCCATACCAAGCTCTGAAGTCATACATATGCCCTGGATGCGAACAAGAGATTCCCGCAGGCATGGGCCACACAGTCGCAGTACCAACTGAAGCGCCCGACTTGCGCCGCCATTGGCACCATGCGTGTTGGCAACGACGCAG
>DAISXE010000006.1:0-34605 GCA_036826015.1 Ilumatobacteraceae bacterium
CGGCGCCCTGGGCCAAATAATTCGTCCGCACTAGGACGATGCCGACGCCGTTGGTAAGGTGAGGCTCCCGAATACGGGGCTGTAGCTCAGTTGGCAGAGCGCTTGCATGGCATGCAAGAGGTCAGGGGTTCAATTCCCCTCAGCTCCACCAGTGTTGCTCTCTTGCTTCTTTCCCTCATGAGTAGGCTCGTCTAGGCATGCAGCAAGTATCCATCGTGATGAGGACGTATGAACGTCCAATCTTGCTCGCTCGGGCCATTGCAAGTGTGCAGCAGCAGACATTTACTGACTGGAACCTTGTCGTTGTCAACAATGGTGGCAATCGGTCCTTAGTAGACGCTGTTGTCGATGTGGCTCGCAGTTCCACGCCCACTGGCAACATCAGCGTGTTGCACCTTGAAGACCGTTGTGGAATGGAAGAGGCCTCTAACAGGGGATTAGCTGCAACAGAGTCTGAGTTCTTTGCCATCCATGACGATGATGATTCGTGGGATGCCGAGTTTCTCGAAGTTGCAGTTTCTGGATTGCGCGCAAACATTTCGGCTGCAGCAGTTGTTACGGGCGTAACGCGAATATATGAGACATATAAGAACGGCAAAGTGTGGCCGGTGAAGTCTGAAGAGTTTTATCTCAGCCAGGAACGTCTCACATATGACGGAATGATCGGCAACAACACGTTCCCACCAATTGCTGCAGTCTTTCGCCGTCGACTTCTGGTAGATGTTGGCGGTTTCGATTCGTCACTGCCAGTTCTTGGGGACTGGGAGTTCAATCTTCGCGCAGTGTTGTCGGGCGGGTTTGTCTTTCTCCCTGAACGTCTAGCGCACTATCACACACGCACGCCAGAGAGTGAGAGCGCGTCGGGTAACTCCATCACTGTTGGTATTGATCTTCATCACAAGATTCGCGAACAACTCCACGCGCGTTGGCTGGCAGAACCTGAAGTGAATGGCGTGAATAAAGGCAAGCAAGCGATTGCCGCATACGTTGCAGATGAACCACAGAAACGTCGCAATGTTCCCGCATTAGTGAAGATTGTGGCGAAAGATCCGGTGCGTACGTATTGGGCAGTGAGTCGTCGCGTACGACGCATTGTGAGGCGTGGCGCATGAACCTGAATGCTGAAGAGCTTCTTGCGCAGCACTCGCAAGTAACTGTGTTGACCCTGGATGTATTTGACACCGTCGTGACGCGCGCCGTTGCGCAACCAACACACGTCTTTGCTCACATGGAAGAACACTTGGTATCTACGCACGGCCGCGTGTGGAAAGGTTTCGCATTGCGTCGTGTACGAGCAGAGCACAGAGCTCGTGCGCTCAAGGCCATCTCGCACCCATCTCATGATGTGACATTGCGTGAGATTCTTCAGAACTTGGCGTCTGATGCCGCTCATGTGTTGAGCCGTGAAGAAGTAGCAATGCTGGACGAGTTGGAGCACAGCACAGAGATTCATTTGGCGCGCCCGGTGGGGCTTGGATGCGCTCTTGCAGAACTTGCCCGTACCCGTGGGCTTGATGTGTATTTCGTGAGTGACAACTACATGTCGTCGGCACATATCGCGAACATGTTGCATGCCGTGGGATTGAAATGGGTGCAACCAGGTCAGGTGTTTGTTAGTTCAGAACACGGGGCGATGAAGTCGGGAGCATTGTCTCGGTCTCTTCGTGTGGAAGGACCAACGTTGTGGGAGACAGTGGCACGAGTTATTCAAACGAAACAAGATTCGGGGGCCATTGCTCCGATCTCAGCCAACGTGAATGGCCGATGTCTACATGTTGGAGACAATGTCTTGGCAGACGGTTTTATACCTCAGCAGTACGGATTTCGTACGCATCTGGATCTCTCTATGTTGTCGTCTCATCGCGTCATGGAGAACACGACGCCGGCGGTATTGCCGTTCTCACGCATCGAGGCGTGGCAACGCGATAAGGACGCGAACGGAATCGTTGATGTTGCTGCATCAATCGGCAGTGGGCTCGTAGCCATGGTCGTTGCCGCTCAAATTCTTGACATTCAGCGCGTGACGCAACATCGTGAAATTGCTGGCGTTCATTTCGTGGCCCGTGATGGATATTTGGCGCATCAGGTATGGAGTTCATTGCAGTCGTCAGGCTCGCAACTACCGCCGGCTTCATACATGGCGTTCTCGCGTTCTGTTGCGTGGCGCGCACGCCTCACAGAGGTAAACGAATCAACAATCGCTCGCTTTATTGGCGACGATGAGGAACTAACCGTGGAACGCCTTGAACGTCGTGTGGGTTGTGCATTGGTGTCAGACCAGGCGCGCACCAAGGCTCTCTCTGCAGTGGTTGCTCGAACAGTGTTAGTGAAAAATGCAGATGCCATCGTCGCTGCTTCAGCAGAACTGCGGATGCGCATGGTGCAGCATCTGCGTTCGTGTGGCGTGTTAGAGCCCGGACATCACCTGGTGGTTGATCTTGGCTGGACCGGTTCGTCTCTTGCAGATCTTGCCGACATCGTTCGCGAAGAAACTAATGGAGCATCTGTTGTTGAAGGCAGATTGACAGGTCTGTACTGGGACGCCTCTGCGAACCGAACACGAATAGCGCTCAACGGATTTGCGATGGATGAATTCCATTCGGTAGATGACAACTTGCGCTTATTGGGAATGTTGAAGATGTTTGAAGTATTAATGACAGCACCACATGGTTCTGTCATCGGCTATGGCGATGCATCAACAGGGTTTGCTCCGATGTATGCCGACAGTTCCGTTGAGCGAATTGCGTATGACACGGTGATCACAAATATTGCGCGAGCCGCGGCTAGTTCTGCACGTGATTTGGTAATGGGAACGCATCCATCTGGTGTTGTTGCTACAGAGATCACGGGTGCTTCAGTGTGGGCAGCCATGATGCAAGTGGGTCACACGCCACGCCTAGAAGAAGTTGAGTGTCTTGCACCATTGCGGCAGATTTCTGCAATAGATCATGAAGGAGAGGGTTTGCCTCTCGTGATGGATATTCCTGCATGGGCAGGTAAATACGCAGACCCCACACGAATCACTGACACCCTCATTCATGGTCATTGGGTGCAAGGAACATTGTGTCAATGGCGTCAAGAAGGGCGTTATGGCGAATGGGTATCAAACATTCAGCGTGTTCTTCCATTTGTGAATCAGCAATGGGTGCAGTCCTCATCATCTGAAACGGAAAGTAATCGCTGATGATTATTGACATTCAACTCAATCAAGGTTCAGCCCCTTGGAGTCAATTGCGTGATGCCGCACTTGCTGCAGAAGAAGCAGGGTTTTCAAACCTGTGGAATCTTGATCATTTCTCTGGAGAGATGTTTGCTGCTGAATCCATGATGGAGTGTTTTGCAAGCCTTGCCGCGTGGGCTGCAACGACCAGCACGATTGGTCTTGGAACATTGGTTGCCAATGTAAACAATCGCGTCCCTGGTTTGTTGGCCAATGCTGTCTCATCCATTCAAGAAATTTCGGGCAACAGATTTACGCTCGGTATTGGGTCTGGCGCATCACCAAGTGGCCCTTACGGTGCTGAACATGCCGCATTGGGAATTGAACTGCTGCCCACTATGGCAAAGAGGCATGCGCGCCTCGTTGAAGTAGTCGACGTGATGCGTTCTATCTGGGCAGATGATAGAGACAAAGCATTCAATGGATTTCCAAAGCCATCGATTCAGCCGCGAATCATTGTGGGCATCAACAGTCCGGCGTTGGCGCGCATTGCCGGAGCAACTACCGATGGCGTGAATACACGCTTCAATCACCCTGATCGTGGCGAGTTATTGCGCACGGCGCGAGAAGCAAGTGGGAACCGACCCAATTTTGATACGTCGGTGTGGTCGTGGTTTGAGCCCGAATATGCAGACCCCTCGCATCCTTTTCACCAGGAACTTGTTGCTGATGGCGTGACACGACTCATCATGTTTGAAAAAGTTGCGCCACGAGTTGATGTGATTGCATCAACTCAGAAGTATCTGCGCTAGTTAGGCAGATGCAGAGACGTAATTCGGATTATCTGCTCGCCATTTCGCTGCTTTCAGCGTCATGTAGATAAACACTGGAACAGTCACAAAGTTTTGTGCAGAGATCATGAGGTCGTCTACAACAAATCCGTACACCAGCCATGACATGCAGTTGACAATGGTGATTGTGTAACTCGAAATGGAAATTCCGTGCAGGTTGTCTGTGCGAATAACGTGAATGAGTTGCGGAATGATGGAACTACCGCTCACCACGATGGCTACATAGCCAACAGGCGTAGCCGATACTTGTGTGAGAAGTAATCCGAGCGCAGCCATAGCGGCGACGATGCGAAAGATAACCTGTCTCGGTAATTTCCCGTGTCGGTACACCACGGAGATAATGATTGTCTGCGCCAGTATGAATGAGATGTTCGCAAACCACACTGCGATGTCTTGTTGCAAGAGGCCGTATGTAAGCCATAGTGCTGAACCAACAAGTCCGTGAATGAGACCGAAGGGCGAGATGCCATGGGAGGTGTCGTGACGTACTGCGCGCCATACCTGTGGCCAGATAAACGCAAGGCCAAGCCCGATGCACCACACCTGAAAGAACTGGGTCATGGCTTAGCGGTCGTGTGAGGGAACTCGACGCACATAATCGAGATCCATAAATGGGGAAGACATAATAAAATCAGCTGAAGCTCTGTTGCAAGCCACCGGAATATTCCAGACAACTGCAATACGTAAGAGAGCCTTGATGTCGGGATCATGGGGTTGTGGCTCTAGTGGGTCCCAGAAAAACAACAGAACATCAACTTCGCCTTCAGAAATACGCGCACCGATTTGTTGATCGCCACCAAGTGGACCACTACGAAGTCTTTCCACTGCAAGACCTGTTTGCTCGTTCACTAGGCGTCCGGTGGTGCCTGTGCCTACGAGAGTGTGGCGAGATAACTCGTCACGATGCGCTCCGACCCACTGCAACAATTCATCTTTCATGTTGTCGTGCGCCACAAGGGCAATTGTTTTCTTGGCGGGAACTGCCATCTCTACTTCGCTAATTGCCACACACAATGTTTAGCCCACCGAAGCGATGGACTGGTGGAACAACAGTGAAATATGTGTGAATGAACTATTTGACGACAAGATTCACAGTGCGACCAGGCACCACGATTGTCTTCAGAGGCGTCTTACCGTCGAGTGCGGCAATGATGGGTTCAAGAGCCAGTGCAAGTTCGAGATGTTCTTCAATCGATGCAGTAGGTGCAACAGTGATTCGCGCGCGCACTTTGCCATTGATCTGAACAGGAACTTCGATTGTGTCTTCAATCAACTTGCTCGGGTCGGCAACGGGGAAGGGCACATAGGTGACTGTGGTGTCGTGGCCAAGACGGAACCACAACTCATCGGCAAGGTGTGGACACAATGGCGACAACATTTGCACCAAAGGCTCAACCAATGAAATAGGTGAAGTCTTGTGTGCAGAGACATGTTGGGTCAGTGCATTATTGAATTCAATGAGTTTGGCAATTGCGGTGTTGAAGCGTAGGTGAGCAAAATCATCTTCCACGCCAACGATGGTGCGATTTAAGTGACGAACTAATTCTTCTGGTGCTGCGTCATCAACAACGATTGAGTCACCGGTGTATTCATCAATGATGTTTCGCCATAGGCGTTGCAGGAATCGTTGCATGCCAACTACGTCGCGCGTGTTCCACGGACGGCTTGCATCGAGTGGGCCCATTGCCATTTCGTACAAACGGAAGGTGTCTGCGCCAAATTCTTCGTACATCTCGTCGGGAGTCACGATGTTCTTGAGGCTCTTACCCATTTTTCCGTATTCACGGATAACTGTTTCGCCCTGCCATGTGTAGTTGTCGCCCGATTCTTTTACTTCGGTGGCAGGAACTGTTTGGCCGCGAGCATCGCGATATGCATATGCCTGGATGTATCCCTGGTTGAACAAACGATGGAACGGTTCCTCACTTGAGACATGCCCAAGGTCGTGAAGAACTTTGTGCCAGAAGCGTGCGTACAGCAAGTGCAGCACAGCATGCTCAACACCGCCCACATAGAGATCAACGCCGCCAGTGTGACCTTCATGCTCTGGTCCCATCCAGTAGCGCTCTACCTCGTGGTCGATGAAAACTTCTGAGTTGGTGGGGTCGAGATAGCGCATCTCGTACCAACATGAACCAGCCCACTGCGGCATAACGTTCACTTCACGGCGATACTCGCGTGGACCATCACCAAGGTCGAGAGTTACTCGAGTCCAGTCGGAAACACGTGCGAGTGGGGGAACGGGGTCACTTGTTGCATCGTCGGGTGACAAAGCAGTCGGTTTGAAATCTGCAAGTTCTGGCAACAACACGGGAAGCGCCTGAGTAGGAACTGCGTATGCGCGACCATCTTCGTCGTACACAATGGGGAACGGTTCGCCCCAGTAGCGCTGGCGTGAAAAGAGCCAGTCGCGCAAACGATACGTAGTGGTGGGTTCACCCAGATTGTGTTGCGCCAACCATGCGTTCATTCGTGCCTTGGCATCGACAATTGAAGTAAGTCCGTTCAAGCTGACGGAATCATTCGTTGAATTGATGTATTCGCCATCGCCCACAAACGCTTCAGGCCACGTACTGCAGTCTGCGCTCGATGCAATGCTGCGAGCATCAAACCACGAAGCAGGTGGCATTTGTGTAGCCACGATTGGCAAGTTGTATGCGCGTGCAAATGCAAAGTCGCGTTGGTCGCCACTGGGCACAGCCATGATGGCGCCAGTTCCGTATCCCATGAGGACATAGTCGGCAATGTAAATGGGGATGTCTGTGCCGGTAACTGGGTTCGTTGCCATTGCGCCAGTGAAGACACCAGTTTTCTTCTGTGAATCGTCTTGACGTTCGTTGTCTGCTTTTGCTGCTGCCTCTGCTTGGTATGTAGCGACCTGCGTACGTTGATCTGAAGTGGTGAGCGCATCTACAAGTGGGTGCTCAGGTGAAAGCACCATGAATGTTGCACCAAACAATGTGTCGGGCCGTGTGGTGAACACTTCGATGTCGCCAGCTGATGTAGCGAACGAGACGCGAGCGCCGTCGCTACGACCAATCCAGTTACGTTGCATCAGTTTGATTGGTTCTGGCCAATCAAGACGATCAAGATCGTCGAGGAGTCGATCTGCATACGAAGTAATGCGCATCATCCACTGACGCATGTTGCGTTTGAACACTGGGTAGTTGCCGATGTCGCTGCGTCCTTCGGCGGTTACTTCTTCGTTTGCCAAAATGGTGCCCAATCCGGGGCACCAGTTCACAGGTGCATTCGACAAATACGCAAGACGATGGTCGTCGATAATGTCGTGTCGTTCGCCAACGCTCAATGCAGACCATGCTCGACCATCGGGAGTAGAACGATCACCATTTTCAAATGCAGCAATCAAATCTGCGATTGGTCGTGCACGTTCAGTCTCTGTGTCGTACCACGCGCCATGAATCTGCAAGAAAATCCATTGAGTCCATTTGTAAAAAGCTTCATCGGTAGTGCTGACACTGCGTCGCGGGTCATGTCCAAGTCCGAGACGACGCAACTGGCGACGCATATTTGCAATGTTTGATTCCGTGTTCACGCGAGGGTGAATACCGGTGGTGATGGCGTGTTGTTCGGCAGGCAGACCAAAACTGTCGTAGCCAAGAGCGTGAAGAACGTTGTATCCCTGCATGCGCTTGAAGCGCGCAAAGACATCGGTTCCGATGTACCCGAGTGGGTGTCCCACGTGTAGGCCTGCACCGGATGGGTACGGGAACATGTCGAGAATGAATGCCTTTGGGCGATTGCCGACGGCTACGGCATCTTTCAGCGGCCCTGCAGGGTTTGGAGCATGGAAGGTTCCCTGTGCATCCCAGGCGTCTTGCCAGCGAGATTCGATGTCGGCTGCAAGGCGTGCCGAGTAACGAAAAGGAGGGATGGAAGAAGTTCCCGATTGTGAAGGCATCGTCGAATCACTCATGGATGTGCCATCGTATAGGTCGTGTCTAAGCAACGCCCACGATCGGGTCGCCGTCAGCCCAAAGGGGGCTCATCTCATGGGTACCCCCGTACCGCACGTCTCTCCGAGGTGCTGCGCGAGGTGATTGGCGATGAGCTGACTCGTATTGATGATGAACGCCTCGACCTTGTGACCATTACCGCTATCGATGTGGACCCTGAAATGAACCGTGCGATCGTCTATTTCGACTCCATGTTTGGAGAAGAAGGCGACGAAGGGGTCATCTTGGCCCTCAATGAATTCCGGCCACGCATGCAGGCATCGATCAATCGCCAGATGCATGCTCGCAAGACACCTATTTTGTCTTTCCGTCCAGACGAAGTGATTCGCAGTGCAGCACGCATTGAAGAACTGCTGCGCAAGAAGCCAGACATCACACCACATCCGTCAACAGACGACGAAGAGTAAGCCATGGCCCGCAAACGGCCACCCGTGGTGCATGGATTGGTGCTGTTGGACAAACCAGCAGGAATGACCAGTCATGACGCGGTGTACGCATTGCGGAAACATTTAGGTGAGAAGCGCATTGGTCATGCCGGAACATTGGACCCTGATGCAACAGGTCTGCTTGTGGTGGGTGTGGGCAACGGCACGCGACTCATTCGTTTTCTTGGCGACATGGACAAAACGTATTCATGCGAGTTCGTGTTTGGAACAGAGACCGACACTTTGGATGATTCGGGTGTTGTCACCGCAACGTACGACATGTCTGCGCCGCATATCGATGAGGTACGACGAATCATTGCTGAAAAATTTGTTGGCGACATTTTGCAAGTGCCACCAATGGTGTCTGCTCTCAAAGTTGATGGTGTGCGATTGCATGAGCTTGCTCGGCAGGGAATTGAAGTTGAACGAGAAGCGCGCCCAATTGTTGTGCACTCGTTCACTGTGGAATCAACAGATGACCCAATGGTGATTCGCGCCAATGTTCGATGTGGGTCTGGAACATATATTCGGGTGCTCGGTGCAGACCTTGGTAGGGCATTGGGGGGAGGCGCGCATATGCGTACTCTGCGACGCCATACAACGGGCTCGTATTCGCTTGATGAAGCAAGCACGTTGGAAGAGCCTGTGCTGTTATCGGTGAACGCTTTGGTGCGACATATGCCTGTGCATGTGCTGGACGATGCAGGAATTGATGACGTGCTGTTTGGCCGCACACGTGTGGCGTGGGACGGCGATGGACCGTGGGCAGTGACCAATGAGCAAGGTGACCTAGTTGCGGTCTTTGAGCTGTGGCGTGAGCGAATTGCTAAACCCACTGTTGTCTTTGGTGGCAGATAGCGTTTTATGCCGTGCTTGTAGTAACAGATCTTTCCGTTTCGCCATGGCCGAACGAGCGCGCTGTCATCACCATTGGCGCATACGACGGAGTTCATCGTGGGCATCGCGCCGTCATTGCGCAAGTGCAAGCGCGCGCTGCCGAACTAGGCGCTCGCAGTGTTGTCGTTACTTTTGACCGTCACCCTGCCAGCGTCATTCGCCCTGATGCTGCGCCACGGCTGCTGACAAACCCCGCACAGAAATTGGAACTGCTGGCAGACACGGGTGTAGATGCGACTGTGGTTGTTCCGTTTTCGCCTGAGCAGGCGCGCGAGACTCCAGTTGATTTTGTGGAGCGAGTGATTGTTAATGCCTTACGTACTCAGGCCGTCATTGTTGGTTCTGATTTTCACTTCGGCCACATGCGTCAGGGCAACATCACGTTGTTGCGCGAAATGGGCGAGCGACATGACTTCACGTGTGAGCCAGTAGTTCTAGTGCCTCGCGCCGACGGAGTAGATGAACCCATTAGTTCCACAGCTATTCGTCGTGCATTGGCCGGTGGAGAAATAGAAACTGCTACTCGTCTATTGGGTCGTGCATTAGAAGTGCGTGGAACTGTGGTCACAGGCGATCAACGCGGGCGCACCATCGGTTTTGCAACAGCGAATGTAGAGATACCGAACGGCATGTGTTTGCCAAGTGACGGTGTGTATGCCGGTTTGTATCGCCGTCCAGATGGCAGCGAACACGCGTGTGCAATCAACCTGGGTCGTCGTCCAACGTTCTACGTCAATGCAGAACACTCCTTGTTGGAAGCCCACTTGCTCGACTTTGCCGGAGATCTATACGGAGAAGATGCAGCAGTGACCTTCGTGGCATTTTTACGTAGCGAAAAACAATTCGCAGGCATCGATGAACTAAAGACTCAATTGAAACTAGATGTTGAGCACGCACGTGTTGCGGTGCAGACTTACAAACAGCAGTAACTATTCGCCGAGCGATGGCGACAAATGCTTGTATGCGGTGTTGCGTTGCACAAGTGTGCGACGCATTGGTGCAACAATTTCTCCGAAGCGACCTTCGGTCATCGTCTGGCCATGATTAGCGCCTGCTGCACGAGAGATGTTCTCGTCCATCAATGTGCCGCCAAGATCGTTACAACCGGCTTGCAATAGTTGCGCTGCGCCGGCAGTGCCGATCTTTACCCAACTCACTTGCACGTTGTCGATGAGGCCGTCATAGAAGATGCGCCCAATTGCATGCATCAAAACGTTTTCGCGAAATGTTGGTCCACGTCGTGCTTTGCGTTGCAAGTAAATGGGGGAGGCCATGTGCACGAAAGGCAACGGAATGAATTCGGTGAAGCCACCTGTTTCTTTCTGCAGGTCGCGCGTGACCTTCATGTGTTTTGCCCATGATGCTGTGTTCTCCACACTGCCAAACATGATGGTGATGTTTGAATGCAAGCCAATGGAGTGGGCCTGACGATGGCATTCCAGCCACTCTTCAGTGTTCACCTTGTCTGAGCAGATAATGGCACGCACTTCATCATCAAGAATTTCTGCTGCTGTGCCTGGAAGCGAAGCAAGTCCTGCATCTTTCAATCGCTGCAAATATTCCCGAAGCGACTCGCCGTTGCGATGTGCACCTTCAGTTACTTCAAGCGCGGTGAAACCATGAACGTGCATGTCGGGCACTGCAGATTTCACTGCCTTTGTGACGTCAATGTAATAATCACCATCGAAGTCAGGGTGAATACCGCCCTGCAGTGTTACTTCGGTTGCCCCAAGTGTTGCTGCCTCCACTGCACGATCAGCAATGTCGTCGAGAGTGAGTAAGTACGGAGTGCCTCGAAGGTTCAGACTGAGCGGACCTTTGGAAAAGCCACAGAACTTGCACTTGTATGTGCACACATTCGTGTAGTTGATGTTGCGGTTATGCACCCAGGTCACGTTGTTTCCCACTGCGTTAAAACGCAGTTCGTCGGCATAGTCAGCGATGTATCCCACTTCTGGGCCACGCGCAGCGAACAATGCAATTACTTCTTCTTCGCCGAGTTCTTGGCCGTTGCGATGACCTTCGATGATTTCAGCGACACGGCCGGTTGCACTTGGTCGTGGATGCGGAATCAATGTCATTGGCTTCACATTGGAACCTGAGTACCACTGCGTGGACTTATGACCAACGAGCACGACTTCAGCACCATCGTGTACAACGTCTGCAGCTGTGACTTTCTCTGGCCAGAATGCGCCTGGGTCGTCACGGCCAAGTCCTTCAGCATCACAACGGTCCATCACGGGGAAGTGCAGTGCAGGGTCTAGCCACTTCTCGGGGTTCGTTGCGTACTCGGGATAAATGGTGAGTCGCGGTGCCAACACCATGCCGCGATCTTCAGAAACTTCGCGCAAACGATCAAGTGCAGGCCACGGGCGTTCTGGGTTCACGTGGTCTGCAGTGACAGGCGAAACGCCACCCCAGTCGTCGATGCCAGCATCGAGCAAGATGCCAAAGTCGTCAGACAAGTTGGGTGGTGCTTGAAGATGAATTGATGTAGGAAGGATGAGTCGTGCAACTGCAATGGACCAGAGGTACTCATCTTCAGGGCACGGACGTGCTTTGTGCATTGCAGTGCCAGCTTTTGGCAGGAAGTTTTGCACGATGACTTCTTGTACATGTCCGTATCGCTGATGCGACGCTGCAATCAGTGCAAGAGCGTCAATGCGATCACGTCGGTCTTCGCCAATGCCAACCAAGATGCCACTGGTGAACGGAATAGACAGTTCGCCGGCTTCACACAGTGTGTTGATGCGGCGTTGTGGTTCTTTGTCTGGTGCACCACGGTGACATTCCAGATCATCACGCAGTGATTCAAGCATCATCCCTTGTGATGGCGATACTGAACGCAGTAGAGCAAGTTCGTCGTTGTACAACGCGCCAGCGTTTGCATGAGGCAAGAGGCCTGTTTCGTCAAGAACTAACTTGGCCATGTCGTGCAGGTAATGCACTGTGGAGTCGTACCCGTTGTCGCGTAACCAGTTTGCCGCCACGTCGTAACGCTCTTCTGGGCGTTCACCCAATGTAAAGAGAGCTTCATGACAACCGTTGCGCGCACCTTGACGCGCAATAACCAAGATGTCTTCTGCAGTGAGGTATGGCTTTTCTAATCGCGCAGGCGGCTGAGCAAATGTGCAGTAGCCGCATTTGTCTCTGCACAACATGGTGAGAGGAATAAACACTTTGGGAGAAAACGTGACGCGTGTTCCGTGTGCAGCATCACGCAGTGCGCGGGCGTTACTCATGAGGTCGTCAAGAGACGATGTCATCAGATGGTCAATGAATGACTGATCGAGGGGGAGAGTTGACATGATGTCTTCTCGGGTGAAGTTGCGCGACAAGGCAGCACCTTTCAGGTGAATCCGTTGGATATGTATGCCAGTGGCGGTCGAACCCCTCAGACGAGCAAGAAATGTCTGATGGCGCCCATTTGGCCGCGCATCATCACAATACCGTGACAACTACTCCGTGGTGGAGTTAGAGATGGCTTCAAACATGGCCGCAACGTTGTGGCTGCTCATGGGAACCCGGTGGCCTGTGCGACTGATAAAGCTCAATTGCACCCCAGTGGCTGGGTCGAGGGCGGTGAACACTTGCTCGTGGCCCTCTGCATCGACCACCACATCGGTAAGGCGCGGAACTCCGGCTGCGTCGAGTGCATCACGAGTGAAACCTGCATTGAGTACTTCAATGGCGATGTGTTGAACGCCTGAGCCGTGCTCGGCAAGACGCTTGTGGACGGCCGCGTTGTGATCGGCCCCAACGAGCACCACGGTGACCCCGCCAGCTTCAGCATTGACTACAGATGCGTCGTCGGTTGCTGTGGTGGTGAAACCCATGCCTGAGAAAAACTTCGTAGCGGCCGCAAGATTTGCCACGGCCACCACAACGTGGTCGATGCGACACGCAACGGTGTCTAGTTCGGAACGCTGAGAATCGCCAGCTTGTTTTGTCGGGGCGATGTCTTGTCGCGACTCTGCAACTTCAATGCGATGTGTTTCCGATAAGAGCGTGCGAAAGAGTTGTTCAGCAAAGTCTGCATCAACTCCTGCGTCGATTGCCCATTGACGACGGCTAGCCAACACGTCACGTACTCGTTGTGGCTGAATTACTGCAGCGCCTGTGGTTTCTTTTAGTTCTGCAACATCGCGACACACAGACATGCGATCGGCAAGCAACTGAACGATTGCTGCATCGATTGCGTCAATGCGTTGACGAAGATCGGAAAGGTCGGCCATGTCAGCGCGCACTCATCAGTCGTTCAACATGCTTGGCGAGAACATCAATTTCTATATTCACTGCATCACCTGGTGCGCGATGCCCAAGAGTGGTCACTTCAGATGTATGCGGAATGACCGCAACTTCAAATGTGTCTTCGGTGAGATTGAAAACAGTGAGGCTGATGCCGTCGACTGTGCAACTTCCTTTTTCTACGACATAGCGCATGAGCTCTTGTGGAATACGCACCACAAGTTGTGGCACAGGAGCAACAACTTCGCCCACCGCATCTACATGGCCAAGAACAATGTGGCCACCAAAGCGACCGTTAGCCACCATGGGCCGCTCGAGGTTGACAGGGTCGCCAGGCTTCAGGTTGCCAAGATTGGTGCGTGAGTAGGTCTCTTCAGAGACGTCAGCCACCCACCAGTTCGGCCCTTGCTCCACCACGGTGAGGCAACAGCCGTTGACGGCGATGGAAGCCCCAATGGCAGCGTCTTCCAGCACTGTGGTTGCCGTAATGCGCAAGCGAGCGCCATTTCGGTCGGCAACGGAGCCCTTTTCTTCGATAATTCCCGTGAACACACTGTTGAGACTAATCGCATAGGGGGGTTGTGGGCACTGGGAGATGGCTCATAGCCTGAAAGGGTCCTCGTGGGCTCCGGCGCACGTGTGATGCCCGCCCTGGTTTTTTGGGGCTGGCGCCCTCTCTCACAAAGGAATATGAGGCTTCAACATGTCACCGAAGATCGACACAATCTCGACGTACCGCAAGCATGGTACGGACACTGGCTCACCAGAAGTGCAAATCGCACTCCTTACTGACCGCATCAATCAACTGACGGATCACCTCAAGGTGCACCAGAAGGACCACCACAGTCGTCGTGGTTTGTTGATGTTGGTGGGTCGCCGCCGTCGCATGCTCGATTACGTTCGTGACCGCGATATTGCTCGCTACCGCGAACTCATCGCACAACTCGGCCTTCGCCGATAACAAAACCTTCCGCCAACACCATTTTCATTGTTGTCGGTTGTCAGTCGATTATCTCGCGCCATGGGGCGGGGTTGCCGACTGGGAACCGGCTGGTTGTAGGCGGAACTACAACAACACACAAACAAGGGAGTTCCCATGGCTGACGCCATTCGTGTTTCAACACAGGTTACTGGTTCCGAAAAAACCATGTCATTCGAGACTGGAAAGCTTGCGACACAATCGCAGGGCGCCGTTCTCGCCTCAATCGACGGCACCACCGTTCTCGTTACAGCCAATGCGGCTCGTGGCGTTAAAGACGGCATCGATTTCTTCCCACTCACCGTGGATGTCGAAGAACGTGCATACGCTGCGGGCAAAATCCCCGGCGCATTCTTTCGTCGTGAAGGACGTCCATCAGAGCAGGCAATTCTTACTTGCCGTCTGATTGACCGCCCACTTCGTCCTGCATTCCCAGACGGCT
Source organism: Ilumatobacteraceae bacterium (assembly GCA_036826015.1). Taxonomy (GTDB): domain Bacteria; phylum Actinomycetota; class Acidimicrobiia; order Acidimicrobiales; family Ilumatobacteraceae; genus UBA2093. Next base: position 14,980 of record DAISXE010000006.1, read on the forward strand.
TTCGCAACGAGACACAAATTGTTGTCAACGTTGTTGGTGTCGACATGGAAAACCCGCACGACGTCATTGCAATCAATGCATCGTCTGCTGCTCTCATGATCAGCGGCGTTCCTTTCGAAGGCCCAGTTGGTGCTGTTCGTTTGGCGTATTCGCAAGATGGTGAATGGGTGCCACACCCAACATATGCCGAAGGAAACAACGGCACATTCGAAATCGTTGTTGCAGGTCGCGAACTTGACAATGGCGACGTTGCCATCATGATGGTGGAAGCAGGCGGCACAGAGAAGTCATTCGAGTTCTATGCAGACGGCGCTCCAAAAGTGTCAGAGCAAACAATTGCAGACGGTCTTGAAGCATCAAAGGTATGGATCAAAGAGTCCATCAAGCTTCAGCGCCAACTCGTTGCAAGTGTTATTGCTACTAAGGGTGCAATTACTCCTCTTGAGTACACACCAGTGCTTGATTACACGCCAGAAGTATTCGCAGCTGTTGAACAAGTTGCAACACCTAAGTTGGCAACAGCAATCACAATTGCGCTCAAAGCAGATCGCAATGCAGCAACAGATGCTGCAGCTGCAGAAACTGTTGCAGAGCTGTGTGGCGCAGATGGCAAGTTCGCCGGCCAAGACAAAGCTGTAAAAGAAGCAGTTCGTAGCCTCACCAAGAAGCTTGTTCGCAAGCGCGTAGTAGAGCACAGCATTCGTATCGACGGTCGCGGTCCTCGCGATCTTCGTGCAGTGACTTCAGAAGTTGGCACATTGCCAAACGCACACGGAACTGGCTTGTTCCAACGCGGTGAAACTCAAGTGATGAACGTCTGCACATTGGCCATGCCTCGCATGAACCAAATGCTCGACACACTTGGACCTGATAACGAGAAGCGTTACATCCACCACTACAACATGGCTCCTTGGGCTAATGGTGAAACTGGTCGTGTTGGCACGCCAAAGCGTCGCGAAATCGGACACGGTGCTCTTGCAGAGCGTGCGTTGTTGCCAGTCGTTCCTAGCCAAGAAGAATTTGCATACGCAATTCGTTTGGTCAGCGAAGTTCTGTCATCAAACGGTTCAACATCAATGGCGTCAGTTTGTGCATCAAGCTTGTCGTTGATGGATGCAGGTGTTCCTATTAAGGCGCCTGTATCTGGCATCGCCATGGGTCTCATCTATGCAGAAGGCAAATACCTGACGCTCACCGACATTCTCGGTGCAGAAGACGCATTTGGCGACATGGACTTCAAAGTTGCCGGAACTGTTGATTGCGTCACTGCGTTGCAGCTCGACACCAAGATCGACGGAATTCCTGCCGATGTATTGTCAGCAGCATTGCAGCAAGCACGTGATGCTCGTATGACCATTCTCGACAGCATGAACGCTGCACTCAATGCGCCACGTTCAACTGTTGCTGATTCCGCTCCGAAAATTGTGTCATTCACAATTCCTTTGGACAAAGTGGGCGAAGTGATCGGGCCAAAGGGCAAGGTCATCAACACCATTCAGCAAGAGACCGGTGCAGACATCGCAGTGGACGACGACGGAGCAGTGGGAATTGTCACTGTTGGTTCGCCAGACAACTTCCGTGTTGAAGAAGCGAAAGCTCGCATCTTGGCAATTGTTGACCCTCCAACTGCAGAGTTGAACGCCATCTATGACGGTCGCGTTGTCAGCATCACCAAGTTCGGTGCATTCGTGAACATCCTTCCTGGTCGTGATGGCCTCGTGCATATCAGCAAGTTGGGTAATGGTCAGCGTGTGAACAACGTGGAAGACGTACTTACTCTTGGCGACACCATCAAGGTTCGTGTTGACGATGTCGATGACAAGGGCAAGGTCAGCTTGACTCCTGTCGATGACAACGGACAAGACATCCCAGGTGGTGGCGGCGGTGGCGGCGGTGAGCGTCGCGAACGTCGCGATGACCGTGGCCCACGTGAAGACCGTGGTGACCGTGGCGGTCGTGATCGCAATGATCGTGGCAGTCGTGACCGTAACGATCGTGGACCTCGCGAAGATCGCGCTACTCGGGGTGACGGACCAGTGGAAGTCTCTTTCGAGGCTGAGTTTGACAGCGAAATGCGCTCCGAGTTCGGTGACCTTGGTCCCGACACTCGTGGTGGTGGCGACCGTGGTGGAGACCGCGATCGCAATCGTCGCCGTCGTTAAATAGCCGAGCGACTACCGTGAACCCCATGATCAAAGTGGGAGTTGTCGGAGCCGCAGGACGAATGGGATCCACGGTATGCGACGCAGTCGTTGCCGCTGATGGATTAGAACTAGCAGCCGCTGTCGACGTTGTCGGCGGCGGCGGTTCTATTCATGGGGTACAGATTACCTCTGACTTGAAAGCTTTGGCTGACGCCGGCTGCCAAGTGGTGGTTGATTTCACCATTGCAGAAGCGGCACGCACAACGCTTCCGTGGCTTGCACTACATGGCATGCATGCAGTGGTGGGCACCACCGGATTTTCCGATGACGACATTGCATCGTTTCGTAAAGCCTTCACGGGAAGCAACTGTGTCATCGCTGCCAACTTTGCTATCGGTGCCGTGCTGATGATGAAGTTTGCTGAACAAGCTGCACCATATTTTGAGACTGCGGAAATCATCGAGTTTCATCACAATGCAAAAGCAGATGCTCCAAGCGGAACTGCAATGGCAACTGCGCAACGAATGGCTGCAGCGAGTGATGAATGGGCAGCAGACCCAACAAAGCATGAAGTAGTGCCAGGCGCACGCGGGGGAGTCGGCCCTGGTGGCATTCGTGTGCACGGCGTTCGCATGGTGGGTATGACTGCATCACAAGAAGTCATCTTGGGCACTGCTGGTCAAACACTTGTTATTCGCCATGACAGTAACGATCGTGTGAGCTTTATGCCTGGTGTTGTGTTGGCGTGTCGCATGGTGGGTCAAACATCAGGTCTCACCATGGGAATTGATTCGTTCTTATAAATGAAAAAACCCGCCTCGCCGAAGCGAGACGGGCCATTTCGAGAAGTGTTACTTCAATGCGTTGATTGCTGCGTCGTAGTTCGGTTCGTTTGCAATGTCGGAGACAAGCTCTGTGTGAAGCACTGTTCCTTTTTCGTCAACAACAACGACGGCACGTGCTAGCAAGCCAGCAAATGCTCCTTCGTTGAGGCCAACGCCAAAGACTGAACCAAAGTCGGTACGGAATGATGAAGCGTTCTGCACATTGCTGAGACCTTCAGAACCACAGAAGCGACCTTGCGCGAATGGCAAGTCTGCAGACACGCAATAGACAACGGTGTTGTCGAGTGATGATGCAAGTTGATTGAAGGTACGCACGCTTGTTGCACATGTTGGTGTATCGACGCTTGGGAAGATATTGAACACAACGCGCTTTCCTGCGAGAGAGTCATTGCTGAACTCTTGCAAGTTGCCTGCAGTAAGAGTGAATGAGGGAAGTGACTTTCCTGGAACAGGGAGGTCACCGACTGTGTTGACGGGCGAGCCGCCGAATGATGTTTGAGCCATGGGGCAAATCCTAACTGCGAGTTGACCTCAGGTAGTCGGGGCGCCGGGGGACTTTCTGCGCGAAGCCTGAAAGAACGTGATGGCAAAGAGGCCGCCAACAAGCCACCACTGGTAGGCGTCGAGCCAGTCGAGGGCAGCACGAATCTGATCTTCGAATAACTTGCCGCCAAACCACATAACAATCAGGCGAAACACAATGCCTGAGGCCACGGCAGGAATGAATTTACGTGGATCCAGTTTCAGGTGGCCAAGTAGGAGACAGACGATGTTGGAACCTGGCATCAGAAATGCAGCAAGCCAACCGATGCGAAGAGTGGCTCTTTCTGTCCAGCGATAGATGCGCGGCATTTCACCTACTTGAGCTTCTGTCCAGCGCAACGCTCGTTCACCAAAGAGTCGTCCCACATAGAAAAGGGCGATGGCCGCCACGAGTAGTCGGCAGAACCCCACAAGGAAGAACGGCAACGGGTCGATGAATGGCACCGAGCCAAACAGGTTCCTCGACCGGGAACTGAGGAAGAGAACCAAGAGTGGTCGGTCGTCCACCAGCGCGGGCCCGATATTGGTGCCAATGGTGCCAATGACGAAAAGGCATGAAGTAAAGGCGACCAGTAATTTGCGCATTCGGTCAACCGTAGTTGCCACGGGCTATTGGCAAGTGGTCACCTATTGGTAGTTTTTTGGTGTTCACGGCAGATGCCGAGTTTCCAAGGGGGGACATTATGAAGGGTTTAATGCAGCCGACTCAATTGTCGATTAGCTATCTGTTCGATCGTGCGGAAAAGTATCACCGCGAAAAAGAGATCATCACTGCCACAGCCACAGGTCGTGAGCGCATCACCTACGGCGAATGGGCCGACCGTACGCGTCGACTTGGTGGAGTGCTCGACACATTGGGTATCTCGCCTCTTGGTCGAGTGGCAACCTTTGCATGGAACACTGCTCGTCACCTTGAGTTGTATTTCGCAGCACCGTGTTCAGGTCGCGTGTTGCACACCTTGAACATTCGTTTGTTCCCCGAGCAGATCACATACATCGTGAATCATGCTGAAGACGAAGTCATATTTATTGACACGTCTATCTATCCGCTGATCGAACCACTGCTTTCTACGTTCACAACTGTGAAGCACTTGGTTTTCATGTACGACGGCAAAGGTGAAGTGCCCGCATCTGTTCCTGGTTTTCAGGTGCACGAATACGAAGCACTTCTTGCGGCCGCAGCGCCAGTGCAGTGGGCTGCAGTTGACGAGAATCAAGCAGCAAGCATGTGTTACACCAGTGGAACAACTGGTAACCCGAAAGGCGTTGTGTACAGCCATCGCAGTACATACCTGCACACCATGGGTGCAATGATGGCCGACTCACTTGGTGTGAGTGAATCAGATGTCATTCTTCCTGTAGTTCCAATGTTTCATGCAAACTCATGGGGTCTTGCGCATGCAGGTGTTGCCTCTGGCGCAACTTTGGTCATGCCTGGCCCAGATTTGTCTGGTCCTGCAATTGCCAATCTCATTGTGGAAGAAAAAGTCACGGTGCCCGCTGGTGTTCCCACCATCTGGATGGCTGTACTCCCTGAACTAAAGGGACGAGACACATCAAATATTCGCGCCATCCCATGCGGTGGTTCAGCAGTGCCGAAAGCACTGAGCGAGGCGTATCGCGCGCAAACCGGCAAGCCCATTTTGCAAGCGTGGGGTATGACTGAAACAAGTCCTATCGCTGCTGTGTGCACATTGTCATCGGCAGATCGTTTGTTGTCCGAAGAAGAACAAGCAGAACTGCGCACCACTGTTGGGCTCATCAGTTTTGGTGTGGAGATGCGTGTTGTTGAACCAGGCACTACAACTCCTCTGCCATGGGACGGTGAATCACAAGGTGAACTGCAATGTGCAGGCTCTTGGATTGCATCTGACTATTACAACGACCCGCGTTCTCGCGAAAGCTTCACTGAAGACGGTTGGTTGCGCACAGGTGACGTAGCTGTGGTCGACTCAAAGGGTCGTATTCGTTTGGTAGACCGCACCAAAGACCTCATTAAGTCCGGCGGCGAATGGATTTCATCAGTCGACGTGGAGAACGAACTGATGTCTCATCCAAAGATTGCTGAAGCAGCTGTCATTGGTGTGCCGCATCCGAAGTGGAGCGAACGTCCGTTGGCCTGCGTGGTAATCAAGCCTGGCGAGACTTTGTCGAAAGAAGAAGTACTCGAACACCTTGCTCCGCGATTGGCAAAGTGGCAGATGCCAGATGATGTGGTCTTCATTCCTGAAGTGCCAAAGACATCTGTCGGCAAATTCTCAAAGAAGACATTGCGTGATCAGTTCGCTGACCACGTGTTGCCAACTTCATAAGGAGCTTCTCGCTCGTCAGCGAGATTGACGTTAGTTACAAACGACCAGAACGAATCACTCGTTCTAAGAATTGCTGTGCGCGTTCCGATGTAGGGCGAGTAAAGACCTGCGCCGGAGGGCCTTGCTCGATAATGAGTCCTTCATCAAGCACGCAGACCACATCGCTTGTGTCGCGCGCAAAACCCATCTCGTGGGTTGCTAATACAAGGGTCATGCCAGACGCCTTGAGTTCTCTCACCACATCGAGAACTTCGCCCACAAGTTCGGGGTCAAGAGAACTAGTGATCTCATCAAGAAGCAGCACTTCTGGCTCAATGGCGAGTGCGCGCACGATTGCAACGCGTTGCTGTTGGCCGCCTGAGAGTTGGTCGGGGTACGCCTGTGCCTTGTCCGCTAAACCAAATCGCTCGAGCAAATCATGAGCCTTGGCTCTCGCGAGTGCTTTGTCTACGCCGAGAGTACGAATAGGCGAGAGTGTGATGTTGTCGATGACTGACATGTGAGGGAACAGATTGAAGTTCTGAAACACCATTCCCACGCGGCGTCGTACTGGGTTTGCATCGAAGCCAGGAATAGAGATGTCGACGCCATCAAGAAGAATGGTGCCGTCATCAATTGGTTCGAGAAGATTGACGCAACGAAGCAGTGTGCTCTTGCCTGAACCGCTTGGCCCAATCAAGGTAACGACGGACCCTTCAGCAATATCAAGATTGATGCCTTTGAGCACTTGATGTTCGGCATACGACTTTGTGACACCAGTGAGAGAGATCTTTGGAGTATTCATCGCACGCGAGTCCCTGTAGTGCGTCGACGTTCTCGCTCGAGAAGGTAATCGGTGGTGCGAGTGAGAGGAATAGTCATCATGAGAAAGATGACAGCAGCCACAACATATGGCGTGAAATTTGCGAACTTAGATTTATCAACGCCGGCTTGACGCAAGATTTCGATAGGTCCAATCAAGCTGACAAGCGCAACGTCTTTTTGCAAACTCACCATGTCGTTCATGAGTGGTGGTACTACTCGTCTGATTGCTTGTGGCAAGACCACAAAGCGCATGGTTTGCCAGTTCGACAATCCAAGTGAACGTGCAGCGGCTCGTTGCGATTCATGAATGCTTTCAATACCTGCACGAAACACTTCGGCCACATACGAGGCATACGTGAGGACGAGAGCAACGGAGCCCCAGAGAAGTGGGCTATTCCACGGACGTTCGAGGCCTAAACCTGGAACACCAAAACCAATGAGATAAATCGACAGGATTACGGGCACACCGCGCATGATGTCGGTGTAGGCAATGGTGAGGACCCGCACTGGAAAGAGTGCTGCAGAACGCGAGTTACGCGCGATTGCCACAAGCAAGGCAAGTATCACAATGGCGGGTGTTGACCACGCAAATATCTTGATGTCGAGCACAAATGCCTCAAGGAGGCGGGGGAATGAATCTGCGAAGCGTTCGCCACTAAAGAACGATTCTTTTACTCTGTCCCAGCGGGGCATGCGGGGCACGAAAAGCACAATCGCGGCCACCACAGTCAGAGAGCTGACTGTAGCGACCGCGATACTGCGACGTTTCCGTGTGCGTTCGTACGCGGCACGACGAGAGAGTGATGCGCTCATGTGCTGCGTACTGCTGAAGATTTATTCAGCAGCGAAAACTGGTGCGCTTGTCTTGTCAGACAACCAAGTCTTTTCGATTGCTGCAAGCGTTCCGTCTTCCTTCAGCGTTGCAAGTGCGGTGTTCACGCAACCAACAAGTTCGTTGTTCAGGTCGAACACCAAACCAAAGTTGTCAGGTGTTGTGCTGAGGCTTGCGGGGAACTGTCCGACAACAGATGCATCGGTGAGTTCTGCAGCAGCAATGTAAAAAGCTGTTGGCAGGTCGACAACAACCGCGTCGATTTGCTTAGCTTCAAGTGCGGCCTTTGCGCCTGCATTGTCGTCATACACAAACGGCTCAGCGCTTGGCTTGATCACGTTGGTGATGAAGTCAAGGCTTGTAGTGCCAGCCTGGGCCCCAAACTTGACGTCCTTCAATGCTGCAATTGTGGTTGCTCCGATTGCAGGAGATCCCTTGAGTGCTACTACTGCCTGATTGGTTGTGTAATACGAATCACTGAATGACACAGTCTTCTTGCGCTCATCAGTGATGGTGTACTGCTGAAGGTTGAAGTCGAAGTTCTTCACACCTGGCTGAATTGCTTCATCGAAGCCAGTGCGAACCCACTTGACAGCAGTGTCTGCAAAGCCAAGCTCTTCTGCAACGGCATATGCAACGGCAGCTTCGAAGCCTTCCTTGCTCTCCGGCGCGTCATTGTCTACCCATGGTGAGTAGGCAGGGTTGCCGGTACCGATAGTGAGGGTGTTGGCCTCAAGAGTTTTTCCGACGGTGCATTCGTTGCCTGTGCCTGCTGCAGAAGCGGCAGTTGTGTCAGATGATGAACTGTCTCCGCCGCATGCAGCGAGAAGAAGTGCACCGGTGAGGGCGATAGAGAGCGACAGTTTGCGCATTGTGGGTCCTTTCGGGAGGTATTGCGACTCCGACTCTAACAACACTTGAAAGCCGACCCAAATGGTCAGGTATAGGGCCCCTTGACAGTGAGACGGTTTCCGTCTTAGTGTCTCAATGTGTCCGTAGTCACAAGTTCCCAGCCTCGCGATATCGAGGCGGCCATTTTTGCTGCTGTTGATTCCTGCGTCTCGCAGTGGGGTTGGGACAAAGTCACCATGGACGACATTTGCGTAACGGCGGGCGTGTCGCGAGCAACCGTGTATCGACTTTTCCCGGGAGGTCGTGACGTTTTGTTTGAGGCAGTGCGTCTTGGCAAGTTAGAAAATTTCTTCACTGCAATGCGCGCTCATATCGAGGGCTCTGAATCATTGGAAGATTTGTTGGTGCGTTGCATTGTTGTCGCATCAATTGAATTGCAGCACGACGAGCACTTAGCAATGATGCTTGCAACAGTTCCAGGAGAAACTCTTGGCGACCTCACAGTGAGCGGGCTTGGTCGCATTGTGCGTGTCGCAACAGCGTTCATCACTCCACTCACCGATGAGTTCATCCCGGGCGATGAAGCTGCCCACATTGTTGACGTGATGTGCCGACTTGTGATCTCGTATTACTTGTCGCCGTCGTCCACCATTGATTTTACGAACGAGGATGCCGCGAGGCATTTCGTTCAACGTTTCGTACTTCCAGCACTAACAATCACAACTAAATAACTACAACAAAGGAAACATTATGAGCATCACAGAAAAGCCAAACTCAGAACTCATCGGTCGCGCTGAGCTCAACGACATTGAAGCGATTCTTGCTATCACCAACACAGATGTTGATGAAGTAGAGCACATCGTAAAAAACAATGCAGACAGCATTTTCACTTGGGACTATTCACTCGCGCGCCCTCATCTGCGCAAGTTGTATGAAAAGGCAAAAGTCGGGCAGTGGAACGGTGCAACCGATCTTGATTGGAGCATTGGTGTAGATATTGAAAAGACCATCGCAGAAGATGCAGCCCTAATCGGCAATGGCATGGAGCGCGAGATGTACGCAGATACCAAAATTGGTATTTGGGGCGACAAAGAATGGCTTGAATTTGGTATCGAGGGTCGCCGCTGGCAGCTCAGTCAGTTCCTTCACGGTGAACAAGGCGCGTTGATCTGCACATCGAAGATTGTGGAAACAGTGCCCTGGTACGACGCAAAGTTGTACGCGAGCACTCAGGTAGTCGACGAGGCACGTCACGTCGAAGTATTCGCTCGTTATCTCGATGAAAAACTCGAAGGCGGATACCAAGTCAATACGCACCTTCGTTTGCTACTTGACGACATCGTCAATGACAGCCGCTGGGACATGACCTACCTCGGTATGCAGATCATGGTGGAAGGTTTGGCACTTGCTGCATTCGGATTCCTCCATGCCACAACGAACGAGCCACTCTTGAAGAAGTTGTTGCGTTACGTCATGAGTGACGAAGCGCGCCACGTTGCGTTCGGTGTTCTCAGTCTCAAAGAGGTCTATGACGGAATGTCAGACGCCGAGATGAAAGACCGCCAGGAATTTGCCTACGAGGCAAGTGTTCGTATGCGTGACCGCTTCTTGCAGCAAGAAGTATGGGATCGCATGGGCGTGAGCACCAAAGAACTTGCTCCCATCATGTTGCAAGACCCCGCTCGCCAGTTGTTCCAGCAGATGTTGTTCGCCAAGATCGTGCCGAACTGCAAGAAGTTGGGCCTTCTCGACCGTAACGACAAATGGCTGCGTCATAAGTTCGAAGAGATGGGCGTTATTCAGTTCGAGGACTGGCAAGACACCGCCGAAGAGTTCACAGATTTTGAGCTCGGCAAAGAAATGCCAACAATCGGTCAATAACCACCAATTTCGGGGCGTTGTCAACGCCGTGAGTCGGTCATAATGGGGCATGGCCCTTTTCGGACAAGTACTCACGGCAATGATCACGCCGTTCGATTCCACAGGTGCGCTCAATATCGATGAGGCTGTGCGTCTCGCGCGTTGGTTGCAAGACAATGGAAACGATGGTCTTGTCGTTTCGGGAACAACGGGAGAGTCCTCCACGTTGACAGACCCTGAGAAGCTTGCGTTATGGGAAGCAGTCATTGGTGCTGTCACTATTCCGGTGATTGCAGGTTCCGGATCTAACGACACTGCTCATTCGGTGCATCTCACAAAAGAAGTAACGAAGATGGGTGCTGCAGGCATCTTGGCAGTGGGGCCGTATTACAACCGCCCGCCGCAGTCTGGTCTCGTGGGCCACATCACCGCCATGGCGAACGCAACCAACTTGCCAGTTGTTGTGTACGACATTCCTGTACGAACTGGTCGCAAAATCAGTACTGAGTCTCTTGCGCACCTTGCCAACAATGTGAAAAACATCAAGGCGTTGAAAGATGCAGCGGGTGCGCCTGCAGAAACGGCCAACCTCATGAAGATGGTGCCGAAAGATTTCGAACTGTATTCAGGTGACGACGGACTCACTCTTGCGTTTCTTGCATACGGTGGTTCGGGAGTCATTGGTGTAGCTACGCACTGGAGTGCGCCAGAGCATCAACAAATGATCTCAGCGTTCAAGAGCGGCGACATTGCTACTGCTCGCGCATACAACGACATCTTGTTAGAGAGTTATGCGTTCGAAACTGGCGACGCGAATCCAAACCCAATTCCTTCAAAAGTAATGATGAATCATCTGGGCTTTGCCGTTGGCGAGTGCAGACTTCCCATGGGGCCGCCACCTGCCGGTCTCGACATTCGTGCCCGTGAGGTTCATGAGAATCTTCAGAAAGCACGCGCCGCATTGCGCGGTTAAAACCTATGGCTCAATCAGTACGTATTTATTTTCTAGGCGGTCTTGGCGAGATTGGTCGCAACTGCATGGTTCTCGAGCAAGACAACAAGTTGCTGCTCATCGACTGCGGACTTATGTTTCCCGATGCCGACATGCATGGCATCGACTTGGTGCTTCCAGACTTCACATTTCTCATTGAGAACCGCGAGCGCATTGTTGGATGTGTAGCAACTCATGGTCACGAAGACCACGTGGGTGGTTTGCAGTTCTTGCTTCGCGAATTGTCATTCCCTATTTATGGTTCCGATGTCACACTGGGTCTTGCAAGAAACCGCATTGAAGAGGCTGGTCTTCTCGGAAAGACAGACCTTGTCACTGTGCGCGACGGCGAGCGCATCAACATTGGCCCATTCGATGTTGAATTTCTTCCTGTTACTCACTCTGTGCCGCACGCACACGCAATCATCGTGCACACTCCACAAGGCGTCATTGTGCATTCGGGCGATTTCAAGCTTGATCTCACACCGGTAGATCATCGACGCACAGACCTTGCGCGACTTGGTGAACTTGCAGCAACTGTTGGCGTGCGCTTGTTGATGTGTGACTCCACGAACGCAGAAGAGCACGGACATGCACCAAGCGAGAAGAGTGTTGGAGCGGTTCTTCATCAGTTGTTCCACGAACATCGTGACCGTCGCATCATTACTGCAAGCTTTGCTAGCCATATTCACCGTGTGCAGCAGATTATTGAAGCCGCCATCGACAACGGTCGCAAAGTGTGCCTTATGGGGCGCTCAATGCAAAAGAACATTGCATTGGCGATTCAGCTAAAACTCATCGATGTCCCGCCGAGCATCTTCATTGATGTTGAAAAAGTAGACAATTACGCACCAGCAGATGTGTGCATTATCTCAACAGGTTCACAAGGCGAGCCAATGGCAGCACTGTCCTTGCTCTCTCGTGGCGAAAGTAAATGGTTCACGGTTGGTGAACACGACACAATCATTTTGTCGAGTCACGCCATTCCTGGAAACGAAGGCAATGTCAATCGTGTGATCGATGGCCTCTTGCGTGCAGGAGCCAAGGTCGTGCACAGTGGCATTGCAGATGTGCACGCAACAGGGCACGCGCAAGCAGACGAACTAAAGACGTATCACTCCATCTTGCGACCCGAGTGGTTTGTGCCGGTACACGGTGAGTTTCGCCACCTGCGTGCCCATGCCGAGTTGGCTGTCGTGATGGGCGCAGCCCCAGACCATGTGTTGCAAGCAACCGACGGTGATGTATTGGAATTGTCCGACGACGGACTTGTGTTTGCCGACAAAGTGCCAGCAAGTTATTTGTTTGTGGACGGCATTGTGGGAGATGTTGGTCAAGGAGTGTTGCGCGATAGGCGAGTGCTTGCTGAAGAAGGTGTTGTTGTCATCGTTGCCACGGTGGATAGTGCATTGCACAAAGTGATTACTGGGCCAGAACTCATCACGCGAGGTTGGGTGTATGCACCCGAGGCCGACAACTTGTTGGACGAAGCCGAAGCACATATTGAGAAAGCACTTGTGCAGGCCCTTGACGATGGAATTTCAGACATCGACAGTCTCGAGCGAATAGTGCGCAAAGCCGCTGGAAAGTTTGTGAGCGACCGCACCAAGCGTCGCCCCATGATCGTGCCAGTGGTCATGACCACCTGAGATGGTCTGAAGGGCTCGAAATAGCCACTTATATCTAGGTATCCCGAACCCCCGAACACGGCGTTGGTACTGTTTTTTTATGTCTGCCAAGGGTTCTCGACCATCATCACAAGGATCCAAGAAGTCTGCTGGCTCCCGTAGCTCTGTCAAGACTCCACCAAAGGGCAACAAGCGACCCGCTGCTGCACCCGATTCTGCTGCTCGTGAAGTTGTGCGTGGACGCGAAGTGGAGTTCTGGGGCGTGGGTCTCATCAGCATGGGCATCTTGTTCGTGTTGTCTATGTATCTCCATATCGCCGGACCTCTTGGTGAAGCTATCGACACCACTTTCGGCTGGTTGTTAGGTCTTGGTCGTTTTGCTCTCCCCGTAGTTGTGGTGGGTATCGGTGTTGCCATGGTGCGTCGCCGCAGTATTGAGCACCGTGTGCGTCTCGCCATCGGCTGGACAATTGTTGTGCTCGCCATTCTTGGCTTGCTTCACATCATGAATGGTGCAGACAAAATCGTCGCCGACGTCGACGCAATGTCACAAGCCGGTGGATGGTTCGGCGCGATCGTAGGTGAACCACTTCGTTCCACACTGAGTTGGGCAGGGGCACTTGTTGTGTTGCTTGCAATAGCGCTCGGTGGAACCATGTTGATTACAGACACAACTGTTCCAGAATTGCTGATCGTCGTTCGCACGTGGACCGCCAAAGTGGGCGGTTCGGCATCAGATGCTGCGCGTAAGGCAACTGCTAATCGTTCGAATGATTCGTATGACGATCTTGTTGAAGTGCCTGGTGAAAATGATCGTCCACGTCGCCCACAAGAACCAGTCAGCATTTATGACGCCGCCGAAGATGAAGAACTGCGTCCTTCCAAACCGCGAGTAGGTCGTAAGCCAAAGCCTGGTTCAGTAGAACCCATCACGCCAGAGTTTGTAGGCAAGCCAGGTACGAAGAACAAAGACGCGAAGAACGATGACGCTGCATCACATGTGCCGTCCACTCCTGGAGTATGGACATTGCCTTCCACAGACATTTTGTCCATGACAGAAGTGCACGAAGTGAATAAAGCGCGCGTTGCTGAGCGTGGCCGTTTGCTTGAAGAATCTCTTGCGTCTCACGGAGTGGAAACACGTCTAGTGGGAATGACCGTTGGTCCCACCGTTACGCGTTTTGAATTAGAGCTTGGCTCTGGTGTCAAGGTTGCCAAGGTCACCAGCCTGAACCGCGACATTGCATACTCAATGGCCGCTACCGATGTTCGTATCTTGGCACCCATTCCAGGAAAGTCTGCTGTAGGTGTAGAAGTTCCAAACGAAACACGTCAACTTGTTTCTCTTGGTGACTTGATTAATTCGCCAGAAGCACGTTCGGCTACACATCCACTCGATGTGGCTGTTGGTAAAGACATTGCAGGTAGGGCAGTGTTTTTGAATCTTGCCGCAACGCCTCACCTTCTTATTGCTGGTGCTACCGGTGCAGGTAAATCAAGTGGCATCAACTCCATCTTGACTTCATTGCTCATGCGTTCCACGCCTGACCAAGTTCGTCTCATCCTCATTGACCCGAAGCAAGTAGAGATGGGCCAATACGCGCGTCTGCCGCATTTGCTTACAGCTCCTGTTACAAACCCGAAGAAAGCAGCAAACGCTTTAGGTTGGGCAGTGAAAGAAATGGAACGCCGCTACGACCTTTTGGTGGAAGTGGGCTTTCGAGACATTGGCGGTTACAACGCAGCATTCGATAAAGGTGAGGTCAATGACCCCACCGATGAAAACGCGAAGATGTACGAGCGTTTGCCATTCATCGTTGTTGTCGTTGACGAATTAAACGACCTCATGATGGTTGCTGCTCGCGACGTTGAAGAGAGCATCACACGTATTGCTCAAAAAGCACGTGCTGTTGGTATTCACCTCATCGTTGCAACTCAGAGACCATCAGTAAACGTCATTACTGGTGTTATCAAGGCAAACATTCCTGCACGTATGGCGTTTGCTGTCAGCAGCCTCACCGACAGTCGAGTCATTCTCGATCAACCCGGCGCTGAAAAACTCGTCGGTAAGGGCGACATGTTGCTCATGCCAGGAAACACAAACGTGCCTAATCGAATCCAGGGTTCGTGGGTCGATGAAGACGAAGTGCGCAAGGTAGTTGCTCACTGGCGTCGTCAGGCTCCCGAAGTTGTGTATGTCTCTGGAGTTGAAGGCGATGAACCAGGTGGTTCAAGCAGTGGAGGCCTTTTCGGAGGCGGTAATGGCAACGGCGACGACGACGATCTCATTCAGCGCGCCATTGAGATTGTGGTGCGCTCGGGAGTGGGTTCTACCTCGCTTTTGCAGCGCAAACTCAAGGTGGGTTTTGCCCGTGCAGGCCGACTGATGGATGAACTCGAAGAGCGTGGCATAGTAGGGCCAAGCGAAGGTTCCAAGGCGCGCACCGTAATGATGAGCGTTGAAGAACTCGACAGCATGGGGGGATAACACATGGCCGATCAGGCGTTCACCGAGATAACCAACGGATTGCAATTTCCAGAAGGTCCGGTGTCTATGCCGGACGGAAGTGTGATTCTCACCGAAATGTTTGCCTCGCGTCTCACGCGAGTTGCACCAGACGGCACAAAGACAACTGTTGCTGAAATCAATGGTGCACCAAATGGGTTAGCACTTGGTCCAGACGGCGATTTGTATCTGTGCAACAACGGCAATGCATTTACAAAAGTCGACATGGGTGGCTTGCTATATCCCGGACCGTTTGACCCATCTCGATACATCGGTGGCCGTATTCAGCGAGTCAACATTGCAACTGGTGTTGTCACAGATTTGTACACGCATTGTGGTGAGCATCAATTGCGTGCACCGAATGACATCGTGTTCGATAAGCACGGTGGTTTCTACTTCACCGACCACGGCACGCGAGATGAACGTACAGCAGACCGCACAGGTATTTACTACGCAACCACCGACGGTTCATCAATCACTGAAATCGCATTCCCAACTGATGGTCCAAACGGCATTGGTTTGTCTCCAAGCGAAGACACGTTGTACTGGGCAGAGACACACACGGGTCGCGTATTCCAACGCACCATCACGTCGCCAGGCGTGTTGGCGCCGCCAGATGGCGCATTTGCTGTCTTGTGTGGATTGCCCGGATATCAACTGTTGGACTCACTGGCAGTCGACGGTGATGGCAATGTCTGCGTGGCCACCTTGATTAATGGCGGAATCACTGTCATCTCTCCATCAGGGGAAATACTGCAGCACATCGCAGTAGATGATCGCATCACCACCAATATTTGTTTTGGGGGCCCAGATTTCCAGACCGCATACATCACGGCGTCATCGACGGGGCGTCTACTTGCCATGAAGTGGCCATACAAGGGGCTCAAACTCAATAACCAGTAGGCTCTTATCGATGGGGCAGCGCTACTACATTGAGACTTTGGGTTGCCCGAAGAACCAGGTGGATTCCGACAAAATTGCGGGAACCCTCATCGCCGATGGTTTGACGTCTACTGATGACCCGTCAAAAGCTGATGTTGTCATTGTGAACACATGCGCGTTCATTGAAGAAGCACGCAAAGAGAGCATCGACATGATGTTGACGCTCGATGACATGCGCAAGCGTTCATCTCGTCTCATTGTGACTGGCTGCATGGCCGAGCGTTATGGCGATGAACTTGCTGAAGCATTACCTGAAGCAGATCAGGTCGCTGGTTTTGGTGTACCCATTCAGTTGGGTCGTAAGCCTTTGAAAGTAACTGGCGAAGTGCCGTCTTTCGACCTTCTGAACTTGCCACGACCAAAGTCTGCGTCACCTTGGGCATATGTGAAGATTGCCGAAGGATGCGACCGCAACTGTGGATTCTGCGCTATTCCAAGTTTCCGTGGTCCGCAACGTAGTCGAGATATTTCTTCCATCCTTACGGAAGTAGAACAACTCGATGTTCGCGAAGTAGTACTCATCGCTCAAGATCTTGCAAGCTATGGCAAGGATCGTCCCGAAGAACTAGGTGCCGGATCTATCGTTCAACTTGTTCGCGATGTAACGAAGATGACCGATTGGGTGCGTCTTCTGTATCTCTATCCGAGTGACCTTTCGGATGATCTCATTGACGCGATTTTGGAAACCAAGGTTCCGTACTTCGATTTGTCTTTGCAACACGTGAGCAAGCCACACCTTCGCCGCATGCGTCGTTGGGGGGACGGACAACGTTTCCTTGAGCGCATTGAACGAATTCGCTCATTGGCACCCCACGCGGCGTTTCGCACCAACTTTATTGTCGGCTACCCAGGCGAGACCGAAGAAGACCATGATCAGTTATTGAGTTTCGTTCGCGAAGCGCAACTTGACTGGTGCGGGTTCTTTGCTTTCAGCCCTGAAGAAGGAACTCACGCGTTGACTCTTCCCGATCATGTTGACGTTTCACTCATGAATGAGCGGCTTGCAGAACTTCGTGAGATTCAAGATGCCATTTCATCTGATCGTCGCGACTTGTTGCTCGGGGAAACTATTGAGGTGTTGGTGGATGAGCCCGGTATAGCCCGTTCCTTCCGTGAAGCACCAGAAATTGACGGTGTCGTACAAGTGCCTGATTCTCTTGAGGTCGGACGGTTCCACACAGTGACGGTTGAGCAAGTGTTTGGACCAGATCTCATTGCAGTCGAGGGAAGTGTTGCAAATGCCCGTTGATGAAACCGCCATTGTCACCTGGGCCAACATGGTCACCGTGGGTCGCGTGTTGGCTTCACCGTTCTTGTTCGCACTCATTCCCGATGATGGACGCGGTTCATGGGTTGCCTTTGTCGTGTGGGTTGTTCTCTGTAGCAGTGATGGTTTCGACGGTTATCTTGCGCGCAAACATGGCATCACGCGTAGTGGTGCGTTCCTAGACCCACTTGCCGACAAGATTCTGGTGCTTGGCGCCATGTTCACATTGGTGAGTCGTGACGTGTTCTGGGTGTTGCCCGTCATCATTATTGCGGCGCGTGAAATCATCGTCAGTTTGTATCGAGTGTTTGTCGGCTCACGTGGTGTGTCAATGCCGGCAAGTAAGACAGCAAAAGTAAAGACCTTTAGTCAGCAGATGGCCGTGGGTTTTGCGTTGGCGCCACTCACAGTTCTTGATTACACATGGACATTCACCATTTGTATGTGGATAGCGGTAGCTCTCACTTTGTTGAGCGCGGCGCAATATGCGATGAAAGCTAGTCGTACCGGTTCGTGAACACGCCGGGAATCACAGACGTCGAGCGCGCTGCGCTTCAACGCAAAACGCTTCGTATTCTCACAAGCGGTCAAATCATTGGCGCAGCCGCATTGGCATCAGCTGTCACGGTCGGTGCGTATGTGGTGCAAGAGATCCTGGGCGACACAACACCATGGGGTGGAATAGCAACAGCCACTGTCACTATCGGTACTGCAGTCATGGCCCAGGTGCTTTCGCGCATCATGATGCGTCGTGGACGACGCCCGGGCTTGCAGTTGGGATATCTGTTGGCAACCATCGGCGCTGTTATTGCGGCATTCGGTGCGCAGATGTCAGTGCTGCCATTGTTCCTCGTTGGTTTGTTTCTCTTTGGAAATGGACAAGCCTCGAACTTGTTGGCGCGATATGCAGCAACAGACTTAGCGGTACCCGAGCAACGTGGCCAAGCAATGAGCCGAATTGTGTTTGCATCCACGTTTGGTGCGGTGTTTGGGCCACTTCTTATTTCTCCCGCTGAAGCAGCAGGCCAAGAGTGGTTTGGGTGGCACAAGTACACCGGGCCGTGGGTGTTCTCTGCGTGCGTGTTGTTGCTTGCGTTCGTGAATACAGCGGTGCGATTGCGGCCAGACCCATTGGTTGTGTCCGGTGGCATTAGTGAAAAGGGCAGTGTGAAACTGCCGAGCATAAAAGAGGCCCTGACGGTTGTGGTTGCCACACCAAAAGGGAGACTTGCTCTTGCATCTATGGTGATCTCACAGTCAGTAATGGTCGCGGTGATGACAATGACTCCAGTGCACATGAAATTGCATGGTCATGAAACGTTGAGCCAATTCGTTATCTCGTTGCACATTGCAGGCATGTATGCGTTCAGTCCCTTTGTGGGGCGGTACTCAGACAAGAGGGGAACCGTTCGGGCTGTTTTGTTAGGTTCGGGCATCCTTGTTGCATCCACGATTTTGTCTGCTCTGAGTGGCGAGGCCGCAATAGTTCTCTTTCCGGCGTTGTGGCTTCTGGGTATCGGATGGAACTTTGGGCTCATTGGCGGATCTGCAATGTTGCTGGAGTCGGTACCAGACGACAAGCGGGTCACTGTGCAGGGTTCAGCTGATCTCATGATGAGTTTTTGTGGTGGCCTCGCAGGTCTTTCGTCTGGATTCATTCGCCGAGCGGTGGGTTATCACATGTTGTCTGCAGTGGCCACCGTATTGGCGGGGGCACTTCTGGTCTCAGCGTTCTATTCATTTCGTCGTTGGCAATTACAAAGTGAGACCATATAGGCAATATGAAGTGCAATGTCGTGGCCGTGGGGACCGAGTTATTGCTTGGTCAGATTGTGGACACCAACTCGTCATACATTGGCGAGCAGTTGGCCGCAGTTGGCATTGAGTCGCATCTTCAATTGAAGGTGGGCGACAATCTTGCACGCGTAGTTGCAGCAATTCGTCTTGCGCTACAAGATGCTGATGCTGTCATTATTTGTGGCGGTTTAGGACCAACCCACGACGATCTCACGCGTGAGGCACTTGCAGAGATTATGGGAGCGCCGCTTGAGCACAACGAACAGATTGCTGCACTGATTGCAGATCTGTTTGCCAAGCGCA
>DAISXE010000006.1:34705-37040 GCA_036826015.1 Ilumatobacteraceae bacterium
CTTGAGCACAACGAACAGATTGCTGCACTGATTGCAGATCTGTTTGCCAAGCGCAATCGATACATGGCTCCGAATAACTTGCAACAAGCGCAAGTACCACGAGGCGCCACAATCATTGAACAAACTCGTGGCACTGCACCGGGCTTAGTGTGCCCCGTTGGGGAAAAGATGATGTACGCAATGCCTGGCGTGCCCCACGAAATGCACGACATGCTGGCACGTGCAGTGTTGCCAGATCTGTTGCGTCGCAGTGGTGAAGCCAGTGTTATCAAGAGTCTGGTGTTGCGCACGTGGGGTGAGAGCGAATCTGCACTCAACGAACGACTCGATCCGATTATTCATGAACTTGAATCATTGGGAAACCCGACGCTTGCATTTCTTGCAAGTGGTTGGGAAGGCATCAAAGTTCGCCTCACGGCTAAAGCGTCATCGGACAAAGATGCCGATGCATTGTTGTCAATCTGGGAACAAAAGGTTCGTGCCCTCACCGAAGATCTTGTGTTTGGAACGAACGCAGACACCATGGAATCTGTGGTGCTCAACTTGTTGGAAGAACGCGGATGGACACTGGGGCTTGCAGAGTCGGTGACCGGTGGCCTTGTTGGCGGTCGCATCACTTCGATTGCTGGTGCGTCACGTGTGTTTAAAGGCGGCGTCATCAGTTACGCAAGCGATGTGAAGTTTGATGTACTCGGTGTAGAAGCGGGGCCGGTTGTTTCTGAGCGTGCTGCAATGCAAATGGCAAGCGGTGCGCAGCGCGTATTGGGCGCTTCTGTTGGTCTGGCACTTACCGGCGTTGCTGGCCCAGATGAGCAAGATGGCGAACCCGTGGGCACGTTGTGCGTGGGTGTTGCATTTCCGAATGGACAGACATTCTCCACGCGCTCGCAACTGCCGGGCCAGCGCGACCAAATGCGCCAGTTCAGCGTGATTACGGCTCTTGCATTCCTACGCAAGCTTCTGCTGAGCGAGCCTCGGTAGAGTAGTGCCAAGGCCCCTGTAGCTCAGTCGGATAGAGCAACGGACTTCTAATCCGCAGGTCGCAGGTTCGATTCCTGCCGGGGGCGCCAATTCCTTCGCAATTACAGCAATCGTTTGCATAGAAATCGTTGAGATGCGCCACAAAATGTGGCTTTGCAGCACCTAAGCCTTACAATTGCAGGGTGGAATTTAAGAAAGATGACATTGTCATCTACCCCCAGCATGGCGCCTGCAAAGTAAAAGGTAAGAAGAAGCACGACTTCTTCGGCACGGGGAAGAAAGAGGAGTACCTCATCCTTGAAACCATCATCAACGAGATGATCCTTCAGGTTCCATTATCGAAGCTCGACGAAGTGGGCGTTCGGCCCCCCGTCAACCCAGACGAATTAGAAGACCTTGTGGCTGTGCTTTCAAAGGCCGACCCTCGCGTTCCAAGCAACTGGTCACGTCGTTTCAAGAACCACCAAGAAAAACTGAAGAGCGGCGACGTCTATCAGGTGGCAGAAGTTGTTCGTAACCTTGCAGCGCGCAACCGCGATGCATCATTATCTGCAGCAGAGCGCACCATGTACGAGCGTGCACGCGTGAACCTGATTTCTGAAATTGCACCTGCGTTGAAGGTCAGCAAAGAAGAAGCAGAAGAGTTTTTGAACAAGGCCTTGGAAAAGGGTGTTCTCAAGCCAGCCAAAGTCGTAAAGAAAAAAGTCGAAGCAGTCAAGAAAACTGACGACGACGACGCAGAACTCGAAGACGACGAGTAGATCATGGCCCGGTTGGGTTTTTGTGGATTAGGAGTCATGGGGTTTCCAATGGCTGGGCATCTCGCTCGTGCTGGTCACTCTGTCTCAGTTTCTAATCGCACCGCTTCAAAAGCAGAAGCATGGGTCAAGGAATACTCGGGTGCTTCGTTTGCAACCCCTCGTGAGGTAGCAGCAGCAAGCGACATTGTGATGCTGTGTGTGGGAAATGATGACGATGTTCGCTCCGTAATGCTTGGCGCCGATGGAGTTCTTGCTGGCGCCCATGAAGGAATGATCGTGGTGGATCACACCACAACAAGTGCTGAATTAGCTCGCGAGATTTCTACAGCCTGCATAGCTGCTGGCATTGGGTTTGTAGATGCGCCCGTTAGTGGTGGCCAGGCTGGAGCAGAGAACGGTGTACTCACTGTTATGTGCGGTTCTGATTCTGAAGCTGCCTATGCAGAGTTTGCTGCTGTTGCAAGCTCGTATTCCCGTGCATGTGTATTGCTTGGCAATGCAGGTAGTGGCCAACTCGCAAAGATGGTTAATCAACTGTGCATAGCAGGCATTGTGCAGGGCCTATCTGAAGCTCTCGCATTTGCTCAGCATGC
>DAISXE010000007.1:0-18153 GCA_036826015.1 Ilumatobacteraceae bacterium
CTTCTCGCCAACCCTGGGGTATTGCATCGCCTTGGCATTTGTCAACCCATCTGTGAAGGTGGGAGACGCCGTGCAATTAGATGTTCGCGGCACATTGTTGCCCGGAACGGTTGTTACGACTCCGTTTGTGGCGAAGAAGAAGTCGTAGCTCCACCAGATTTGTTTGGCCGAAAACCAAACAACCCACCAGCATTTTCTGCGAGCGTGGTTAGGGGGCCGAGGCGTTTCGATAGATCTCCGAGTTGCGAAGCAACTTCGCCCATCGAAGCCATTGCATTCATCGCGTTGCCTACCTGAGGCATCACGCGACGTAGTGGTTCTTCCACTTCGTCGAGCAATGAATTGATTCGAGTCGTGGTTCGATTCAGATTGTCAACAGTAGACGCAAGATTTTCCATCATCACGATGAGGGCTTCGGTCGTGCGGCGAGATGTGTCGATTGCTTTACTTGCAAGATCAATCGGGTCGACCGAACCAAGTAGCCCAAGGAGTACCTCAATAGGGTTTGTCGATTTGTTGTCCGATGTAGGAGGAGATTCGTGTTCCTGGCTCACACCGTTACAGTAT
Organism: Ilumatobacteraceae bacterium; assembly: GCA_036826015.1. Taxonomy (GTDB): domain Bacteria; phylum Actinomycetota; class Acidimicrobiia; order Acidimicrobiales; family Ilumatobacteraceae; genus UBA2093. The sequence continues at coordinate 568 of DAISXE010000007.1, forward strand.
CCGCATCGAGGGACATTGCGTACTCCTCAATAGGTGCACATGTGCACACCAAGTTGCGATCTCCGAAGGCAGCATCAATTCGAGATACTGGCGGATAGTACGCACGCTTGCGAAGACTGGAAACTGGGAACAGTGCTTGCTCGCGCGAATAACTGCGTTGCCAATCACCTGCGATGTCTTCGATGGTGTGCGGTGCGTGATGGAGAACGGAATCGCTTGCCGCAACTTTGCCGTCGATGACTTGCTGAATCTCTTTGCGAATGTGCAGCATGGCTTCACAGAATCGGTCGACTTCGCTGAGTGATTCGCTTTCCGTTGGTTCCACCATCAATGTGTTGGCAACAGGGAAACTCATGGTTGGAGCGTGTAGCCCGTAGTCCATGAGGCGCTTGGCAATGTCGTCAATTCCGATGTCTGTTCCGGCAATAACCTGCGCAACATTCAAGATGCACTCATGAGCAACGGTGCCGCCTGCACCGCGATACAGCACTGGGAACGCCTCATCGAGTCGGCGGGCGATGTAGTTGGCGGAGAGAATCGCATCTGACGTTGCTTGAAGCAGACCGTCTGCGCCCATCATGGTGATATAAACCCAGGGAATCGCCAAGATGCTGGCAGATCCGTAATTTGCTGCCGATACAGGTCCAACAGGAGAGTCATCAACGAGTGGATTACCGGGAAGAAACGGCGCAAGATGAGCTCGCACAGCTACTGGGCCAACTCCTGGTCCGCCACCGCCGTGTGGAATACAGAAAGTTTTATGCAAGTTGAGGTGGCTTACGTCGGCCCCAAATTTTCCTGGTTGAGCAGTACCGACAAGTGCGTTCAAGTTGGCACCATCGACGTAGACCTGGCCACCCTGGTCGTGCACCATTGCGCATATCTCTGTGATTGCAGATTCAAAAACTCCATGTGTTGATGGGTACGTCACCATGATGCCAGCAAGTGAGTCACCAGACTTCAGAACTTTTGCTCGCAAGTCATCAATGTCAACGTTGCCGTTGTCGTCGCAGTTAACAACTACAACCTGCATGCCAGCCATAACTGCACTTGCAGCATTTGTGCCGTGAGCACTTGACGGTATGAGGCAGATAGTTCTTCCAATGTCGCCTCGTGAACGGTGATAAGCGCGAATGGCCATCAAGCCTGCAAACTCTCCTTGGCTGCCGGCATTCGGTTGAAGACTTACTGCGTCGTAGCCAGTGATGGCGACAAGCATTTGCTCTAACTCGGTGACGACCGTACGAAGTCCTAGTGATTCGTCTTCCGGTACAAACGGGTGAAGTGACGAGAACTCAGGCCAGGTGATGGGTTCCATCTCCGTAGTTGAATTCAATTTCATAGTGCACGACCCGAGCGGGATCATGGTGCGGTCGAGGGCTAAGTCTCTGTCGGCTAACGAACGCAAATAGCGAAGCATCTCATGCTCAGTGTGGTTCTTATGAAACACGGTCTGAGCCATGAAATTGTCTTGTCTGCAGTATTCAGCAGGAAGCATGTGGTCGGCTTCAATAACCGTTGACGCTCCTAAAGCAACCAGCAATTGATTGAGAACTGCAACTGTTGTGGTCTCGTCCACGCTAAACGATGCTGTGGTCTTGTTGACGACGCGAATGTTGAGTCCGGCTGCTCGAACTGAATCCACAACTGCGACAGCGTCATCGCATGTGAAAGAAACTGTGTCAAAGAACTGATCATGCAATATTGTTTTTCCTGAAGATTGCAAAGCATTAGACGCTGTTGCCGCTAGCGAGTGAATTCTCTGCGCAATGTTCTTCAAGCCATTCGGACCATGCCACACGCCGTACATGCCTGCAATATTTGCAAGGAGGACTTGGGCTGTGCAGATGTTCGACGTCGCCTTTTCACGACGGATGTGTTGCTCTCTTGTTTGCAAGGTGAGCCGTAGCGCGGGACGACCCGCAGTGTCGGTACTGACGCCAACAAGGCGTCCGGGCAATGCGCGAGCGTGAGACGTGAGTGTCGCCATGAATGCAGCGTGAGGTCCACCAAAACCCATCGGTACACCAAATCTTTGTGACGAACCAACGGCAATATCAAAACCAAGTTGACCTGGAGGAGTGATGAGGGTGCACGCCAGGAGGTCTGTGATGGCAATTGCAATGCCATTTACTGCATGCACTTTTTCGTTTAGCGATGCGAGTACGGACGGCTCTTCTAGTGCGCCGTCGCTACCAGGTAGCGAGACAACTACCGCAAAACAATTGTCCGGCACAGTTGAGATGTGGCCAGAAATGACTTCGATGCCGATTGGCTCCATGCGCGTGCGCACAACCGCAAGCGTTTGCGGGTGTGTATTCGCATCGATGAATACAGAATCTGATTTCGATTTACTAATGCGGTGAGCCATAGTGATTGCTTCGGCCACTGCAGTGGCTTCGTCAAGCAATGAAGCGTTGGCCAAAGGCAAACCTGTGATTTCTGTGATCATCGTTTGAAAATTGAGTAGTGCCTCGAGTCGTCCCTGGCTGATTTCAGGTTGGTACGGCGTATAGGCGGTGTACCACGCAGGATTCTCAAGCACATTGCGTTTCACCACAGGGGGAGTGATGGTGCCGTAGTAGCCCTGACCAATCAATGATGTTCGATGTGCATCGCGCGAAAACTTGGAACGTAGTAACGCGTGCACTTCATGTTCCGGAACGGGTGCGGACAATGTCATTGATTCACGAAGACGGATGGCCGAAGGAATGGTGGCATCAAGTAATGCTTCCGTGGAGGTGTAACCAACTGCCTGCAACATGTGGTGCCGGTCGGATTCGCTAAGACCAAGATGTCTCGTAGCGAAGTGATCTGCTTCGAATGCAGGCGTGGTAAGTGAGCGTGGGGTAGAGGTCATGGTTGCTCCGATGGACTCTGATACCCCCGCTGTCGTTTGTGCCTGAGAGCTTCACCACTTGCGTGGCTTTCCCCGTCGGCGGAGGGCGAGCCCTCTCTTTCCAGCGTTCGGCGTCTACCTGGTCCCTGTGCCTGAGAGATTCCGGGGTGGTTGCTCCTTCGGCGGTGTTTCAGATGAAACACACTCTCCCAAGTAGACGTTTTCTTACACCGTAGTCGGTGGGCCGTGTCGAGTGATTACTCCGTGGTGGCGTAGGCCCCAACTGTGCCACTGCCGCCCACAGACTCGATGACGGCTCGGTCGAGGTCTGCGAGGAACTCATCGACCAGTGGCGCGTGCACCGCGTTGACAGTGAGGTGAACGCTGTCTGGCGGAGTTTGGCGATCCATGTACCAGCCGTACGAGATCAGGGTGTCTGCAATGGCAAAAACGTCATGACGATTTACATCGGTGACCCCGAAGGAGAGGAGAGTGGAGTCGGGATACGCGCGCAACTCGAGTGCTGGGTGATTCTTAACATGTTCAGCGATACGGACTGTTGATTCTCGTGCACTGCGAGTAACGCGCATGTATCCGTCGTCGCCGAGGTGATGCATGACAGCCCATGATGATGCAATCGGTCCACCAGATTTTGTTCCCAAAATTCCTGAAGAGCCGTACATGCCGCCCAGCCAATTATTCGTAATGAAAGTTTGGTCACTCCGCAATTGCTTGTTGCGATGGAGTAGTACACCAGAGCCTTTGGATGTGTATCCGTACTTGTGCAAGTCGATCGATATTGACGTCACGCCATCGCATCGAAAATCCCACGGCGCAATCTTTTCCCCGAGTCGTTCCAAATAGGTGAGTGTCACTCCACCCATACATGCATCAACATGGCAGTTAATATTTCGCTCTTTTGCAAGTGATGCGATGTCGGCAATGGGATCAACAACGCCTTGTGGATACTGCGGTGCAGAACCAACAACGAGGATTGTTTCATCATCGATTGCATTTGACATTGCGTTGACGTCTGCACGCCAATCAGTACCGACAGCAACGCGACGACTTTCTACTTGGAAGTAGTCCGCACCCTTTTCCAATGCTGCGTGCGCAGACGAGGGGAGCACCACGTTCATGTTTGACAGATTGCGTCCTTCGCGTTGTGCTCGCTTCTGGGCCGCACGAACCGCGAGTACGAGACTCTCCGTGCCGCCCGATGTCATGAATCCAGCCGTGGTGTCATCTCCGTGCACCCAGCCACTGGCGGTGTCCACGACGTCTTGTTGCATGACGCGAAGGGAAGGGAAAGCGGCCGTATTGAGGGCGTTCTCACCAGAGAACCTGCGGTATGCCTCTTCAGCGAGCGCTAGAACCTCGGGGCCGGCACTGTAGGCCAAAGTGAAGCATTTGCCGTCGCGCCAGCGCACGTCGTCTGTGCGCATGGTTTCCAAGGAGGCAAGAACTTGATCGACTGGTCGGCCGTTTCCTAATGAACGAATACTCATGAGGTGACCTTAGGTGCAGCGACGAAGACACATGACATTGCGACCATGGGTTTAGGGGATATCTGGCTGCCAAACCATTGTGGATATTGCTTTCCACATAAATTACATAACGGAGATTATGGGCGCAACGATGGAGATAATGAAGCGGCGGCCACGGGGTCTGCGGCCTCCAGAAGCCAATTGACCATCTCGAGCAAGCTGTCCTTGGTGTGGCGTCCAGCCGCCAGATCTGTTCGCGCATCAATGACCGCACAATGCAAAACATAAATCTGATCTTTCAATGTGTCGAGCTCATCACGTGTCACCACAAGTTCGTTCTCGGACAATTCGAGTTCCGTAGCTCGTTGGCGTGCAACCCAATCCCATTGCCTACATTTCTGACTGCAGAATTCCTTCTTGCGACCGGGTCCATCGGATTGGGCCAGAACATGTCGACACCATCGGCAACGGCTGTCTTTCCCCCGCTGTCCTGATGCCTCTGGTGATTTCGTCATGACGAAATGGTACGACAGGTAAGGTCATTGTTGTGGCATTTCCTCCAGCACCCGAACGATTCTTTGCAAGTGACAACTTCAGTGGCACTCACCCGCGGTATCTCGAAGCCATTCAACGCGCTAACGCTGGCCATGTTCGCGCATATGGCGGTGACGAGCACACAAAGAAAGCTGTCGCACTGTTCCAGGATCTCTGCGATGAAGATGTTGAGGTCTTGTTCACTTTTAATGGCACCGGCTCAAACATTGTTGCTCTCGGAAGTTTGCTCGGACCGGCCGAGTCTGTGATCTGTTCCGAGTGGGCACACATTCATGTTGATGAAACCGGTGCGCCTGAACACGCGTTGGGAATCAAATTACAAGACGTTCCTGCGCCCGACGCAAAAGTGACTCCGGAACATGTACACGCTCTCGCCGGAGCACTTGGCAATGTGCATCATGTGCAACCTGGTGTAGTTTCAATAACTCAAGCCACCGAACTTGGCACGCTGTACTCCATCGACGAAATCAAAACATTGTGTGATGTCGCACACTCGTATGGAATGCGAGTTCATTTAGATGGCGCACGCATATCTAATGCAACTGCTGCACTTGGTGGTGATGCCGCTACCTTCCGTGCGCAAACGTTTGGGGCCGGTGTTGATGTTGTCTCGTTCGGCGGCACAAAGAACGCCATGATGGGTGCTGAAGCGGTTCTCTTGCGCCGTGGAGTTGCTTCGCCTCGTGCTGAGTTCATTCGCAAGCAAAACACGCAACTGCCATCAAAGATGCGTTACGTTGCGGCTCAGTTTGTTGAAGCCTTGTCAGATGGCTTGTGGCTTGAAACTGCCTCGCATGCAAATGCCATGGCCTCTCGCCTTTATGACCACCTCTCAGATATCTCAAGTCTCGAGATGGTGAAGCCAGCGGTGAACAGCATGTATCCCCTCCTCCCCCCTCAGGCACGGCTTGCCCTGCAGGAGTGGAGCTTCTTCTGGGATTGGGACCTCAGCAGGTCTCAGGTGCGCTGGATGACCTCCTGGGATACATCAGAGGCTGATGTGGATGCCTTTGCTGCAGGCGTACAAAGCGTTTTCTGAGCTCGTCAGGCACGGAATTGACTGGTTGATCAATTCCGCTATTGTGGGGTCTAAGCGCGGCGAAGTTGGGGGCAACCATGGCCATCGGAGAATTGTTTTCTTTCAGAGAATGGGACGACACGTCCTGGTCTGTCACTGCCGAATGTCGCGGTTTGTCTGCAGTGTTTTTTCCCCCTGCTGCAGAACGACCTCAAGCGCGTGAACGACGTGAAGCACAAGCTCGAGAAGTATGTAACGCATGTCCAGTCATGTTCGAATGCAGAGACTTTGCACGACGCAATCGTGAATACGGATTCTGGGGTGGCGAATCCGAAGAAGAGCGCCATGCCGCTGGTTATCGATTGATCGCACCTATTGGTGTGCGCGCAAGAAATATCTCTTAGTTCACTTTTTCCAAAGCAACGGCGCTCCATCCATCGATGGAAACTCTGCCTACTTCGGCGCACGAAGCAAAACATGCGAGAACGTCTTCAACTTGGTCATCTCGCATACCACTCAAAATGATTACACCTTTGGTTTGAGTCACGTCTTTAATAACGCCAGCCAATTCACGTAGCACCGGCGCCAAGATATTTGCGATAACGGCGCCGTACGTTTCGTTTTCATAAGAATCATTCCACGCGACATTTTCTACATGGTTACTCTTGCAGTTCTCTTTCAGTACGTTGCGCGCGCCTGATGCGATATCGAATGCGGATCCCCTGCAGCCGAGAATCTTGCTCAGCGCAATTCCAAGAATTCCTGAGCCACTTCCAAGATCGAGTACATGAGTTGCCGGAACAACATGCTGTAACGCAAGTTGCATAGCAGCAATAGTTGTCGGGTGATTGCCGAGACCAAATGTGTCGAGTGGTTCAATGAAAATCTGGTGGAGCGCAGGAGGTGCTGGTAACCACGTGGGAACAAACACCACTTCTTCGGTGACCCAGGTGGGTTCTGCATGAGCACGCCATGTGTCTGCAACCGTGCGAGCGATGTCCACAAACGAAATCGATACAAATGGATACTGATGGACGAGAAGCGCAATGTCGTCTGTTGGGTTCTCCCCCATGCTTGTACGAAGTGTCAGGGTTTCGTCGTCGCCCTGAATCTCTTCAATAGCTACGACACCCAATGACCAAAGAGTGTCTGACACCAGTTCTGATTGCGACGCAGGAAGAGAGATGTCAACCAGAGACCAAACTTCTGTGTTGTCGCTAGTCAATGCGGCGCATCTCTTTTTTGAATCTGTCGCCTTTGTGTAGGTACGCCTGCACTGCAATGTCGATATCGCCTTGTCGAGCGCGATTCTCTTTGATGACTGCTGGTGCACCGACTGCAAGTGCCCCTGGTGGAACAACCGTGTCGTTCAGTACCACTGCATTGGCGGCAACTATGGAGCCCGTACTGATTACTGCCCTATGCAGAACAACTGATCCAGACGACACCTGTGCGCCATTTTCAATAATGCAGCCCTCGAGATGCACGATGTGGCCGATCACGCAGTCGTCGCCCACAGTGGTGTGGCTGAATGGTGTCGTGTGTACAACAGTGCCATCTTGAATGCTGGTGCGTGCACCAATCACGATTGCGCCGTCGTCCCCGCGCAATACCGCTCCAGGCCAAATAGACGAATTCGCACCAATGGTGACAGAGCCAATAATGACTGCATCTGGATGGACATAGGCCGTGGGGTCAATGGATGGAACTTGGTCACCGAGCGCGTAGATAGGCATGCCACAAGGTAGCAAGTGGAAGCACTGTGACCGATGGTCATTGGGTTTTTCCGAGATAGCGTCAAGTGCCTATGTCACGTCGTCTCGAGATTCAACTCACAAGCAAACGCCCCGACGGCACATGGACCTGGCGTGCAGCCGGTGCCCGTGAGCCCAAAGGCGAAGTTGCTGACACGCTTGTCCCATCCAACACCTCAGTGAACGACGTAGTTGTCGCAGACGTAGAGAAAGACTTGGACGGCACACGTGTGCTCTCCATAGCTCCCACGAAGAAGAAGGCCGAACGTAGCGGCCTCCTCGAGATTCTTCCTTCCGATAAGCCATTTGAAGCAGTCACTCAGCAGTTGCGCAAAAAAGGTCCTCGTGACGGTGACAAGCGCAAAGGCCCACGTCGTGATGGTGACCGCCCTCGTGGTGAGCGCAAAGATGGCGCACGTCGCGAAGGTGGCGATGCAAAAACCGATCGTCCTCGCCGTCAGTTCTTTGACGCACCACCAGAGTTGCCACAGCGCCCGAAAGCAAAACGAATTCGTCCGTTGCGCGTCAATGTTGATGCAGTTCTTGCTGAATTGCCAGAGGCACATCGCACCATCGCTGAGAAGGTTCTGATCGGGGGCGTGCCTGCCGTGCGTGCAGCTATCGAAGAGCAAAACAAGAAGGCTGTATCGGAAGGTCGCGAGAAAGTGCCAGCAGATGGTCTCATTCAGATTGCAGAGCAGTTGCTCCCCCGTCTTCGCGTCGCCGAATGGCGTGACAAGGCCCTGTCAGCAGAAAAGATCATCGAAGAAGTTGATGTACGAGACCTTCGTTCCATCGTTGTCACTGCTGACCAATTAGTAGCAATCGATGAAGCAACACGTGGTCTTGTAGCCAAGATGAAGCAAGCGCTTGTCGTGCGTCAAGAAACCGAAACAAAGAACTGGTTTGAAGACATCACTGCAGCAATGACCGTTGGTCGCGTTGTTCGTGCGCTTCGTTTGTCATCTCAGCCACCGAAGGCCGGACTTCCTTTCCCACCAGCACTCGCTGTACAGCTCACAGACGCCACCGTTCTTGGGCTTACACCTGATGCACCAGCCGAACGTTGGATCGCTCTGCTCGAGGCTGCTGCGTTCTCACCTATTCACTCGAAGGTGTTGCCTCCAGCAATTCCTGCAGTTGTTTCTGAAGAACTCACAAAGACCATCACACGCCTCGGACCACTGATGCCTCAGTTGGCATTGTTGTTCGGCATTGTTGTTGATCCCAAGGCTCGTGCACCACGTCCACTTCAAGCACCGCGCAACGACAAAGGAACACGTAAGCGTGCATCTGATGTGAATAAGACCGCCGATGCGAAGGGCCCACGTGGACCCAAGAAAGACAAAGACGTAACTGCTTCACCTAAGAGCACCTCTGCCCCGGTTGAGTCTGAAGTGCCTTCACCAGTCGTGGCTGAAGCGCCTGTGGAAGTTATTACTGAAGCACCTGCTTCTGTTGCTGCTGACGCACCTGTTGAAGCAGCCGAATAGACCGCAACTTCTTTCATTAGCCACTACCCCACTACGGTGGCGATATGGCAAATATGGTGACATACGAACGTCGTGGCAAAGTCGCGATCATTACTCTCAATCGTCCTGATGCGCGCAATGCCGTCAATGATGAACTAGCAGCGGACATGGAAGCATGTATCGACCAGTTGGAAGCAGACGACGAAGCGTGGGTGGGAGTTCTCACGGCAAACACAGAGGGTCATAAGTCTCCCGTGTTCTGCGCCGGTGCAGACCTCAAAGCGCTAAATGCAGGTGGACAAACTCTGGGTACCAAGCGTGGTGGCTTTGCAGGTTTCGTCTATCGGGAACGTACCAAGCCCGTAATCGCTGCTGTGGACGGGCTGGCAACCGCTGGAGGCTGCGAAATCGTTCTCGCATCCGACATGGTGATCGCCTCATCTCGCTCGTCGTTTGGACTTGCAGAAGTCAAGCGCAATCTCATTGCGGGTGCAGGCGGACTCTTTCGTCTCCCCCGCGCCATTGGTAAGTCAGTTGCGATGGAAGTCATTCTTACTGGCGACCCACTTTCAGTTGAGCGTGCGCATCAGTTGGGTCTCGTGAATTATGTAGTTGCACCCGGAGAAGAAGTGGATGCTGCAGTAGCACTTGGAGAGAAAATTGCAACATCAGCACCGTTGGCAGTCGCCGCGAGCCGCCGAGTCATCTTGGCATCGGCGTACGAAAGTGATGAAGCACTAATTGCAATGACGAACAAAGAATTCGCTCCCATCCTTCAGTCAGAAGACACGAAAGAAGGTCTCATGGCGTTCATCGAGAAGCGCGCACCTCAGTGGAAGGGTCGTTAAAGACTTTTTCCGACAATGATTGTCTGTGCCACTAGGCCGTGACGTTCAAATAGATTTTTCATCGCTCGATCGCCTGGAAGCGCATGTGCAGAAACATGTGCTACTCCAAGTTCCCGTAGATCATCAAGCAATTGCAACACAAGTGCATCGCCAAGACCGATTTCGCGAGCTTCTGGAATGACAAATACGTGGTGGATGAATACTGATGTTTCTTTGGAACCAGACGCAGATAGAGATGCCATTACTGTCTCGCCTACCCCGGCCACATATGACAGTGACAAAACGCCTTGCTCTGGTGATTGAGTGCCAGCACCGCGATATTGAGATGCTTCTGCCCGAGCGAGTTGAAGGTGTTTCTCAATAGCGTCCGAATCGGATGCGAGGGACACGCGAACAAAGATGTCAGTGTTGGGCATTAGGGCTTTGTTCGTCGTCTGCATTACTAGAGCGATCAGTTTGGAAATTCTGAACAGCCTTCGTGGCTCCCTTCACGGCTTGGCGAACGGCAAACTCGCCCACCATGCGAGCGCCTGGTGCCTGTTGTTGCATACCTCTCAATGTGTGCTGCATGCGCCGCACGATTGATGAGGCAAGCGAAAGTGGATTCATATCACTTCGGCGGAAACAATGGGCACGTATCGTCACCCATTGGACACGATGGTGCACTATTTCGTACCAGAAGGAAACAATTGGTGCATTGCACTTCGTCGGCCTTCTTCGGTTGGAGTGCATCGTCAGCGTTGCGATCATCAGTCTCAACGACTTCGTCTTCCTCTGCAGGAAGGTCCTCGCTCGCCAAACGGTCTTTCAGAATTGACGCAAGGTCCTCTTCAACATCGTCTGGTGCAACCATGTCGTCATCGTCATCGTCATCGTCGCCGGCCTTACGAACAACTGTTGCGCCGACGGCATCTTCGTCGTCTCCATCGTCGTCATCTAATACGTCATCTTCGTCGACCAATAATGGGTCGTCGCCAAGGTCCTCAAGGATGTCTATGTCGTCGCCTTCAATATCGATATCAACATCAATATCTTCTGGGTCGATGTCATCTTTTGCCACTATGTGCTCCTCTTTTTGCGCAACAGCTCGCGGCGGGATACTAGGCACAAACTGTGTCGATTTGACGAATGCTACGAAAAAGTGACGCGCGTCACCACGAACAGCCGACTACGAATGTTTGTTTCTCTTCGCCTCGGCACGACGTTCAGACTCCAAACGCTCGAGCTCGGGGGCTTCGGTCGTCATGTGGGTCATAGACGCTGCTACGGCCTTGTGACCGGCCTTCTCAGCGATCTGACGGTGCATTTCAAGAGCCACGCGACGATATGCGGGGTGTCCCTGAGGGCTCGAACGAAGTTCCAGCATGTGCATTGCCTCACGTGCGTTGAACTGCATGACATAGCGAATGCGATAGGCCATCGAAACGGCATATCCAGCCTGCTGAGGAAAGTCGGTAACGAGGGCGTCGTAGAGGGAAGACGATTTGTCCATCACTTCGTCGAACAAGGCAGTGCCTCCAGCTGCGTCCACCAATTCTGGTCTTGCATATCCGTGATACGGAGTCAGTGGTTGCCATTCAATGGTGAGCAGACGATGACGTTGAAGGTCTCGGAAAGCGCCATAGTCAGAGAGAACATCAAATCGATAGTCGATACTTTCAAATGCACGCCCAGGACGGTGTCTGCGATTGTCGCGATCACCAATGTACGTATTAAGAATCTCGGTCTTTTCTGCAGTGCTCATCTTTTCAACACGCATACGGATTTGAGATTCTGGAAGATGTGAGTATGCGTAACAGGCAGCCGCTACAAGTTTGTTCTCAGCCTCAGGATCAAAATCCACGAGAGTTACTTCGTCAACATCACTTGCAACGGTATCTCCCATCATTGAATCGACAAGTTCGGACATATTGGTGGCATTAGTGCTGAGGTACTCAGACCATTTGCCTCCACGTTCGGCCACATCGACGCGACGCAAGAATGACGGAATAACTTTTCGCAACTCAGTCAGCATCATGTCGGCATATAAACGAGACTCTGGGAGCGGATGTGCACGCATGCGCAGCAACAATTGCTCAAATGCCTGCCCACTTCCATAAATGCCTACGTTTGACAAAGAAGACGCCGGCAGCATTCCTCGAACAGCATCAAGTGCTTTGGCGCGTGTCGCTTGGCGATATACAAAGTCAGAATCTTTTGCGCCCTTGGGAACTGTTGCACGGACGTGTTCTGTAACAAGCTCTGCCAATTGGCTATACGAATCGAACATACGATCCATATCGCCTACATAGCGGGTACCAAACTTGCTGGCAACCACATCTGGATCGCGGTAATACCTAAATCGACCACCCAGGCGCTCGTCGTAGGCAATGTAGCGAGTGCTTTGTTCGAGGTAACTCATCAAGCGCCCCCACTCCAGAATCTTGGTGAGAATGTTTGACGCTTGCTCGCATGCAAGATGCACACCGCCTAATTGCGCAACAGAGTCATCGCCGTATTCAACGAAAACTTTTTCGTATAAAGACTCAGCTCGGTCGACGCCGACGGTTGCGTCTACTGCTTGATCACCAGCAATTTCAAGATCGTTGACAAACTCATCGAGAAACAGTCGACGAAGGCTGCGCGGACTTCTGCTGTAACGAGCAAATAGAGCACCTTTTACAACTTCAGGCAGATTAACTAACGCAAAAACAGGTTGATCTAAGTTGCTGAAATAGCGACGCAAGATATCTGACTCTGCGTCCGTGAATTCCTCGGGAACATACACAGTCACGGCTATTTAGCCTAGGAGCCTGACAGGCGCCGTCTGGGGATACCAGTTACAGAACATCCTTGTCTGGGTTGGCTCTTACAAAGTCGGCTTCAACTGATGCTCGCATCTGTGCTGATGTCCAATAGTCGATTGCAGTCAATGCCATGGCCTTTGCCCCATCTAGTACTGCAGCGTCAGCCAACGGGCCACGGGAGTGTTCTGCAAAGGCACTGGTGTGGATTGCTGTGTTGTGCGGGGCAGATGCGATCATCGGGTGAATGGACGCAACTAGATGACTCACGTTGCCCATGTCTGTACTTCCGACGACCCTGTGACCACTGACGCGAGGGTCACTTACTGTTCTGCCAAGACGCGCAGCGTTGAGAACATACGAAGCACTCAGAGTTTCGTTCGTGATCATGTCCGCATATGGAGTGCCAACCCATGTGTGTTTGGACGTGCATCCACAAGCATGAGCACCTGACTCAAGTGCCGCAAGTACACGAGGCTTCAATTCGTTCAAAGTAGTGATGGTGTCTGAGCGCACGTACCACTCGGTGGATGCTTCGCGAGGAACAATGTTTGGTTTCTCGCCTGCTGACCGAAATACTCCGTGCACTCTCTCTGTCGGCAAGATGTGTTGGCGTAGCGCCGCAACTCCCATGTATCCCAGCACTGCTGCGTCAAGCGCGTTTCGTCCACGATGAGGGGCCGCGGCTGCATGGGACTCTTCTCCGAAATATTCCACTAACAACTGCTGAAGGGCAATCGCATCAATAGTTGTTAAATCGGCGTCAGCAGAGTGAACCATCATTGCAACATCAACACCTGCAAGGGCGCCATTCGTGGCCATGAGAATCTTCCCACCTCCGCCTTCTTCGGCAGGAGTCCCCAGATAACGGATGCGTCCCCCAGCATCGCTGGCAATACTTCCGAGTGCTACTGCAGCGCCCAGCCCAGCTGCTGCAATCACATTGTGACCACATCCGTGACCAATATCGGGCAGCGCGTCGTATTCACTCATAATGCACACTGTGTTGCCAGAGCCTAAGTCGGCAACAAAACCAGTTGGTGCACCGTAGGCGCCTTTGTCTGCGGAGAGGCCTAAGTTTGTTGATGTTTTACAGAGCAATTCTGCTGCAAAATGCTCCTCGTAATTCTCTTCAGGGTTGTCATGAATTTGATGACTGACATCTATAAGAATCTGAGCATGATCGTCAATTAACTGACACGCCCTGTCCTTCAATTGCTCAATATCTGAATTCACTTCACATCACCATGCGTAATCACAATCTTGCCCAGTTGTTCAGCCTGTTCAAGTTTGTGGAGAGCGGCTTCGTATTCGGAAATTGGATAAACGCTGTCAATTTCGATGGGTAGTCCTGCGTCGATGATGGTGAGAAGTTGGTCGAACTCTTCATAACTACCCATCGATGAACCGATGATTTCAAATTGCTTAAAGAACAGACGAGGGATATTGATCTCAGCTTTTGGCCCGGAGGTTCCGCCACACACAACCATCCGGCCTCCAGGCGCTAACGATCGCACCGATTTATCCCAGGTGGCTGGACCAACGCTTTCGATAACGACGTCGGCTTCTACTGGCCATCGTTCATCACTGCTATCAATGGCGGCGGATGCACCCATACGCAATGCTGCTTCACGCTTGGCTGGGTCGCGACTGGTGACAACGGTGCGAGCCCCAAACCAATGAGCCAGCGAAAGTGCCGCTGTGGAAACGCCTGATCCGATACCAACTATCAATACCGTGTCCCCTGCGCGCACCCTTCCTCTGTTCAACATTCGCAGCGCTGTTAGATATGCGAGGGGGAACGCTGCGCATTCTTCCCAAGAACGCGATGATGGTCGACGACGAACATTGCGAGCAGGAGCAACAGCAAATGCTCCGTGTCCACCTTGACAATGTTCTCCCCAAATCATGAAGCCAGGGCCCATTGGAGAATTGTTTCCGTACTTCACGATGTCTTCGATTGGTGACACCCCAGGGTTAACGACAACCTCGTCTCCAATGGCAACGGAAGTAACTTCGCTTCCGATCTCTTCAACGATTCCTGCTGCGTCGCAACCAGGGATATGCGGCAGTGGAGGCTTTGGCATACCGCGCGTAACCCACAAGTCCATGTGATTGAGTGCGCTAGTTACAACTCGGATGCGCACTTCATCTGGGCGCAATGCAGGGGTTTCGATTTCTCCCCACGAGTAGGTGCCGGGTGAGTCATTCAAAATCCATGCCTTCATGGTTCTACCGTAGATGCTTAGACGACCGTATGCCAGTAATCGGGTCGTACAGTCACAGAAATTGAAGACCAACTGCCTATCTCGATGCCATCAATGATCAAAGACTCATGTGCTTTTGTTCTGGTGAAGCTAAATGAATCAAGTCGCTCGACGCGAATATCTGGATGAGGCAAATGTGCAGAGATTCGGGACTTCCGTTTGAAGAGCAAACGCTGTCGCATAGGCATCGAACTGCGCAGTGACAGTAGATCTAAGAACCCATCATTTGGATGAGCACGGGGCAAGAGATGCCGAGATTTGTGAAAGCCAGAATTGGAAAGAACAAAGAACGCACCTCGATACCAACGGCCAATGGTGATGCTCGAGATTGCGAATGCTGATAATTCTTTTCCGTCGGAATTATGAATCGCGTACTGCATGGCATCAATCGGTAACAGTTGGCACTCTTCTCCCGCTTTAGGTTGACGAGGCTTGCCGAGGGCTTCATGGAGGTCGCCACTTGATACATAAAACGGTGCTTGAGGTTCTGAGCGAGCAGCATCGGCATCGCTTGCTACAACCATGCAGTCCCTGGGCATCACGAACGGGCTCCCCCAGTCTTGCCCTTTCCGAATTGTCATATTGATTCTCCAGCGGCAGCTGAGACGACTCCTCTGTCGAGGGCGTGTGACGCATCGATTGCAACTTGGCGTAATGACTCGTTTGTAGTGGTGCTTGAGATTTGACGCAGCAAGTCGATGAGTTGTCGCATGGACCTAACAAAGTCACCTGGGGTCAAATCGGGATCAAGAATTCGCGATAATGGTTTCCCTGATGCCCAACCGGCTGTTTCAAACGCCAATCCGCCATTGGGAGCACGATGCAAGTGCATTCCTTTTTCACGCTGCATATCTTGCAATTGCAAACTCACCTTCTCAACTCTCTTGAACCTTTGGCGAACTAAATCAGAAGGCCAACGAGGAGGGCCACCGTTATCACCGCCACGTGGTTCGTACACCAGAGTTGACAACACAGCGACAAGATCATTGACTGAGAGATTGTCGAGAATCCCTCGATTCATGACCTCAACGATGAGCAAATCTGATTCGTGGAAAATTCCAGCAAGCGTGTGTCCTCTATCGGTCAGTTCCCAATCGTTGATGTAGTCCATTTCCCGTAGGAGTTGAACAACATCCATAAACCTTGCTCCAACGGAGCCTGATCTGTGGCGTGAGCGTTCTTCGAGTTGTTCAATTTCCTTGCGTAACCGTTTGATGCTCTTGGCAGACAATGGAGAATCAATCACGCGCTCTTCATTATTGATTTCGAGCGAACGACCAACGATGTCGTCAACCTTTGCTTTGGCGAGACGCGTAGCTGCCTCTCTAATGAACTCTGTGCGTGCTGGCTCAAACGGAACCGGAAGGTCCACTGCTCCGCCCTTCAATGGCAAAGCACGAAGATCTTTTGCCATTACGTCGATTACTTTTCGACTAGGCGTGACAACAGTGAGTCGTATGCCCGATCGGCGAGCAGCAGTACTCAACACAAGTCCCCTGCCGCGAATGTTGGACGCGTCGAACATGACGACGTCTCCTGGGCGTAGTGCTCGTAGAGAAATCTCAGCCTCTACAGCAGAAGCCATCATTTCCGAAGATGTTGACGGCGCATCATGGGGTTGAAAAGCCTGCTCCAGTAATGCAAGTTCCTTCTTGCGCTTCTCAAGGGTCGCCTCGGAAGTTACGACATCACGGTCGGCTTGAAACTGAGCGAAAGAAAGATTGAGTATGTGGTGGGCTCCATCTTCGGAGTGATTGCGCACCATGTTCACGGCCATGTTGAAAGTAGGGCGAAATGCAGATGACAATCTAAAACTGCGACTCATTGCCAGCGACACAACCTGGTCGAAGCTTACAAATGGGTTCCATAGTGAAATGGCGTGACCAATCTCATCTAAACCACGGCGACCTGCTCGCCCTGTCAATTGTGTGAACTCTGAGGCACGCAGCAATTGATGGTGCTCGCCGGTGTATTTCGTTAGTTTCTCAATGACAACAGCGCGAGCGGGCATGTTGATACCCACGGCAAGCGTTTCTGTAGCAAAGACGACCTTTACCAGTCCATTGACAAAGCACTCTTCAACGGCCTCTTTGAACATGGGAATCATCCCTGCGTGGTGACACGAGATTCCGCTCGATACGTCGTCAATGAAGTTGCCGTACTCCAAAGCATCTTTGTCATCTGCTGTCAGATTCTCGCAATGACGTTCGACGATGTCTCGTATTTGTGCCTCTTCATCCATTGATGTGAGGACGATTCCTGCTCGCATGCAGGAAAGAACAGCGTCTTCGCACTGTGCGCGACTAAAGATGAAAACAATGGCTGGCAACATCTTGTGGTCTTCCAGCATGTCCACAATCTCTGGTCGTGATGGCGGTGAGAATCGGCGAGTTTTCTTGCCTGTGATATGGCCACCTTTGCCACGAGTTGATGAACCAGAGGCTAGAAGTCGTTGAACATGTCGGTTTGGCTCGCCGCTCACGACTGTCGGAAACATCTCGGTTTTTTTGGTAGCAGTGTCAAACAACGCAAAATGGTTCACGAGTTCAATGGGTCGTGTGGT
>DAISXE010000007.1:18253-34302 GCA_036826015.1 Ilumatobacteraceae bacterium
TTGTCACCCGTGACAAGTCCCACGTTGTGTGCTCCATACAGAGTTTGAAGGTCGCGGTACTTCTGGTTAGACAAAGCCTTAATTGGCGTCGTGTAAAACGCGCGAAGCCCCAAGGAGCGAGCACGTGCAATGCCGTATTCAGCAATCAGAGTTTTGCCGCTTCCAGTCGGTGCAGCCACTAAGACGGATGCGTCTGCATCAATGGAGTCCATGGCCCTCACCTGAAAACCATCGGGCGCATAACTCAGTTGACTGAGAAACTCTTGTCGAACATTTGTCATTTAGTTATGTGGCCCTTCGGCGCACAAGGAGCCAACCAACTAAGGCAGACAACAGGTACAGAACCGATAGTGGTACCGCGAGCGCCAACATGCTGACTGGGTCGCCCGATGGTGTGATGACAGCTGCAGCAACAAAGATGCCCATGACTGCGTATCGCCATTGCTTGATGAGTGCTCTTGGTGTGACGACGGAAACCAATTGAAGAAAAACCAATAGGACTGGACTCAAGAATCCGATACCAAATGCCAACATCATCAGCACTACAAGTGAAATGTATTTCGTGACTTGGTACGCCTGAGAAACGTCTGTGCCGGACCAGGAGATGAGAAACTCAAGAGCCTTGTCTAGCGTCCAGTACGCCAACGAACATCCGACTGCAAACAGCACAATTGACGAGGCGATGAATGGAACTGCATAACGTTTTTCTTTTTTAGACAATGCTGGGACGATGAATCGCCAGATTTGCCACAAGATGACAGGTAGCGCCAGTACGACCCCTCCGTACAAGCAAATACGCATGCGTGCAGAAAAACCATCGAGTGGTCCTAACGAGAACAATGAACCGTCGCACTTGAAGTCAGGTCTTGAAGAACACAAATTTCTATACGGTTGAGTCAGAAAATTCTTGACCGGGTCATATACGGTCAGCATTGTTAATGACGCGACTGCGATAGCTAAGAAAGATCTGATGATGCGAGAACGGAGCTCTCTCAAGTGCTCCATGATTGGCATGGCATCAGGTGTGCGTGCACTAGAAACACTCATTGCTCAAGCTCGTCATTCTTGCCTGACTCATCTGTTTTCTCTACTGGCGGAGATGGAGAAAAATCTGGTGTTGGGAATGCAGCACGCTCAGGTCGAAATGGTGGAGATGGTTCGTGGTCAACTTCCCCAAAACCACTTCTGATGTCATTGGCGGCTTTCTGGAAGTCATCGAGGGGCTCTTTAAACGTGTCTCGAAACTCTCGTTCGAAACCAGCCGCTGCCCGCCTGATATCTCCGTACGTTTTTCCAACTCGGCGAATGACTCCGGGCAAACGTTCAGGTCCAAGAACCACCAGTCCTGCAAGCAGGAGGAAAACTATTTCGCTTCCGCTGAGGTTGAACACTCTTCCAGCATAGAAGCCACCACCTATTGTGCAGAGTGTGCAGCAAAGACTTCCTTCCCTCATTGGTGACCCTATTGCTTTCGCGCACAGAGGCGCCAAGGCCCATGCTCCGGAGAACACCCTTGAAGCCTTCTCCCTTGCCCTACGACTCGGCGCGAACGGTCTGGAGACAGATATGTGGCGCACGGCCGATGGGCACATTGTCCTTGATCATGACGGCATCGTGAAACGGTGGGGTCGTTCCCGACCGATCAGTGAAGTTCCTTTGGCAGCCATCCCAAGTCATATTCCCACCTTGGAAAAGTTCTATGAAGAGATTGGGACTGACTTTCACTTCAGTGTGGATGTGAAAGATGAGGAAGCATATGAGTCAATTGTTCGTATCAGCATCGAGAGTTCTTTCGACCTCTCCAAACTTTGGCTCTGCCACCACAAAGTGGAAGTAACGCTAAGAAATCGAGTTATCTATCCCGATGTCCGTTTCGTGGACTCAACACGGTTATCGCGAATGAGAGAGGGCGCTGAACGACGGTGCGCTCTTTTGCTTGAGAATGGTGTCGACGTCTTGAACATGCACCATTCAGATTGGAATGGTGGACTTGTCACCCTTGCCCATAAATTCAACTTGCTTGCCTTTAGTTGGGATCTGCAATTTGATTACGTGATGACAAATCATTTTCGAATGGGTGTGGATGCCATTTATAGCGACTACGTAGACAGATTGGTCGATGTGTACTCCGCTGAGGTGGGACATGTGCCCACTAAATCACAGCCCTGATAATTTGGATATTGGCCAAACGACAGCAAATGCGCGACCAACGATGAGATCTTCTTCGATTGGACCAAAACTACGGCTATCGAATGACTCGGCGCGGTTATCACCCATTACAAAGATCTTGTCCTTTGGAATCGTTTGTTCTTCTAAATCAACGACTCGGCAACGATCAACGAGATTCTGACTACTACCGGATGCTTCATCCAGGTACGACTCTTCGATCTGCTTGCCGTTGACAATGACATTGCATTTCGCGATTGAGAGCGTGTCTCCGCCGACTGCGATGACCCGCTTGATGAGATCATCGTGTGCGACTACTCCGCCATTAGTTGTAACGCGGTCAAAGACAACTACATCCCCACGGTGTACATCGTGTAACCGATAACTCAATTTATTCACAAGAACCCGATTGTTTTCCATCAATGTTGTCTGCATGGAGGGACCGCTGATATAAAACTGTTGGAGCACGTAAACGCGCACCAGCATGGCTGCCCCTAAAGCTATGAGTACGACAACAAGCCAGTCTCGAACAACTTTCCCCAAATGGGGTGTTGGAGCGTCTTCCTCCACTGAAAGGTCGATTTCATCTGACATGAGACTCTTACGCTACTTGTTTCAGTGCCACAGGTGGGTTACAAGCTCTCAATAAGCCGATCGACTCGCTCGTCCACAGCGCGAAACGGGTCTTTACAGACAACAGTTCGCTGTGATTGATCATTTACTTTCAGATGCACCCAGTCGACGGTGTAATCACGACCTTTGTCGATGGCAGCTTGGATAAATCTGCCTCTTAGATTTGCGCGTGTCGTTTGTGGCGCAACTGACTTTGCAGCGTCCATTTCAGTATCCAACAGCAAAGTGTCTACAGCACCGCGCCTGCGCAATGTGTTGTACACGCCACGCGTGCTGTGTATGTCGTGATACCGCAGGTCAAGCATTTGGACTTCAGGTGACTCGAGTGAATATCCGTGACGAGCGGAATAGTTGTCAATAAGGCGTTTCTTAATGACCCAATCAATCTTTCGATCTAAGGTCATCGGGTCAATTGAAAGACAGGAAATCACTTCCTCCCACATGCGTAAAGCCTGGATCTCTTCCTCAGAAAAGATGCCCTTGGATTCACATACAAGCGCATTCTCCAGTAGGTACGACTGAATGTCTAGAGCGGACATTTCTTTGCCGGTTGCCAATCGAACGGGACGACGGCAACTTACATCGGAACTGATCTCTCGGATAGCCCGAATCGGATTCTCAAGTGTGAGATCTCGTAAAGATACGATGCCGCTTTCCATCATGCGCAGGACGCAAGCAGCAGTTCCGACTTTAAGAAAACTGGTGTATTCGGACATATTCGAATCTCCGACGATGACATGCAATCTCTTGAATTCCTCCGCATCGGCGTGCGGTTCGTCACGGGTGTTGATGATGGGACGCGAACGAGTCGTTGCAGAAGATACTCCCTCCCAAATGTGTTCAGCACGTTGAGAAATTGAATACACGGGACCTTTGACCGTGTTCACTATTTTTCCTGCGCCTGCAATGATTTGTCGAGTCACGAGGAAGGGAATGAAACATTCTTCATAAGAACTTGGTTCTGAAGCACGACGAACGAGAAAGTTCTCATGACATCCATAGCTATTGCCAGCAGAATCGGTGTTGTTCTTGAAGAGAAAAATCGTTCCCCGAATACCTTCATCCTTGAGACGCTTTTCAGCATTCTCAACTAAGTCGTTCAGAATCAATTCACCGGCTTTGTCGTACTTCACTGCATCGAGTACAGAATCACATTCAGGTGTTGCAAATTCTGGATGTGAACCAACATCTAGGTAGAGGCGACCAGCATTCGTTAGAAAGACATTCGAACTTCGTCCCCAGGCAACGACGGTGCGAAAAAGATAACGAGCTACTTCGTCAGGCGTAAGTCTGCGTTGACCTTTGAGAACGCAAGTGATCCCGTATTCGGTTTCGATACCGTATATACGTCGCTGCATTGCGGGTTAGGACAACATCTCGCTGATGTCAGCATCTGTCACTCGACTGAAACACCTTCTTTGGGAGGTTCGAGACAGTATTGCGACCTCAAGATCGTCTGCTGTGAGGGTTCTATCGGGACCAGCTAAAGCAATTGCGGCTCGCTGAATACTGGATTTTAATGTGGACTCTGATGCAGTGGACTCCTGCAGGCGAGCAGTGATGCTCGCATCGTCTCCTCCAAGTACACAAAATGCCTTCTCGTCAGAAACCGTGCCATCAAAAGAGATGTGATACATGCAGTCGCTCTCAGCAGTAATTCCTACTTCTGCAATGAGAATCTCAACTTCTAATGGCTTTGATTCGTGTGTAAATGCTTGTCCAATGATTTGTCCGTATTGATTAGCCAAACTTCGCCCATCTACATCCCGACGCGAAAATTGGTAGCCAGTAAGGTCCGCAGCGCGGATACCGGCTTGACGCAGTGAATCGAACTCGTTGTACTTTCCTACCCCAGCAAACGCAATACGGTCGTAGATTTCGCTGATTTTCCTGAGAGTGTTCGAAGCATTCTCAGCAACAAGCACAATTCCGCCGTCGTAGCGCATCGCAATAAGTGCGCGTCCACGTGCGATGCCCTTGCGTGCAAAATCAGCCTTGTCTTTTACAAGCTGCTCAGGCGGTACATAGAAAGGCATACTCATCGTGATCTCATCTCTTCAGCAAATGATTCGAAAATTGGGCTTAGTTCTGCATCTTCAATTCGCGACCATCCTTCATTTGTGATGGTTGCGACGATCGGATACACGGCGCGTAATGCATCTGGACCACCTGTTGCCGAATCAGAATCGGCTGCTTCCCAAAGCGACTTACATGCGAGAGTTACAGCCGCATCTCGACTGAGTTCACTACGCCAACCAACTTTGATGACCGTTCCTGCGAGTGTTCCACCAGAGCCGATAGTCACAAATTCGCGTTCTTCATATCGGCCACCTGTTGCGTCATAGTCCCAAATGCGACCCTGTTGGTCGACATCGTCGTATCCGGCGAATAAAGGCATAACAACTAGGCCTTGCATGGCTGCCGGCAAATTATTGCGCACCATGATGGATAACTGATTTGCCTTCCCTTCTAGTGAAAGAAGGCGCCCTTCCATCTTCTCGAAGTGTTCCAATGTCAGTGAAAACAACTTGATCATGTCCATGGCTGGCCCAGCAGCGCCTGAAATTGCAACCGCACTCAAGTGATCGGTTTGTACAACTTTTTCCATGGCACGATGACTGATGATGTTGCCTGATGTTGCGCGACGGTCACCAGCAATCACCACGCCATCTGAAAAGCGGAGGGCGACACAAGTTGTTGCGTGAGGCACATCGACTGAACCGGACCATGCCTCGTGCGGAGGTGTTAGCCCCACCCGTCGCACCAATTCAACAAAGTTCGAACCAGGATCATTTGAGGGACTGAACAGCGGCATGCTCATAATTACTCGCCACCTTTTTGGACGTAGTTTTTCACGAACTCTTCGGCATTGGTTTCTAGAGCTTCATCGATTTCGTCAAGCAAATCATCGAGATCACTTTTTAACTTGTCATGGGTGGTGGCCGAAGTCGTGTCCTCGACCTGGTCGACCTTCGAATCTGCGTCTGTCCGGTTTTGTTGAACTCGCTCTTGCATGCTCATACCGTACCTAGTCCACGGCAGGTGGCACTACCAGCCTGGGTCTTGCTCGTACGGCTCCACAGTTTCAGACCCCAGTTCAGCCAGTAACTCGTCGATGGTTCCCACCCTATTCAGTAGCTCAGAAACATGATTAAACGTTCCTTTCATAGGATCGGGCATAGAGACTCGTTGCAGTTGAGTCTGACCCACATCGAACACGATGCTGTCCCAATTTGCTGAAACCACATGTTGAGGCCATCGGCTAATACACGCGCCGCGAAAATATGCTCGCGTACTGCGGGGAGCCAGTACGACGGCTTCATTTACATCGTTAGGGGTTACAAGTGTTTCAAGCCCAATCTTGCGAGCGAGACACTTGTCGGACCTCATGTCGTGGTACTGGAGATCGACTGCCCTTAGACGTAGGTCTCCATCTCGTAACTGATGCCGTTCTTGCATGCCCTGCACTATCTGAAGTTTCGCCCACCAGTCGACAGTTGTGGAAAGTCGGGAGTCGTTGTTTTGCAAATATTGCAACACCTGGCCCCATCGTTGAAGAATGTCACCACCACAACCACCAGTTGGATCTACGTCGATTGACTCAAACCAATCTTTGCAAGCCTCATACAGTGCAATCTGCAAGTTGAGAGCACTGAGTAGTTTGCCGCCTTCAGACTCAACAGTCTGCTGCAGACTGGGGTCGTGACTAATTCTGCGTATAGCTGTCACAGGATCTTTAAGAACCAAACCCATGGGAAACTGCTTGTCCTCAATGAGGCCCAACACGAGTGCTGTAGTACCCAGTTTTAGGTAGGTGGCAACTTCTGACATGTTTGCGTCTCCCGCAATTACATGGAGTCTGCGCCATCTCTCGGCATCGCAGTGAGGCTCATCGCGCGTATTGACAATCGGTCGTCGAATTGTCGTTTCCAGTCCTATCTCTTCCTCGAAAAAATCTGCTCGTTGGGAAATTTGAAAGGGAACCCAAGACTCCCCTTCTCGTTGTGCCTCAACGCCAACCTTGCCCGCGCCACAAAAAATCTGGCGACTAACAAAATGTGCCATGACACTGTGCGCGAGGCGACCGAAGGGCACGTTGCGATCGACGAGATAGTTCTCGTGGCAGCCATAACTATTGCCCTTGCCGTCGGAATTGTTCTTGTGTGCGATGAGTTCTACACCGTCTTCAAGAAGTGTGTTGGCTCGAATCATGGACCTTCGAACAACTTCCTCACCAGCGCGGTCGTACAACACAGCCTCAAGCGGAGTTGAACACTCTGGTGATGAATACTCAGGGTGAGCGTGATCCACGTAATACCGAGCCCCATTAGTGAGGATGGTGTTGGCCATCAGAGTTTCCACAACTGGAAAATCTGCTTCAGGACGTGATCCCGAACGCGCGTCTATCTCTGGTGATTCATCTTGGAAATCCCAGGCACGTACACCATCTGTGTCTATGCCGTAACCATTGACAAGCATCGATGATGCAACCACAGGAGAAACGTCTGATCCCCGAACATGGATGCCGTACTCGGTTTCGATGCCGCAAATTTTCGGGATTGACATGATTTATAAATACTGACCGGACACCGTGCGCTCGATGGCCTTGCCACCAGGATTCACTTCACTGCTTGACGACGGCTTGGACAAGGTACGAATAAAAATAATTCTTTCGCCTTTCTTGCCAGAGATGCGCGCCCAATCGTCTGGGTTTGTGGTGTTCGGGAGATCATCGTTTTCATGAAACTCGTCACGAATAGATTGAATAATGTCCTCCGCCTTAAGCCCTGCAGTGCCTTTTGCCAAGACTCGCTTGATGGCATTCTTTTTTGCTCGACGCACAATATTCTCAATCATCGCTCCGCTTGAAAAGTCTTTGTAATACAAAGTCTCCTTGTCGCCATTCTGATAAGTGACTTCAAGAAATTCATTCTCTTCGGTAGTGGCGTACATCGCCTCTGCGGAATCACTGATGAGGCTCGTGATGGCGCTCTTGATGTCTCCGTGCTCCTTGACAAGGTCATCATCTATCGGAATATCGCTAGTGATATACAAGCCAAGAATATGTCGTGCTGCTGCAACACTTGGACGCTCAATCTTGATCTTCACATCGAGTCGACCAGGACGAAGAATCGCGGGGTCGATGAGGTCTTCGCGATTTGTTGCGCCAATAACAATGACGTTGCTCAAACTTTCAACGCCATCTAACTCGGCCAGCAATTGAGGAACGATGGTCGACTCCATGTCGGACGAAATTCCCGTACCACGAGCACGAAACATGGAATCCATCTCGTCGAAGAAGACAATGACGGGCCAACCTTCCTCACTCTTTTCTCGCGCACGCTGAAAGATGAGTCTGATATGCCGCTCTGTCTCGCCGACATATTTGTTGAGCAGTTCGGGTCCTTTGACGTTGATGAAATATGAACGACCCTTATCAGTGCCAGTTCGTTCGGACACCTTCTGAGCCAAACTGTTTGCTACCGCCTTAGCAATCAGTGTCTTGCCGCATCCTGGCGGGCCATACAAAAGGATGCCCTTTGGTGCAGGTAGTTGATACTCGCTGAAAAGTTCGCGGTGTAGATACGGAAGCTCAACTGCATCAGCAATCTGTTCAATCTGTGAATCAAGTCCACCGATATCGCTGTACCGAACATTTGGAACTTCTTCAAGAAGTAGATCTTCAACTTCTGGTTGAGGAAGTTTTTCAATCAATACGGAAGCACGAGCATCTAGGCGGTAGGTGTCTCCTACTCTCAAAACTGAGCCACGCAGAAGATCACTGAGCGTCACGACTACAGATGTGTCTCCTCGGGTGGAAACAACAGCTCGTATGCCATCTTCCAAAACTTTCTCAATAGTTGCAACTTCCCCCGTGAGGTCTGCCGTCCTTACAGCGACGACATTGAAGGAATCATTGAGAACAACCTCGGCACCGCGAAATAGTTCATCGACTTTCACTTGGGGAGAGGCCAGTACGCGCATCTTGCGTCCATTGACAAATACATCAAGTGAACTATCGGGGTTGACGTCGAGAAGCACTCCGTAGCCCGATGGCGGAGCCGACAATTGGGCCACTTCGCTACGAAGGGATTCCACCTGCTCTCGAACATCGCGCAATAAATTCGCCAACTGCTGGCGTTGGTTCTCTGCCTGTGACAATTGCCCCTTGGCGGTGAGTAACTTTTCTTCCCATTCGCGCCGCTCAATAGGCGCACGAGACAATCTGCCTCGAAGGTCCTCTATCTCGGCGAGAAGGGCGTCGCGTTCATGCGTGTCCACGACTTCACCTTATAGAGAATTCATGTCCCACCCATACCCCTGACGAGAGGGTGTCTGTGTATCATGGTGTTACCCCCCAGGGGAACATCGAAGCCGAATGAATCGGTTTAATGACGAAGGGACTTCCCAAATGAAAGTGTGGATCGACCAGGACTTGTGCACCGGCGACGGACTCTGTGAAGAGATTGCTCCCGACGTGTTTACCCTCCTTGATGATGGTCTCGCCTACGTGAAGGAAGGCGACACTGTGTACGCCACCGCAAAGGGAAATCCTCAGGGCGCAGAAGGACTTGCAAATTTCGCCGACAAGTTCGCTGAAGCTGTTTTTGAATCCGCCGAGGAATGCCCCGGCGAATGCATCTTCGTTGAGCCCTAAGTCTTAGGCGCCAATCCAACGCGCCACTGTTAAGAACGCAGTGTGTGCAACCATGCGATGGTCAGGTCGTACTGCCATGCCTTCAATGTGCCATGTTCTGTGCAGCACTTCGAGCGTTCTCTGGTCTACCCATCCTTTGCCCATTGATTCGCGCACTTGAACTGCTTGGGTAATTGAAGGCGTGTAAGCGACGAGGAGTCCTCCTGGAACGAGAATGTGTTCGGTGCGCGGCACCACTTGCCATGGCTCAGGTAGATCGAGCATTACACGATCGAATTCTCCTTCTGGAGAATCTGTATAGCTATCACCGAGAGAGACGTTGTATCGGCTGAGTGCTTCCTCGCCAAGAAATGATCGCACATTTGTGTTTGCACGATTCATAAAGTCTTCTCGCAACTCCAGCCCTGTTACGTGCGCTCCATAACGAAGCATCGTCATTGATAGAGCCCCTGAACCGACTCCCGTTTCAAAAACACGAACACCGGGATGAATGTCACCGATCATGCACATGGGCGCAAGATCCTTCGGGTAGATGACTTGAGCACCGCGAGGCATCTCGACAACAAAATCTTCCAAGGTTGGACGCAGGACAATGTATTTAGATCCCTTGGTCGACTCGATTGGGGAACCAGGCGCAGTTCCGATTACCGATGTGTGCGCTACAAATCCAGCATGGCTATGAAACTCGCCCTCGACATTGAGTTGCACGAGGTATCGGCGCTGCTTGGAGTCGATAAACAGAGCCTTCTCCCCTTCTTTGAACACGCCACTCATTGAAGATTTCCTTTTTGCGTTGTCACACGTATCTCCATTGATTCGTTCTTCTTCAAAGAGAACTGCTTTGTAGAAATGAACTTGCGGTCCAGCCATCTCCACAGAGCTATGACAGTCACTAATCGTGCTGCCCATCTGCTCTTTGACAGCTGACGACTAAAGAGTCTGCGACCTATGAACCGAACTATTGCGATCATGAAGATTAGAAACGTCGAAACTCGACACGTGATGCACGGCGGCGACCACGACGGCGACCGAACAGATACGCCAGAATTACAACAACAGTGGCTGCCGCAGAGCCAGCTGCGATCAACGACTGCTTTTTATCGGCGGTGCGGCCCTGTATGTCGGCTTGAAGTGCACGAAACTTCGATTCAAGGTCGTCACGAGATATTCGCTTCTCTTCTGTCATGGTGCTGTTCCCTTTGCGAGCGATCGTTGTGAAATACGAGAAAAAGACAATGCGACTAAAACGGAGACCACCGCGAGGGTGATGAAGTAATGGACAAATGACCACGATCCATCAAGTGCATTGCCGCCAAGATCTTGACTAAGACGAAGAACGGCCAACGTAAGAAATACAATTGAAATACCGAGCGACAAGGCTGCAATGGTCCCAACAGCGACCCAACGCGCAGCACCTTTCATTGGTTCTAATGTCTCTTGGCGTGCGTACTGCTTGACAGAGTCGACAATGTCGCTTACCTGGTCGCTAGTGGATACGCGACGGCGAAATGGAGATGTCTCAGACATGGGGTGCCTACTCTACGGCCCTTTTGATTGCCTTGTACAGGGGCTATTCCGAGAAGCGGAAATTGGCAATCTCGGTCACATGATCCACGTTGAGCCGAAGCCGTTCAGCCCTTTCCATCAGAGTGCCAGGACGCAGAAGGTTGTATCGGTCTATTGGGCCACATGGAACATGGCGCGCCACTAGCCATAAAGCTCGCCATAGGTCATCTTGAGACACTCGCTCATCCCACCATCTGCCAGCAGCAATGGTCTCAAGTGCCATTCCCGGATTCATAGGAGGCTGGACGACCCCTGCTTCGCGCAACATAGCCAAGACACGACGTACGTTCTGAGCGAGAAGCGATAACGATGAAGCAACATTAAAACGGTCCGGCATCTCAATGTCATCGACGGATTGAGCAATCACTGTTGCCGAAGGAAAGCTACATTCCTGCGACCATTCAATGATGTCCACGATGGATTGCGCAACGCCTGAGACAACGAGCCTGTTTTCAACTTCGACGATCTCATGCACCACAATGCTCACTCCGTGTTGGCAACGAATGTCCTCGCCACCCACTTCGCTTCCCCGTTCGATCAGAACTGAAACAAACTCATCCATAACATTGCAGTGATTGTGAAAGAGATCCAGATAGCGGGGCTCAAAGATATTCAAGACCACAATTTCACCAGGCAAATATGCAGTTCCTAATGGAAACACAGGCGTAGACATGACTACGGAATCAACTGCTCTAACGACGGAGTGCTTTTCGCGCGATTCAGTGCATCAGACAAGGCGTACCAAACTGGACGATACGCACTTTTGTTGTCGATGCCGGATTCATTCATGATAAGCGAGAAAAGCACGGGCTCGCTGTTTTGAATGGTGAGATATCCGGTCAATGCTTTCACTCCTGACAAAGTCCCGGTCTTGGCAACGAGGCTGCCCTTAACCGACGAGTCAGTGAAGGCATCTCGGATTGTGCCTGTTTCTCCTGCTACGGCGAGAAGAGATGGAAACACATCGATTTCTTGCGCAAGGATCTTCTGAAAGGCGGAGCAAGAGATTCGGTTACTAGGTGCCAAACCGGATCCATCAGTCATTACAACGTCTTTGATTTTCCATTTCGCGAGAACCTCCTGCACTGTCTGTAATCCAGCAACCGTGGAACCATCCTTCTTTGCTGCAAAGCCGATCTCCTTCAACACGAGTTCGGCTGTGTTGTTATCGCTATTCACAAGCATGTCTTTCAATACTGATGTGAGCGGTGCGGAGGTAACTGAAGCAATAACGGGGACGTCATCTGGCAAGAGTTCATGTCGTGGCGCCGCAGCAATGATGATGCCTCGAGCGACTAGAAGATTGGTGAGTTCCTGTGAAGCTGCAAGTGCAGGATTGTCTGGTTTGAACTGCTGTCCGAGAATCATTCCGTCGTCCACAAAGAGCGCACCGAGTGGTCCAGCTTCTGTCATATAGAACGACGTCGGCCAATCAGCGACGAATCGAATGTTGTCGTAACGAGTGTCTACGCCTACCACTGATCCTGAAATCTGGCGAACACCACTAGCGACAATTGCATCCGCAAGTTTTTCAAGAGAAGTTCCCGCGGTTGTCGCGTACTTTTCAAGTGACGGGTATTCGGCACGAATCAAACTTGGATCTCCGCCCCCCACAAAATACAAATCTCCGGTGACGCCGTTGGCGTCTATCTTCGCGTGAACATTTGTTGTGTATGTGAAATCCTTGCCAAGAACTTTCAGCGCAACGGCTGCTGTAATCAGTTTTGTGCTGGACGCAGGTACGAACGCTGTGTCTGAGCGAACATCCAACATGGATCTATCCATCCAATTCACAGCAAGGCAAGCACCACTAGGAATTCGGCCCTCAACGGTAGACAATGCTCGACCTAATCGATCTATGCGCGTGACTGTCGACAAAGTATTTGGTGCACGACGGGCGGAAAGTACTGGGACACGAGGAGATACAGAAATTGCTACCTCTGATTTAGCATCAACGCGATGTGCTACTCCGTTTACATAGAAATATGCGGCTGCAAGTAGCACTGTCCCAATACCTGCCGCAGTGATCACCACGGACAGAGGGTTACGAGCACGACGCGACATGGAGTGTTACCTCTGAGCGTGACCGATATGCACTGCATAGCGATACATATGACCGAGAGCAACTGCTGCGCGATTGCCACTCGCATAACACAGACGTCCAGTCTCACGAACAGTTCGAACTCCGGCATTATCGGGATCTGCTACGGCAAGTTCTGTTGCAACCAAAATGGGTTTACCAGTTGAGATCGATAAAGCATGTGCGGCTTCTGCAAAACGAGAATCCTGTCTCTCGTGGTACTCCACAATCCTTTCCAACCCGTGGTCTGGATAGTAGGAACCTTCACGCATCAGACGCGCTTGGTTGGCTTGAATTCCGAGACCAAGGTAAATAACTGCATCAACATCTTTGTGTCGTGCGATCATCTCCATGACTTCAGGAATTGTGTCGCGCGTTTCCCCGCCGGCACAATCCACTGGATTATTCCTACTCCAGCGTGGTGGCAATTTGGTGTCTATCTCTGCTTGTAAATCCTCTGGTAGGGCCATCAATTGAAGCGAACCGTCTTGGGCGATGGCATCACTTGTTACGACTCCCCAACCACCAGCCGTTGTCAGGATGATGACGTTAGGACCCTTTGGTAAAGGTTGGGTAGCAAACGTTGCAGCTGCCTCAAACGCTTCTTCAACTGTTGCAGCTCGTGTAATGCCTCCAGCTCGACATGCACCATCAAAGATGGAGTCGTTTGCAGCTAGTGCACCCGTGTGGCTTGCCGCAGCACGCGCTCCTTTGTCCGTAGCGCCGCCCTTAACAAGAACTACTGGCTTCACTTTTGTAACTGCAGCCAATTTTGACATTAAACCGCGCCCATCCACTATGCCTTCGACATAGGCAAGAGACACTTTGCTTGCCTTATCAGTTGCATACCATTGAATGAGGTCAGCAACCCCAAGCGCGGCTGCGTTACCCGCAGAAACTGCACGGCTGATACCAACTCCGGTTTGTCTTGAATAGTTCAAGAAACTGGATACAAAGTTTCCACTTTGGCTGGCAACAGCAATGTGACCTGCTGGCGGGTAAGGCGCAACTATCTGTGCGCACAATTGTGACGGCGTGGAGACCACCCCTTGACCGTTTGGTCCAGCCAACAGAATTCCCAATTCATCTGCCAATTGAATGAGGTCATCTTCAAGCTTTTTACCTTCTTCGCCCGCTTCTCCGTAACCGGCTGAGGTGAGGAAAGCTGCACGTATACCTTTGCGTGCACAAGCTCGTAATAAATCTGGGTTTGCCGAAGCAGGTGTACACACGAACACGAGGTCAATTTCATTGTCAGGTAATTGATCAATATCGGCAACTGTCGAGATACCAAGAACTTCCTCGCCGCTCAAGTTTGTGCCGTATACCCCGCCCGCATAACCGCTAGCCAAAATATTGTGCAAAGAAACAAAACCGAACTTTCCGGGGTGTGAAGAAGCACCGGTTACAAGAACTCCTCTTGGCTCGAATAGTGCACGAAACTGACTGTCTGTGTACGGCGTACGAGCAGAAACGTTCGAGACATTGCGAACTCCTATTTCTACCAAGGCATCAACGGCCACAAGATCGCCAGTCTCACGCACGATTAATGGGTTGATATCAACTGAAACAACATCTTGTCTCGCATCTGCAAAATTTGATAACCCGACGATGGTTTCAACTAGCTGATCAATGTTTACGGCGGCCTCGCCACGGAACTCTTGCAGAAACTCCTGCATCCGCAACGATGCGATCATCTGTCGCGCCATTTTGTCATCTACTGGTGCCGGTCTAAAGGCAACGTCCTTGATCACCTCAGCCATCACGCCACCTACGCCCACCATGATGGTTGGACCAAATTGTGGATCAACCAATAAGCCAGCAATTAGTTCTCTCGTTCCACTAATCATTGGAGCAATAAGCAGATGCACTTCTCCATCTTCTGGCACGGCAGCGTCTAGTAATTCCTTGGCAGCTTTTTGGACGGACTCATCGTTTGATAGGCGCAAGCGAACGAGCCCGCGTTCTGTCTTGTGGGCAATTTTGTCTCCACCCAACTTGACCACAACGGGATAACCCAATTCTTTTGCTGCAGTTGCGGCCTCAGCAATTGTTGAGACCTTTCGCTCCGCCGCAAATGGCACCCCAAAGGAGCTCAGCAAACTCTTGGAGTCGGATTCGGACAAGGTGGTTGCAGTCGGGTGCTGGGACATAGGTATATACGGTACTTGGCAAACCCCGTACCCGAGGTGCTACGAACTCAGTTCAGCGAGTTGATGTGATGTGACATGGCTCCAGCGATTGCATCTGCCATTTCGCCAATCACCAGATGTCCTGCTGGAAGCTCCAGAAGAGTTGCATGGGCGATTCGTGTTGCGAGGTAGCGCGAATGGGAGATATCAACCCAGCGATCTTCTATGCCACCAATCACAAGACATGGCGCGGTGATCGCCGACAAAGAATCATCGATATTGATGCGCAAATCCAACTCCAAGTGGGCGTCGGAGCCTGGTTGGACAGCAGCAGACGCAATGTCAATAACCATTTGATGCATTGGCTCAATTGCTGTTAATCCCGCTGCCGTATAACCATCAACAAGCGCATAACGCATAAATAACGCTGGGTCTATTTCTATGAGTTTGCGCCACACGTCAAACGTAAGTCGCATGCGAGCGTCGGTGACTGCCCATCCACATAAAGATGTGACGCTCATTACTTTTTCGCTGTAGCGCGAAGCAGTTTGCAGGGCCGCTACTGCACCCAATGAATATCCAGTGACATGAAATGAAGAATGCCCTAGCGACTCCATCAGTGCAACCGCATCGTCAACCATCGCGTTGAGATCAATGGGTGAATCCGGCATTGAAGATTCACCAGAGCCAGGAAATTCAAAACTCACCCATTGCAATGGCGTGCACGCGGCACGTACTTGGTCCCATGCATTGCCCGCTTGTGTGGTGCCGTGAAAGGCAAGGATTGGTGCACCATCTCCTGCCACGTTGTATC